>NZ_QSUR01000001.1:0-472243 GCF_003439055.1 Bacteroides sp. OM05-10AA
AATAGAAATTATGCAAGTGGGGGTACTACTGGATTATCACAAGAATCTTTTGACTGGTTAACAATAGGACGTTGGAAATAATTTAAAAATATAATCATTATGAAGTATTGGAAAAATGGATTCTACGACGAATTAGTAGAAGGTACAGTAGAAATTACTGAAGAATATTACAATCAACTTTTAAACGGTCAATCAGCCGGGTTACTTATAGTTGATAATCAAAACGGGTATCCTATTTTGGTAGAATATGAGTACTCATTTGAAGATGTAATAAAAAATAAAGTTGCTGAAATACAGGAGTTTGACAAATCGGAAGATGTCAATTCTCTTGTTTTAGGCGAGAATGTTATGTGGTTTGATAAAAGTACACGTGTTGGATTATTTAACTCAATTTCGATTGAAAAACAAATGGGTAAAACAAACACGGTATTGTGGTATGACGCAACAAAGTATATCATTCCAATTTCTGACGCTTTATCAATGCTGGATGAGATTGAAATGTATGCATTAAACTGCTACAATGTAACACAATCGCACATTGCAGCAGTCAGATCATTGCAGACTATTACAGAAGTAGAAAACTACAATTTCAAAGTAGGTTATCCGGCAAAACTCAAATTCCCCGGATAGCCTACATAATAGTTGTATGCTTCAATTTCCTCTTTTGTCTCTAGCTGTTGAATAGCCTTCGTATGCCTTTGTGTCGTGTTAAAACAAGCAAGGGCATACAATTCTAGCTGTTGTAAAATGTCAATAGCTCTTTCGATTGATAAGACAAACCTTGTATCACCAATCCAAATACTTGTTTCAGATCGCCCGGCTTCTTTCTCAATATTTATTGAGTTCACAAGCCCTACACGATCACTTTTGTTTAACCAACCGAATACATTATCAATACTAAACTGATTCACCGATTTAGACGCGTCGTATTCGCGTAATGATTCTAACTTTTGATTTTTAATATCTTCAATAGTAAATTCATATTCGATCAAAATGGGAAACCCATTATTGTTTTCAGCGATCTGCAAACCGGTTGATTGACCGTTTAAAAGTTGATTATAATATTCTTCAGTAATTTCTACTGCACCTTCTACCAATTCATCGTAGAATCCATTTTTCCAATACATTTTTTGTTCTTTCATAATTATACTTGTTTATTTCCAACGTCCGATTGCCGTCCAAAAAAAAGCCCCTGAAGTAGTCCCCGGCCCACTTGGTGAAGCGAAATTTCTATCTACATAAAAATAAGTAGTATATAAACTGGTTGGACATATTGCATATACATTAGAATCTGTACTTGCTTTCTTTACGTTACCTGTTACTATATATGATGAATTATAAAAAGCAATAGGTAAATTAACTCTTAAATTTAGAACTGTAGAACCGGAATTATATCCCCATTGAATCAAAAAACCATCCGAGTATTTTACGTATCCATTTTGTCCCAAATTATAACCATCTAATAAAATTGCATTAGTTCTAAGAGAACTTTGTGCAAAAATGACTATTAAAACTATTACTACTTTTCTACTAAAATCCCTCATATTCAAATTGATGTTATAATATTTTCTACTTCCAACGACCAATAGCCAACCAATAAATTTTCTCGGTTGATTGCAAATATCCATAATCGCCATTTTCATATTGATAAGTACCATTCACAACAAAATTAGATTTTGTTGTGAATAGTATTGAAGATGAAACGACTGACATTGTTGCTCCTTGTGATTTTGTTACATTTGTGACAAGACTGTAATAGGTATCATAAAATGAAACAGGAAGGTATATTGTCCTACTTGAACCTGCAACTTCTGAAAGCCCCCATTGAATCATTAGCCCATCCGGTAGCTTATAATATCCATTTTGGGAAAGGCTTTTTGTTGATACATTGGAAAAATCTTTTAATGCAGCGTTCGTCCTAAGAGAACTTTGTGCAAAAACGACTATTAAAAACATTACTACTTTTCTACTAAAATCCTTCATATTCAAATTGATGTTATAATATTTTCTACTTCCAACGACCAATAGCAAGCCAGTTGAACCCACCCGTATAAGCTCCGTTATTAATATCTGTCGCATGGAATAGCCCATACATTATAAATGATGATTTACTTTGATTCCAAACGTCTGACGTGAGATTAGTTGTGCTATCCTCTTTTCGCTTCATTGAAATCACTACTGTGTAATAAGTATCATAAAAAGATACTGGTAAATAAACCGTTTTATTTCTGCCGGATGTAGATGAATAGCCCCATTGTATAATTAGCCCATCCGGTAGCTTATAATATCCGTTTTGAGAAAGGTTTTTTGTTGATACATTGGAAAAATCTTTTAATGCAGCGTTCGTCCTAAGAGAACTTTGCAAGAAAATGACTATTAAAGCTACTACTATTTTTCTACTAAAATCGTTCATTGTTATCTTTATGTTACAAATTTATACTACTTCCAACGTCCTATTGCAATCCAATGAAATTCCGAGCTAGATTGTCCGTTTCCTTCTGCTGCATAAGTACATATATAGTTGAAACTAGACTTAGTTTTCTTTAAATAATTAACAACCCAACTTGATAGATCAATCGTATTACCTTTGATAGCACTACACGCCAATGAATAATAATCATCATAGAAAGAAAGTGGCAACGTAATAGTTCCCTGATATGAACTACCGCCAGCTTTTTTTCCCCATTGAATCATTAGCCCATCCGGTAGCTTATAATATCCATTTTGGGAAAGGCTTTTTGTTGATACATTGGAAAAATCTTTTAATGCAGCGTTCGTCCTAAGAGAACTTATGTAAAAAGTGATATTGTGATGTTCCCAAAACGAACCGCTTCGTTTTGGAAATATTGGAAAAATTAAATCATTTCGTTTTGAAAGTGCGAACGGGTGGTTTTGCGGATTCTAGTTAAATTATAAAATAAAGTATGATGAAGAAAATTCTTTTTGTGACATTGGCGTGTATATGGAGTGTGGTCTCAATGTATGCGTGGGACCGGAATATCTTGATTTCGACTAAAAATACCTCGTTGCTGTTTGCGGCACAGAACGATGGAGATTTACGGTTTGCATATTACGGTGATAAAATAACTCCAGATCAAATAAATCAAATTCATGATATATGGGCAGGTCTGAACAGACCTGCATATCCAACGTTCGGTTCGGAATATTCGTCGGCTACAGCGCTCCAAGTGGTGCATTCGGATGGAAATATGACTTTGGATCTTATCGTGAAAGATGTAACGACAAAAAATGTAGAAGACGGAGAACAGACAGTGGTGACTTTAAGAGATAAGTACTATCCGCTTGAAGTGAGGATGAATTACAAAGCCTATAATAATTCTGATATCATCGAGATGTGGGCAGAGATCTCCCATACAGAAAAGAAAGCGGTTGTCTTGAAACGATTTGATTCGGGATGTATGCCTATCCGTAGAGGAGACGTATGGATTTCGCATTTACACGGAAGCTGGATTGCAGAATCGGATGTTACTTCCGAGCCATTGAAGCCGGGTATGAAAACAATAAAGAATATGGATGGAGCTCGCAATGGTCAGGGAGACCATGCGGAGATTATGTTCTCTTTGGATGGGCGTCCGCAGGAAAACACGGGGCGTATGATTGGAGCCGCCTTGTGTTGGAGTGGAAATTACAAACTTCGTATTGATACAGATAATAATTATTCTCATAACTTCCTGGCAGGAATCAACGATGAAGCATCCGAATATAAACTGGAACCCAAAGAGGTTTTCGTAACCCCTAAACTTGCCTTTACTTATAGTGAAGAGGGGTTGAGTGGCGTAAGTCGTAATTTTCATCGTTGGGCGCGTAACGGCCAGATTCATGGGGGTAATAAACTTCGTGACATTCTGTTGAATAGTTGGGAAGGTGTCTATTTTGATATTGACGAGCAGAAAATGGACCAGATGATGGGAGACTTTGCTGCAATGGGAGGTGAGTTGTTTGTTATGGACGATGGCTGGTTTGGTGACAAGTATCCGCGAAATAATGATCATTCATCATTGGGTGACTGGGTCGTGAACAGACGGAAGTTGCCTAATGGAGTGGACGGTCTGATTGCGACAGCCAAGAAACATGGAATAAAATTTGGAATCTGGATTGAACCGGAGAGTGCCAATACTGTCAGTGAGTTGTATGAGAAACATCCGGATTGGGTATTGAAAGTTCCCAATCGTGATCCTCGTTATGGCCGCGGTGGTACGCAGATGTTGTTGGATTTGTCCAATCCCGAAGTACAGGACTTTGTATTTCAGGTAGTCGATGATTTAATGACCAACTATCCTGATATCGCCTATATCAAATGGGATGCTAATGCGTCTTTGGTAAATTACGGATCTCCTTATCTGCCTAAAGACAAGCAATCTCATATATACATTGATTTTCATCGTGGATTGCAGAAGGCGGTAGAACGTATTCGTGCCAAATACCCAGATCTGGTGATGCAGGCTTGTGGTGGCGGCGGCGGTCGTGTTGATTATGGAGTGATGCCCGGATTCGATGAGTTTTGGGTGAGTGATAATACCGATGCAATGCAGCGTATATTTATGCAGTGGGGTACCTCTTATTTCTATCCTTCTATGGCTATGGCACAGCATGTCAGTGCTTCTCCCAATCATCAGACAGGACGGGTAATCCCTTTGAAATTCCGTTTTGATGTTGCTATGAGCGGTCGTCTCGGAATGGAAATTCAACCAAAGACCATGTCCGACGGGGAGAAAGAATTCTCGAAACATGCGATTGCTACTTATAAGGAAATCCGTCCGGTTGTTCAGTTCGGAGATTTATACCGGTTAATTTCTCCTTTTGATAAGTTGGGTGTCGCTTCTTTGATGTATTGTACTCCAGAGAAAGATCGTGCCGTGTTCTTTGCTTATAAAATTGAACATTATATGAATCAGGTATTACCTCGTTTCCGTATGGCCGGACTGGATGCGAACAAAAATTATCGTATTCGCGAACTGAATTTGCCGCAAGGCGAGAATCCGTGTTATTTGCATGACAAGGTGGTGGCAGGTAGTATTCTGATGAATACAGGAATGGAAGTTCCTTTGGGTTCAGAATATGCGAGTCGGGTGTTTGAACTCATAGAGGTTAAATAAAAGAGCGTAAGTAAATGAATAGAAAGCCCCGGACGAAATTTCGTCCGGGGTTTTCTATGTAATATCGGTATTCTAACTTAAATACCGGCTTTTCTTCTTATAAAGTCTCACTTAATAAACTGACAAACAGGCAACTTGTCGATATATAATTTGATAGTTGTTTGTTCGGCTATTTGATTTCTAATAAATCCCCGGCTTTCATAGATATAGTTACAATACGGTGAGTGTCAGGAACCGTTTCGATTGTTTTTCCATTGAGCAGGATTCTGTAAGGTTTGTTTTTGTTTTGAGGTATTTTTATGGAGAAAGAGTTTGCAACAGTAGCTTTAACCGAAGCATAACTGATGATAGAGTTGTTCCAGTCAGCAGAGACTTCCGCGCCACCACGGACACATAGTCCTTTATAACTTCCTTTATTCCATTGTTCCGGTAAGCAAGGAAGGAACTCAATATATCCTTCATGGCTTTGAATAAGCATTTCACCGATACCGGCAGCTCCTGCTGCATTTCCGTCAAAAATGAATATGTCATAAGGCGCTCCTGCAATGCCTGCCGGAGATATGCTCAGCAGATTTTCGCGGGCAAAATCGCCAACTAAAATACCAATACTCTCATGCGCTTTAGAAGCATCTTTGAGCCGGGCATAAAAACAAATCATATTGGCCCTGCTCCATTCTACATCTTCCCAGCCCGGTGCGCTAAGCCTATCTTCTATTGTTTTTCTTGCTCCTGCTGCTAATTCCGGAGTTTTTGTCAATGAGATCTGATTGTAGGGGTATAATGCCAACAAATGAGAAGTGTGTCGGTGATTGGGACTGGCTTCTTCATAGTCTTCGTACCATTCACGAATCGCTCCGTTAGCACGTAAACGAATTGGAGGAAACTTGCTCAGTGCATTCTTTAGACTGTCGCTGAAGGCTTTATCAGTATTAAGTATTTGGGCAGCTTGTATGCACGAACGGAATATTTCATAAGCTAAAACGCGATCGCAGGTGGGCATCATTGAGGCACATAAAGTAGTGCCCTGGTAACGGAAATTATTTTCAGGAGAAATACTGGGACCTGTGACCAAATGACCGCTGTTTGGGTCCTCCGTCATATAGTCTAATAAAAATTCCGCATTTCCCTTTAATAAAGGATAGGCTGTCTTGGCTAGAAATTTTTTGTCCAACGTATACTCGTATTGGCTCCATAGATGTGAGGCAAGCCATGAACTGGCTGTGGGAAAAAGTCCCCAGCCTATGTTGCTTGAAGGTGCTGTACATCCCCATATATTAGCTGTTGTATGTGCTGTCCAACCTTTGCAACCATATACTATTTGTGCGGTTTTAGTGCCGTGTATGGATAAATCTTTAATATAGTTGAAAAGGGGAATGTTGCATTCCGATAAGTTTCCGATGTTGGATATCCAATAGTTCTGTTGGGTGTTTATATCCAGATGATAATCGTTGGTCCAACTCATGTTGCATGCCAGATTGTCGTTGAAGAAACCTTGTAATGCTACGGGTAGCGGAGAGTTTTCTCGTGAAGAAACGAGTAATAAATAACGTCCGTATTGAAAGAAAATTGCATCAAGTCCGGGATCAGTAGCACCCGACTTGATACGTTCCCACCTTTTGTCAGTAGGGAGTTTATCATACTGGTTGTTGCCGAGGGTGAGGGAGACGCGGTCAAACAGAGAAGAAAAATCTTCAATGTGCTTACACTTGAGTTCTTTATATGCTTGAGTCGCTACATTCTTAATTGTTTGCTCGCATAATTGCTTATATTGATTATTCTTGTAGTTGGTGCGTACATCAATAATAATAGTCAGTTCATCAGCATTTTGTACGGAAAGTAACCCTAGCTTCGTTTGAAAAGTTCCTTTGGGAGCAATAACGGATATTTTGCCTATAAAGGAAACCCCGCCGGGACCTTGCTTGGGAAAAGATACATCTCCTTCAAAAGTTATCTGCTGATCTTTTACCTGCACAGAAGCCTCCCGCAGCAGATCAAGAGACAAGTCGGCCGTGATGCTTCCTTTTTTATCGGCAGACATATGGAGGATTATTGCGTCGTCCGGATTGCTCGCAAAACATTCACGAGTGTATTGTATGGCTCCAATTTTATAAGAAACTGTACTCAATGCCTGATTCATATTCAATGAACGTTTATAATTGGTTATTTTTCCTTCAGGATATGTGAAACTTAGTTTCAAGTCTCCGATAGGTAAATGGGTACCGAACGAATGTAGTAGCCCTCTCAGTTTCTCGCCGGCAATCTGATTTCCTTCAACCAGTTTTCCGTCAAAGAATAATTGCCGTAACTCCTTCATCTTTTCTTTTCCGAAAGGCTGCTCCTGGTACGGATCGTGAGCTCCAGACCACATGCTGGATTCGTTTATGGCGATAATCTCTCCCAATACTCCGCCATAAACCATAGCGCCTAAGCGTCCGTTTCCGACAGGAGTCGATTTCATCCATTCGTCCGCAGGCTGGTCATACCATAATTCTATGGGGGGATTAGATTTTTTGGCTGACAGGATTTCCGGAAAGATAAATACTGCTATTATACAACAATAACGGATTAATGTAAATTTCATGTGCTCGATAGTTTTCATTGATAGATAAATTTATGATTGAACACACAAATGTAGCCTGTTTCGGAAAGCGGTAGAATTACAGGTGCGTCAATAACTAACAAAAATGACGCAAATGTAAATTTTCACCATTTAAAATGCCTATATTTCGTGCGTTTGCGTATTTTTGTACCACAATAATATGAATGATATGAAAAAGACACTGTTGACTTTATTATTGGTTTTATTACATTTATCTGCTATACCCAATAATTATTCTAGTTACTCTTTCTTGCATATAACAGGTGATAATGGACTGTCACAAAGCCATGTGAAGGCTATTTTGAAGGATAGCTATGGCTTTATGTGGTTTGGCACCAAGAATGGCTTGAATCGTTATGATGGTACTTCTATTTTACAACTTGATTGTGATGATTACGTAGCGAAGAAAGGGAATCATAATATTTCAGCTCTTTTTGAAGATAAAGATAAGAAGTTGTGGGTAGGGACTGATAGAGGAGTGTATTTATATGATATGATGCTGGATACATTTACAGTTTTGGATGATAAGGCAGAATCCGGTGCCAGTTTGGATAATTGGGTATCTAATATCGTTGCCGATTCTGTGGGGAATATCTGGGTGGTGATACCGGACCAGGGAGTGTTCAGGTACGCTAATAAAAAACTATACTTTTATGAAATTATAGACCGGAATAACTTTAAAAAGGAAACTCCGGATTGCATTCATGTTACCTCGAAGGGAGAAGTCTGGGTCGGAACCTGGGGCGCGGGCTTGTTCCGTTATGACACTGCGAAAGATAAATTTGAGCAGTATAAAGTAGATAAAGATAATAATTCTTTGACTGCACTCTCTATCAACTCTATATGTGAGAGTGACGGTTGGTTGATAATGGCTATCCAGAATGGGCGTATTATGAAGTATCATCCCTGTCAAAACATTCTTCGTAGTCTGGATATTGCAGACGTCAGTCATACATTTGTCAGGAATGTTCTAATGCATGGAGATGAAATCTGGGCAGGAACTCATGAAGGAGTATATATTATTAATGAAAAGAAAGGGACTGTGGTACATTTAAAGTCCAATCTTATTGAGCCTTTCAGTTTGTCTGACAATATAATATATACAATGTATGAGGATGATGAAGGTGGTATGTGGATGGGCACTATGTTCGGAGGGGTTAATTACTTGCCTAATCGTGGGTTGATTTTTGAAAAGTATGTTCCTTTGAATACCGGGCAATCGTTGAGTTCCAAGAGGATACGCGAACTGGTTGAGGACAGGAAAGGGAATGTATGGATCGGAACAGAAGACGGAGGCGTTAATATTTTATCTGCATCGGGACAAATCACCCGGATGAAATCAAATGGTAAGGAACAACAGAACCGGACTATTCTGAATATGTCCATATATGGGGAGAACATCTATTGCGGGCTGTTCAAGGATGGGGTTGATGTGATAAAACCAACAGGGGAAGTTATTCATTATTCAGACAGATCTTTGAATATTGAGGAGGGAAGTGTTTGGGCATTTTGTATTGATAAGAAAGGATGCAAATGGATAGGAACCGGTTCCGGTTTGTTTATGGCGGATAAGGATTCTTTTTCATTTTCGAAAGTGAATGAGGTAGGATATGACTGGATTTTCGACATCTTTGAAGATCGTGAAGGTAATTTGTGGTTTGCGTCTATGGGCAGTGGAGTCTGGAAACATAATCCGCAGGTGAATTCTTTCGAAAAGTATATCAATAAGGAAGGTGAGCCTAACAGCTTAAGTTCGAACTCGGTCAGTTCGATCATGCAGGACAGCAAGGGTGGGATATGGTTCTCGACTGATAGAGGTGGCATTTGCCGGTATAATGCAGAGACGAATGATTTTACTTCTTTTTCTATAAAAGAAGGGTTGCCGGATGATGTGGCCTATGAGATATTGGAAGATGATGCTTATAACCTTTGGTTCGGGACTAATAAAGGGCTGGTGAAATTCAATCCGGAGACGAAAGATATTCGTGTCTTTACTACCAAAGACGGATTGCTGGGGAACCAGTTTAATTACAAATCGGCTTTAAGGGTAAGCGACGGCAGGTTTTTCTTTGGAGGAATCAATGGACTTATTGCTTTTGACCCGAATATCTCCCAACAACAGTTAGCTCCTCCTTCTCCTATTTATATTTCAAAGTTCAGCATTTACAATAAAGAAATAACGGTACATACTCCCAATTCTCCTTTGAAGAAGAATATTGTAGGTACGGAAGAGATAGTCCTGCCTTACAATCAGTCGAATATCAGTTTTGATATTGCTTTGTTGAGCTACTCTACCACAAAATCTAATCAGTACTATTACCGTTTGGATCCGTTGGACAAGGATTGGATAAAGGCGGTTAGTAATCAGAATATCTCGTATGCCAAACTGTCGCCGGGTAAGTATGTTTTTAGGATACAGGCCGATAATAGTAACAGCCGATTGGCCAAGCGTTCTTTGTCTATTGTTATTTTGCCTCCTTGGTGGCTGTCCGTATGGGCGTATGGTTGCTATGTCTTTATTTTCGTGTCTTTTATTTGGGCTTGTTTCTTTTGGTATAAGCGACGTAAGGAACGGCAAATGACGGAGAACCAGAAACTTTTTGAAATACAGAAGGAGAAAGAACTTTACGAGTCGAAAGTGGAGTTCTTCACCGAAATTGCTCATGAGATACGTACGCCGTTGACACTCATTAACGGCCCTTTGGAGGTGATCCGAGAGATGCATTTTGAAGATTCAAAACTGAACAAGAACTTGAATGTCATTGCGCAGAATACAAAACGCCTCTTGGATTTGGTCGCTCAATTGCTCGACTTCCAGAAGATAGGAGCAAATAAACTGAAACTCAAATTTGAAACGGTAGATATAACGTCGTTATTGAATGAAATCTGTGAACGTTTTGAGCCTACTATACAATACGAAAAGAAGGAGTTGGCTCTCCAAATTCCAGAGGAAGTGATTAAAGCTGTCGTCGATAAGGAGTCTGTCACAAAGATAGTCAGCAATCTGCTGAATAATGCATTGAAATATGCGAAGAAAGAAATACAGGTGAAGTTGGAGAAGAGAGATGAAACTCTGACTATTCGCGTGGTGAGTGACGGAGAGAAAATTCCGGAAGATATGCGCGAACAGATATTTACTCCTTTCTATCGAATGGAATCTAATATGCAAAAGGCGAAAGGCATAGGAATCGGGCTGTCTTTGGCTAAATCATTGGCAGTCTTGAATAAGGGAAAACTGTATCTGGAAATGGCGGACGAAGCATATAATACATTCGTACTGACACTTCCGCTTAGTTTGACCGGTCAGGTGGAACAACAGCAACAAGTGGCGGATTCGTTGCCGGGTTTATTGCCGGATGACGGCTTGGTGGAGAATGAGGAAATAGATAAATATACGATTCTGCTGGTTGAAGACAATGATGATATGTTGAATTTCATACTGGAACGATTGAAGGAGAATTTTATAGTGGAAGTGGCTCATCATGGTCGGGAAGCATTAGATATATTGAGAGAAAAGCGAATCGATTTAGTGATAAGCGATGTGATGATGCCGGTTATGGACGGCTGGGAATTGTGTCGGACATTGAAGTCGGATATGGAATTATGCCATATACCTATTATTTTCCTGACAGCCAAGAATGACTTGGATAGTAAGATAAAAGGCTTGAAAATGGGGGCGGAGGCTTATGTGGAAAAACCTTTCTCGTTTAATTATCTGAAAGTTCAGATTTTATCATTGCTGAATAATCGGAGAAAGGAACGTGAAGCATTCTCCAAACATCCTTTCTTCCCTGTACATAATATGCAGGTGAACAAGGCTGATGAAGAATTTATGGATAAAGTTATTGAAATCATAAACGAGAATCTGACGGATGAGAATTTTAATGTGGAACGTATGGCGGATATCTTGTGTATGAGCCGTTCCGGACTATTGCGTAAGATAAAAATGTTATTCAATCTTTCTCCTGTGGACTTTATTCGGTTGATACGTTTGCGAAAAGCGGCGGAACTCATTCAAACAGGGCAATATCGTGTTGGAGAGATCTGTTATATGGTCGGCATTAATTCACCGTCTTATTTTAGCAAGCTATTTTTGAAGCAGTTTGGTATGTCGCCTAAGGATTTTGAGAAACAAAGTTTGGGCGGGAAGGAAAAGATTGATATTGACAGTTATTTAAAAATGAAATAAATGAAGATAAAGATGTAAAATTTGCGGATTTGTAGTGGGGTATCCGTCGGTTTGCATCAAAAATTATATTTTATGTCCTATTTATAGGAGGACTCTTCTTCTGCATCGTTTAAATTTGCAGTGTTTTTTAATACTGATATTATGAAGAAAGAATGTAGAAGAATGTTTCTCTGTATGTTTCTGTTATTGGTGGCCGTCCAGTTTTCGGGATGTAGCCGGTCTACTTCAGAATGTTTAAAGGTAAAAGATTGGGAGATTATTTATAATAGTCACTCCGGAGGAGTTGATATTTATAAGAATTCATTGCCTCTTTGCGGTTCTGTTTATTCTTCCTTTAAATATAAGGAGAATTTGATAAAGTCTTGTGATTATCCTAATCACCGGATATCTTCCCGGAAGTATGAAGATGAGTTTGGAAAAGGATACTTATATCAGGTTGTCTATACGGATTCTGTTCTTCCTATGCTGGTTCATACTTTTTATATTTATCCGGATTACGACTACATATTGACTGACTTTACAGTAGAGGGCGATCAGGAATTATCCTCCAACTATATGGCTCCGCTTATTATTGACTCACTGGCGAATAGCTCTCTGAAGTGGAATGAAGATAGCCGTGTCTTAAAAGTTCCGTTTGATAATGATAAATGGGGACGTTATCATTCGGTGCCTTTGCCTTTCGAACAACTTACGAGCTATGAAGTGACGGCACTTTTTAATAATGAAGAACGGAATGGAATAATTGTCGGCTCGGTAGAGCACGATACATGGAAAACAGCAGTTTCAATAGGTAAAAGTTCTCTATATAACAGAGGGAGTTTATGTTGCTATGGGGGCGTGGCGGATGAATATACACGAGATTCTAAACCTCATGGGAGCCTTGTGGGACGGTGTTTGAAGTCACCCAAAGTCTTTATTGGCTACTTTTCGGATTGGAGGAACGGGTTGGAAGCATACGCGAAGGCGAATGCTACCATCACTCCTCCCCGGAAATGGGAGGAAGCTGTTCCTTTCGGCTGGAATAGTTGGGGAGTTTTGAAGTTTGATTTGACATATCAGAAAGCGATAGAGGTTTCGGAATATATAAAAGATCATTTGCAAAACCGGTCTTTTGTTAATCCGGCAGGTGCAGTGTATATAGGACTGGATTCTGGCTGGAATAGCTTCACGGAACAACAGTTGGCTTCTTTTGTGAAGAAATGTAGGGATAACGGACAGAAAGCGGGAGTCTATTGGACGCCTTTTACGGATTGGGGGCGCAATCCGGAGAGGGTATTCGAGGATTGTCCTGAATATAAATATAAGGATGTGTATCTTTATGCAAATGGGGTACCACAGGAACTGGACGGAGCTTATGCACTGGATCCTACTCATCCTGCGGTAGAGGCTGCCATGAAAAACAAATCGGATTTGTTCCGCCGGGCAGGATTTGAGTATGTCAAGATGGATTTTATGACTCACGGATCAATGGAAGCCGATCAATGGTACTGTGATACTATCCGGACAGGAATACAGGGATATAATCACGGAATGAAGTTACTGAACAAGTATTTTGAGGATATGTATATCAACTTATCTATATCCCCGGTTTTCCCTTCCCAATATGCGCAGTCGCGGCGGATAGCCTGTGATGCTTGGAATAAGATAAAAGATACGGAATATACGATGAATGCCGTATCCTATGGCTGGTGGCAGGAGTTGGTTTATCAATATAATGACGCCGATCATATTGTTCTGAAAGATGCGACCGAAGGAGAGAACCGCGCCCGGATAACTTCAGGGATTATTACGGGATTATATATCTTGGGAGATGATTTCAGTGTTGAAGGAGATGCATCGGCAAAAAGTAAATCTCTCAGTCTGTTGACTAAGGAAGAAATAAATCGTGTTGCAACGGGAGTAGCGTTTCGTCCCGTAGAAGGGAATGGAGAGGCTTCGGAAAACCAGTTTATGAGATTCAATGAAGACGGAAGCTGTGATTATGCAGTATTCAATTATTCTGATGAAGAAGTGGAAGGAACGGTGTCTTTGGATAGGCTTGGGTTGAAGACAAATAAAAAATATACAGTGAAAGAGCTGTGGAGAAACCGTGAAGCAGAGGTTAAAACAAGTATGAATTATACAATTCCGGCTAGAGATGTCTTATTATTCAGATTCTATAAATAAACTAAACACTGTCTTACTATGGTGCGATTTTCTATCTTTCTTTTAGTGATGCTGATATCTGTTTCCCTTTCCGCGCAGAAGAAAACAATGAGCTGGGGAGATCAAGGGAACGGGACGTACGTTAATCCTATTTTGAATGCGGATTACTCTGATCCGGATGTGATTCGGGTAGGAGAGAAATATTATATGATCTGTTCCGATTTTCATTATTTGGGCATGCAGGTTCTGGAGTCGGATGATATGGTAAACTGGAAAGTGATTACTCAAATCTATTCCCGTTTTTTCCATGATGACTGGAATCATAATAAGAGATACGGAGCCGGTTCGTGGGCACCCTCTTTACGTTTTCATGATGATAAATATTGGATGTTTGTCTGTACTCCTCATGAGGGGCTGTTGATGAGCTATGCGACAGATCCTAAAGGTCCGTGGTCGCCGCTGCATGTGGTTGAGGCTGCCGAAAGGTGGGAAGATCCATGTCCTTTGTGGGATGATAACGGAGAAGCTTATTTAGGGCGTAGCCAGTGGGGAGGGGGACCTATTATCGTTCACCGTATGAGTCCGGACGGCAGAAAATTGTTGGATGAAGGAGTCACGGTTTATACCGGACCGGTTGCAGAAGGTACAAAGTTTTATAAGATGAACGGATATTATTATATCAGTATTCCAGAAGGTGGGGTGAGCACCGGTTGGCAGACAATCTTGAGGTCAAAGAACATCTATGGACCTTATGAGAAGAAAGTCGTATTAGAACAAGGTACTACCAACGTAAACGGTCCTCATCAGGGAGCCCTGGTAGATACCCCTTCCGGTGAATGGTGGTTCTATCATTTTCAGGCGACGGAACCTCTGGGACGTGTCGTACATCTTCAACCGGTTTGCTGGAAAGAAGATTGGCCTATGATCGGAGTTGATATAGATATGAACGGTATCGGTGAACCTGTGCGCACTTGGACAAAACCGGACATAAACAAGATGTCTGATCGATTCTTACCCCAAACGGATGATGATTTCTCAACGGAAAAGCTGGGATATCAGTGGCAATTTAATCATAATCCGGATGATGAAAACTGGAGCTTGTCTGAACGTAAAGGCTGGATGATGATTCGTTCGACCAAAGCGAAAAAACTGCGTGAAGCACGTAACATGATGACACAGAAATGTATGGGATACATCAGTGAAGCTGTAACGGAACTAGACATCAAGCAAATAGCCGACGGGCAACGTGCAGGAATATTGGGAATCGGCAATGTATTCAATGGGGCGGGGATAACGCGCATCAAAGGAAAAAATTATGTATATTTGGAGCAGAATGGGGTAGCAAAGACTATTTGTGAATGGAAGAGCAACAGGATATTTCTGAAGGCTCGTTTCAATGTTCCGGAGAATCTTCATCAATTCTATTATAGTGCGAATGGAAAGGACTTTACGGCCTGTGGTGATTTATATTCGTTGCATAGTGGAGACTGGAAAGGTATTCGTACAGGCATTTACTCCTATAATGTGAATGATGAGAGGGGGAAAGTGTTCTTTAATAGTTTTATTTATCGCATGGATGACTTTAATTAGTATGAGTAAGATGAAAAGGAGATTTATACTATTACTACTACTGTGTATTGCCCATATGGGTGGGTATGCAAAGATTACTTTGCCTGGTTATTTTGCGGACAACATGGTGCTGCAACAACAAACTAAAGTTCTTATTAGCGGACAATCTTCAGGAAAAGGTTTCGTTGAACTAAGAGTGGGTTGGGATAAAAAAGTGTATAAGGCAGATATTGGCATAGGCGGTGAATGGAGTATAGAAGTGGAGACTCCCAAGGCCGGTGGTCCCTATGATATAGTTCTATCTGACGGCGAGGAGTGTTTTTTGCATAATGTACTGATCGGTGAGGTTTGGCTTTGTTCCGGACAGTCAAATATGGAAATGCCGCTTGCCGGCTGGGGTAAGGTTATGAATTATGAGAAGGAAATAGCAGAAGCCGATTATCCGTATATCCGGTTGTTTCAAGTTAAAAAAGAAACCTCATTGACTCCTAGAAAGAATTTGGCTTCTACTATGGGAGGTTGGAAGGAATGCTCTCCCACAGTGATTCCAAACTTCTCGGCAGTCGGTTATTTCTTTGCACGTAACCTATGGAGAGAGTTGGGCGTGCCGATTGGAGTGATTGATTGCACGTGGGGTGGAACCCCTGCGGAAGGGTGGGAAAGTTATGATGCGATGAAAAAGATACTAGGATTTAGCAAAGAAGTGGAAAATGCCCAAACGCTAAAGTTTAATGCAGATCTGCTAAGGAAGAAATATGACGAGGATAGAAAGGAATGGCAACAAAATTTGAATGACGCCGACAGAGGTTATTCGGGTAACCGGAGTCTTTGGACACTATCCGGCTATCCGGACGAGAATTGGACTACCATGTCTCTGCCCGGATATTGGGAAAACAAAGGAATGAGTAATTTTGACGGCATTGTATGGTTTCGTAAGACCATTGACATACCGGCAGACTGGAGTGGAAAACAGTTAAAATTGAGACTGGGTATGATTGATGACGAAGATGTCACCTATTTTAATGGGGTTGAGATAGCTCGTGGGTATGGATACAACTCACCACGTGAATATACTGTCCCCGCTGAATGGGTGAAAACGGGGCAGGCGGTCATTACAGTTCGTGTTTCAGACTTTGGGGGAGAAGGTGGAATTCATGGGCAACCGGAGGATTTGTGGATCTCTTGCAGTGAAGCGGATAAGATTCCGTTGGCTGGAGAATGGAGATATAAGATTGGGGTTTCTATGAAAGAAGTTCCGCGTGTTCCGCTGTCACCGGTTGATAATGCCAGTTATCCGGCTGCAATTTACAATGCAATGGTGAATCCGTTGATACATTTTCCTGTGAAGGGAGTTATTTGGTATCAGGGAGAAGCCAATGTGGGACGTGCTGCTGAATATACAGACTTGTTTCAGTCGTTGATTCAAGACTGGCGCGATAAATGGCAAAACTCGGAGATGCCTTTTTACTTCGTCCAGCTAGCTAGTTATTTGGAACGTAAGGAGATACAGCCGGATTCGGAATGGGCTGCTTTGCGGGAAGCACAAAGTAAAGCATTACATCTATGTAATACAGGAATGGCAGTAGCCATTGATATTGGTGACGCTAACGACATTCATCCCAAAAACAAACAGGAAGTGGGACGCCGTCTGTCCTTGCTTGCTTTACAGAAAACGTATGGCAAAGGGAAAGTAACGGATATCATGTCTTATAAGGATTATGTTGTTGAGAAAGGCATAGTCCGTTTGATGTTCAAAGGCAATACCAAAGGATTCCAACCCTCGGATCTTCTGACTGGATTTACAATTGCAGGTGCAGATCATGTGTTCTATCCAGCAAAGGTGGAGATAAAAGGGGATGAATTATTGGTTTGGTCGCCGGACGTCTCCAATCCGGTAGCTGTGCGCTATGGTTGGGCTGATAACCCAGATTGTAATTTATATGATAGAACAGGACTGCCAGTTGCTCCTTTTAGGACAGATTGTTGGTAATATTTTACTTTCATTATTTAGTTAATAAAGCCTGTTGTGAGAGAACGCTGACAGGCTTTTTGCTATTTGTCAACAGATGAGGGTTGTAGAGTGAAGTTGGTGGCTTGTAGTAATAGAAAATAAAAAGGATGGCAAAATGAGAAACTATCTTCTTCCGTCAGCTCCCCACATCATTTTGCTGCGGAGCGTGTCGAAGAAAATATGATTAAAACGTTTCACCACCTTTACGCTGTAATCTGCCCGGCGAATGGTTAGTTGAGTCGTTTCTTTGCAGGTTTCGCTCCTTCCGTCAATGGCGACAAGGAAGTTGTGACTTCTGCTTTCCACATCTAATGTAATCTCCCAATCATCCCGGATAACGATAGGGCGGACGTTGAGGCTATGCGGAGCCACCGGAGTAATGGCGACCGTATTGGAATGAGGAACCATAATTGGACCTCCTACACTCAAAGAGTAGGCTGTGGAGCCTGTCGGAGTGGCAATTACTAACCCGTCAGCTTGATAAGTATTCAGATACGCACCATTGATTGCTGTTCGGATACTAATCATTGAGGAACTGTCCCGTTTGAGAATAGCTATTTCGTTGAGGGCATAAGGGGAATCCTGGAGATGCTTCTCGTCACAAATGAGTTGAAGTACACTTCGTTCCTCTACACTATATCTTCCGGCTTGGATTTCATCGAATGTTTCCTCCATTTCTTCCGGAGAAATATCAGCTAGAAACCCTAGACGTCCTGTGTTAATTCCCAAAATAGGAATTCCTTTCCTTCCTACACGGCGGGCAGCTTTCAGAAATGTGCCGTCGCCTCCGATGCTGATTACCATATCGGCTGTAAAATCATCACCGTCGAATAAATAATCGGCTTCTATTTCCATTTTTAGATCTGCAGTCAAGAATTGATAGAACTCTCTGCACATACAAATCTCTGCTCCCTGTCTCTTTAGAAGTTGAAACAGGGTAACAGCATGAAAAGACTTTTTGGCTTGATAAGTATTTCCGAAAATGGCAAATTTCATAAGCAACATCATTAGTTCAGGATGCAAATTTGGCATTTTTTTCCGAGATAGCCAATCTGTTTGCGAATATTCAACAGGATGATGGAATGAAAGTGAATGAAATCTTCATAGCGCTTTTTTCTTTTAGTACAATGATTTGCATATGAGCACAAATTCGCGTCCTATTTCTCTGAAAGTGGCGTGTATTTCTTCTTCTGAATAACCTTGCGCATGAAGGTTGCTCACATGGGTAGGATAACCAACAAGCTCTGTTCTTATCGTACCATCTTCATTGTCGTAACAATATCGGAGTTCTATGCCGGTTGCTTTATGAGTGCCGGATCTGTTTTCCGTATCAAACATCCATCCGCTTATCACACTGTTATAGGTCTGGATTCGTTCCTTCTTTAGTGCCGGACAGTCTTTAAATAATTCATCATTTAATGAAATGTTTTGATAAAGAAAGGTTGCATTTTCCAGTTGTGTACATCCGCAAAAAGCATGTTTCCCGATTTGGATAACCGACTTGGGTAAGATAATCTCTTTCAAATTGCTGCATCCCTGAAAAGCGGATTCTCCGATAGAACACACTCCTTCAGGTATTTTTATATATTCAAGACTGGTGACATTGGAGAAAGCAGAATCAGAAATGGACACTACGCTGTTCGGAATGTAATAACTTTCAAGGTTTTGGGGAGCTTTAAGAAGTATTCTTTTATCGGGAGTGTATTCTACTCCCATGTCATCGGTTATTATATCAATGGTTAGCTCGTGTTCTTTTATTAATTGGTACAAATATTTATTTATCACTATATGGGATAGTTTTTCCTTCAAATTTTGTATGCGTTCATTACCTTCAGGATATGAGGTTTGTTGGAGTGAGTTTAATACTTCTGTCATACTGCTCATCCCCATATCAGACAGTGATAAATGTTCTTCTTCTATCATGGGAATGAAGCTCGAAAACATTTCTTCTCTTCCCAGTAAATAAAAGGACTGTTTATCGTTTCCGTTCAGGATCTCATAAACCGTGTTGATGACGGTTTGTAGATGCTCCAGTCTATCCCGGATCATATGGAAAAACGATGAAAGACATTCATTGGATTCTATCTGTAGTTCTTGCAAATAATAGTCGGATAAAGTGGAAGCATACGCATTGAAAATCTTTTTCCCCTTAAAGAGCCGGGTGATGATATTCATTTTCTTCCATTCTTGTGTCAAGTCTTCAATTCCGGGCATTATGCTTTCTTCTATTTTTCTTTTTGTTGCATCACTGTCGGAGTAAGCAGCTTGTTCTTTGTTTTTACAGTACAAACTAAGATACTCAACAAAAAGTCGTATGTGTTCTAAGGAGTACTTCCCGCTACTCCATTGTTCATATAGCCACTGGTCTATCTCATCGCGCTTATGAAAAGAATTGGCGAGGTACTGTCTTTTATAATCTTGGCAGAAGTTGTGGATTCCTTTCTTCTTATATTGATCACGGAAATAGCTTTCACACCGAGCATGGAATTCATCCATGAGGCAGGACTTATTTTTATAAATCTGGATAACTTCTTCTTTGAAGTATTGAAATGTCTGCAGGAAATCATTGGCAGGCGATAAGGATAAACCATTGCTGCTTTCTTTGGGAGCGGGAAAAGGTAATTGAGAATCGTCCAAGCCTATTGCGGACAAGTTTTCAAGCATCTTCTCTATGTCTTCAGGAGGAGGTTTTGTATTGCCTTCCCCATATAAAAGTGATTGTGAACCACTGTTTACGATGGCTTGCAGGATTATGCTGTTTACCAGACTGTTAATATTGACCTTGATGTTGTCATTGGCTTGATCCATATGCTTTTCTATTTTGGTATAACAAAAACGAGAGAGCTACAAAAGTATGTTTTTCCCATGGTAAAAGAATTGTTTTTCAGGCTTTAACATAATTTATTATCGTAGGTTTTTTCCCATTTAATGAGTGAAAATGAAAAATCTTCTTTAAGATTCTACTTTAAATAACCAAAAAAGAACCTATAATGCGTTTCGTATTATTAGGCAACTAATAATAATATTTGTATTTTTGCGGCAAATATAACGTAGAACTATGACTAAATTAAGTGTAAACATAAACAAGATCGCTACACTAAGAAATGCTCGCGGGGGAAATGTGCCCGATGTAGTAAAGGTAGCGCTTGATTGTGAATCTTTTGGTGCTGATGGTATCACCGTTCATCCCCGCCCTGACGAGCGTCACATTCGTCGTTCAGATGTATATGATTTGCGTCCTCTGTTGCGGACTGAATTCAATATTGAAGGTTATCCGTCCCCGGAATTTATTGACTTGGTGTTGAAAGTAAAACCTCATCAGGTTACTCTAGTTCCCGATGATCCTTCACAGATCACCTCCAATTCCGGTTGGGATACGAAAGCAAATCAGGAATTCCTGACGGAAGTTCTCGATCAGTTTAACAGTGCCGGCATTCGTACTTCCGTTTTTGTGGCAGCTGATCCTGAAATGGTGGAATATGCGGCAAAAGCAGGGGCGGATCGCGTCGAACTGTATACTGAACCTTATGCAACGGATTATCCGAAGAATCCGGAAGCAGCTATCGCTCCTTTTATCGAAGCTGCAAAGACTGCCCGTAAACTGGGGATCGGATTGAACGCCGGTCATGATTTAAGTCTGGTGAATTTAAATTATTTCTATAAAAACATTCCTTGGGTGGATGAAGTGTCTATCGGACATGCGTTGATTAGCGATGCACTGTATCTGGGACTCGAACGTACCATTCAGGAATATAAAAACTGTCTACGCTCATGAATGCAATGATCTTGTTAGCCCAAGGGGCTATGAATATGGCCGACTCACTGGCTACTGCCAACCCCGTGCTGACGGAGGTAAACGCTCCGGAAATGAACATGCTTGATATGGCTATCAAGGGCGGATGGATTATGATTGTACTAGGTGTACTGTCAGTTTTCTGCTTCTATATCCTGTTTGAACGTAACTACATGATTCGCAAAGCAGGAAAAGAGGACCCCATGTTTATGGAACGGATTAAAGACTATATTCATAGTGGAGAGATCAAAGCGGCTATTAACTATTGCCGCACGATGAATACCCCTTCAGCACGTATGATAGAAAAAGGAATCAGCCGTCTGGGGCGCCCTATTAACGATGTGCAGGTAGCTATTGAGAATGTGGGTAATATTGAAGTTGCAAAGTTGGAAAAAGGACTGACTGTGATGGCAACTATTTCCGGAGGTGCTCCAATGCTCGGATTTCTCGGTACGGTGACCGGTATGGTACGTGCTTTCTACGAAATGGCCAATGCCGGAAGTGGAAACATTGATATCACTTTGCTTTCGGGAGGTATCTATGAAGCTATGATTACAACGGTCGGTGGTCTGATTGTTGGTATCATCGCTATGTTTGCCTACAATTATCTGGTGATGCTGGTAGACCGTGTGGTAAATAAAATGGAATCTCGTACAATGGAGTTCATGGACTTGTTGAACGAGCCTGCAAAATAATTGGCAGATGGGATTAAAAAGAAGAAATAGAGTATCGCCCAATTTCAGTATGGCCTCCATGACGGACGTCATCTTCCTGTTGTTGATATTCTTTATGATAACCTCTACGGTGGTGTCGCCCAATGCCATAAAGGTATTGTTGCCTCAAGGCAAGCAGCAGACTTCGGCCAAACCGCTGACAAGAGTGGTTATCGATAAGGACTTGAATTTCTATGCCGCTTTCGGCAATGAAAAAGAGCAGCCGGTGGCGTTGAACGATCTGACCTCTTTTTTGCAGAGTTGTGCAGAGAAGGAACCGGAAATGTATGTGGCATTGTATGCTGATGAATCGGTACCTTACCGTGAGATTGTAAGGGTATTGAACATTGCAAACGAGAATCATTTTAAGATGGTGCTGGCTACCCGCCCGCCTGAAAATAAATAAGGAACAATGGACAGAAGAAAAAAGGGTGAATACATAGGAGCGCTCGGTGCACTGTTGGTGCATGTGGCAGTGATTGCTCTTTTGATTCTGGTGAGCTTTACTGTCCCCCAACCGGATGAAGATGCTGGTGGAGTGCCTGTGATGCTGGGGAATGTGGATGCAGCGAGCGGCTTTGATGATCCTTCTCTGGTAGATGTGGATATCATGGATGAAGATGCGGCAGCACCGCCTGCGGAAACAGAACCGCAACTCCCTTCTGAACAGGATTTACTGACACAGACTGAAGAGGAAACGGTCACTTTGAAACCTAAGACGGAAGAACCGAAAAAAGAGACGGTGAAACCTAAAGAGGTGGTCAAGCCGAAAGAACCGGTGAAGAAGCCGGAAAAAACGGAAGCGGAAAAAGCTGCAGAAGCGAAACGACTGGCGGAGGAAAAAGCGGAACGTGAACGCAAAGCTGCCGAAGAGGCCGCTAAAAAGAGAGTAGCCGGTGCGTTCGGAAAAGGAGCGCAAATGACGGGTAATAAGGGTACGGCAACCAGTGGTACGGGAACCGAAGGTAGTAAAGAAGGTAATTCTTCTACCGGAGCGAAAACCGGAACTGGTGGTTATGGAACATTTGACCTTGGCGGACGTTCTTTAGGTACGGGTAGTTTGCCGAAGCCTGCATATAACGTGCAGGAAGAAGGACGTGTAGTGGTGAATATCACCGTGAATCCCGCAGGACAAGTAGTGTCGACCAGCATTAGCCCTCAAACGAACACTGTAAATTCTGCTTTACGTAAGGCGGCAGAGGATGCAGCTAAGAAAGCCCGTTTTAATACGATCGATGGAGTGAATAACCAGACAGGGACAATCACTTATTATTTTAACTTGAGATAGTATCATTAACCAAATATATTAAGCATTATGGGAACTGTATACGCTTTTTTTGCAGATGGTTTTGAAGAAATTGAAGCCTTTACTGCTATTGACACGTTGAGACGTGCCGGACTGAATGTAGAAATCGTATCCGTTACACCGGATGAAATTGTAGTAGGAGCACATGATGTATCTGTTCTTTGCGATATCAATTTCGAGAATTGTGATTTCTTCGATGCTGAACTTTTGTTGTTGCCGGGAGGAATGCCGGGAGCTGCTACACTTGACAAGCACGAAGGGCTGCGTAAATTGATCCTTGATTTTGCTGCAAAAGGTAAACCTATTGCTGCCATTTGTGCTGCTCCGATGGTGCTGGGTAAACTGGGACTGCTGAAAGGGAAGAAGGCCACCTGTTATCCGAGTTTTGAACAATATCTGGATGGTGCCGAATGTGTAAATACACATGTCGTACGTGATGGAAACATTATTACGGGTATGGGACCGGGTGCCGCTATGGAATTTGCCTTGGCGATCGTTGATCTGTTGGTAGGTAAAGAAAAAGTAGACGAACTGGTAGAAGCGATGTGCGTTAAACGCTAAACCGCCCATGAAGAAATATGTAATCATTGTCGCCGGTGGAAAGGGCTTGCGAATGGGAAGTGATCTCCCCAAACAATTCCTTCCCATGGGTGATAAACCTGTGTTAATGCATACCCTGGAAGTCTTCAGGAGATATGACGAGACGCTTCAAATCATATTAGTACTTCCGCAGGAGCAACAACGTTTCTGGAAGCAACTTTGCGATGAACATCATTTTACGGTGAAACATGTCCTTGCAGAAGGAGGTGAAACACGTTTCCATTCCGTAAAGAACGGGCTGGCACTGGTGCAAGAGCCGGGATTGGTGGGAGTGCATGATGGAGTACGCCCGTTTGTATCAGTAGAAGTGATTCGCCGTTGTTATGAGTTGGCAGAGGTGCAAAAAGCAGTGATTCCTGTGGTGGATGTAGTAGAGACGCTTCGCCATTTGACAGATGCAGGAAGTGAAACAGTCAGCCGGATTGATTACAAACTGGTGCAAACGCCGCAAGTGTTTGATGTAGAGTTGCTGAAACAAGCCTATGCCCAGGAATTTACCCCCTTCTTTACAGATGATGCTTCCGTTGTGGAAGCGATGGGAATGCCCGTTTATCTGGCAGAGGGCAACCGTGAAAATATAAAAATAACAACTCCTTTCGATTTAAAAGTAGGGAGTGCTCTTTTATAAATGTTCGATTTAGCCACACGCGACATAAAATTTATCTCCGGTGTAGGCCCTCAAAAAGCCGCTGTATTAAATAAGGAGTTGGAAATCTACTCCTTGCACGATTTAATTTATTATTTCCCTTATAAATATATTGACCGGAGCCGCATCTATTACATTCATGAAATAGATGGCAATATGCCGTATATCCAGTTGAAAGGAGAAATCCTCGGTTTCGAGACCATTGGTGAAGGACGGCAGCGCCGTCTGACAGCGCATTTCTCGGATGGTACAGGAGTCGTGGATTTGGTGTGGTTTCAAGGTATAAAGTATATCTTGGGAAAGTATAAACTCCACGAGGAATATATCATTTTCGGCAAACCGACAGTTTTCAACGGACGTATCAATGTGGCGCATCCTGATGTAGACAAACCGGATGATTTGAAACTTTCCTCGGTGGGGCTGCAACCTTATTACAGTACGACGGAGAAGATGAAACGCAGTTTCCTCAACTCTCACGCGATTGAGAAGATGATGGCAACGGTGATTCAGCAGATACAGGAGCCTCTATCTGAAACACTTTCTCCCAAGTTGCTGACGGAGCATCATTTGATGCCTTTGACGGAAGCGCTCCGGAATATCCACTTTCCGACCAATCCCGATGTCCTCCGTCGGGCACAATACCGTCTTAAATTTGAAGAACTGTTCTATGTTCAGTTAAACATTCTCCGATATGCCAAAGACAGGCAGAAAAGGTATCGTGGATACATCTTTGAAAAAGTGGGAGATGTGTTCAATACATTTTATACAAAGAATCTTCCTTTCCAACTGACGGGTGCGCAGAAACGGGTATTGAAAGAGATACGGAACGATGTCGGCAGTGGCAGACAGATGAATCGGCTTTTGCAGGGAGATGTAGGAAGCGGAAAAACACTGGTTGCCTTGATGAGTATGCTGCTGGCATTGGATAATGGCTATCAGGCTTGTATGATGGCACCTACCGAAATCCTGGCAAACCAGCACTACGAAACCATCAAGGAATTGCTTTTTGGCATGGATATTCGTGTTGAGCTATTGACAGGTTCTATTAAAGGAAAAAGGAGAGAAGCAATTCTGACTGGATTGCTGACCGGAGATGTGCAGATATTAATAGGAACACATGCAGTTATTGAAGATACTGTCAATTTCTCTTCTTTAGGTTTCGTTGTGATTGACGAACAACATCGCTTTGGTGTGGCTCAACGTGCCCGTCTTTGGAGTAAGAATGTTCAACCTCCGCATGTACTTGTAATGACTGCTACTCCCATTCCCCGTACGTTGGCGATGACTTTGTACGGTGATTTGGACGTGTCTGTTATCGATGAACTTCCACCCGGAAGAAAACCGATAACTACCATCCATCAATTCGACAATCGCCGGGAAAGCATGTATCGTTCGGTACGTAAGCAGATCGACGAAGGACGCCAGGTTTATATTGTCTATCCGCTGATTAAAGAGAGCGAAAAGATTGATTTGAAGAATCTTGAAGAAGGGTATCAGCATATTCTGGAAGAGTTTCCGAAGTGTACGGTTTGTAAAGTGCATGGCAAAATGAAACCTGCCGAGAAAGAGGAGCAAATGCAGCTTTTTGTCTCGGGGAAAGCGCAGATCATGGTAGCTACCACCGTCATTGAAGTGGGAGTGAATGTTCCGAATGCTTCGGTGATGATTATTGAAAATGCAGAACGTTTCGGGTTATCACAGTTACATCAGTTACGCGGTCGGGTAGGGCGTGGAGCAGAACAGTCTTATTGTATTCTGGTGACGAATTACAAGTTGACGGAGGATACCCGGAAACGATTGGAAATCATGGTGCGCACCAATGATGGCTTTGAAATAGCAGAAGCCGATTTGAAATTGCGTGGTCCCGGTGATCTTGAAGGTACACAGCAAAGCGGTATCGCTTTCGATTTGAAGATCGCGGATATTGTCCGTGATGGTCAATTGTTGCAATACGTTCGTGCTATAGCTGAAAGCATTGTAGAACAAGACCCTGCAGCGCAAAGTCCGGAGAACGAAATCTTATGGCGACAGCTTAAAGCCTTACGGAAAACGAATGTTAACTGGGCTGCCATAAGCTGAAAAACGGTTAAACATGCAGTTTATTTGCGTAAATGTGTTGCAAAACATGTTTTGGCTCTATCCTCCCTATTTATAGGCGTTTAACGCCCCAGTTTTTCCCTCTCTTCGTACTAAGCATCTGAAAAATAGTTAATAACTCTCTTGCTCTTTCATAGGAAAATACTACCTTTGGAAGAATTTTTTTAGTAAATGTATTGTTTAACCATTTGCAAAGTCGAGTATTATGCTTGAAAAAACGCTGGTCATTTTAAAACCGTGTACCCTTCAACGGGGATTGGTCGGTGAGATTACTCATCGCTTTGAACGTAAAGGATTACGGTTGGCTGGCATGAAGATGATGCAACTGACTGATGAACTGTTAAGCGAACATTATGCCCACCTTAGCGGCAAACCTTTCTTTCAGCGTGTGAAAGATTCTATGATGACAGCTCCTGTCATTGTTTGTTGTTTCGAAGGTGTGGATGCTATTCAAACAGTCCGTACGTTGGCGGGACCGACTAATGGACGTTTAGCTGCTCCGGGCACCATTCGTGGGGATTACAGTATGAGCTTTCAAGAGAATATAGTTCATGCATCCGATTCTCCGGAGACTGCAGCTATTGAATTAACGAGATTTTTTAAACCGGAAGAAATATTCGATTACAAGCAGGCGACATTTGACTACCTGTATGCAAACGACGAATATTAATTGAATTGACAAAGAACGAATGAATTTTAGCATTATTAAAACAGGATTGGTCGCTGTTGCGGCTATGGTCAGTCTGAACTCTTTCTCGCAAGACCTGATTGCCCGCCAAGCACCGATAGACAAGAAATTAAAATCAGTAGACTCTTTGGCCTTGCAGAAGCAAATCCGCGCCGAACAGTCCGAATATCCCGCCCTAAGTCTTTATCCAAACTGGAACAACCAGTATGTGCATGCTTACGGAAATGCTATTATCCCTGAAACGTATACAATCGACCTGACTGGTTTTCATATGCCAACTCCGAGTACTAAAATTACTTCGCCGTTCGGCCCTCGTTGGAGAAGAATGCATAATGGTCTCGACTTGAAGGTTAACATCGGTGATACAATTGTTGCTGCTTTTGACGGTAAAGTGCGTATCGTAAAATATGAGCGTAGAGGATATGGAAAATATGTCGTTATCCGCCATGATAATGGATTGGAAACTGTGTATGGACACTTGTCAAAACAATTGGTGGAAGAAAACCAACTGGTGAAAGCTGGAGAAGTAATCGGATTGGGTGGTAACACCGGACGTTCTACAGGTTCGCATCTTCATTTCGAAACCCGCTTCCTGGGAATTGCCATTAATCCGATTTATATGTTCGACTTCCCGAAACAGGATATCGTTGCCGATACTTATACATTCCGTAAAGCAAAAGGTGTGAAACGTGCAGGCTCTCATGATACCCAAGTAGCTGACGGTGCTATCCGTTATCACAAGGTGAAGAGTGGCGATACATTGTCCCGCATTGCTAAGTTGCGCGGCGTATCAGTCAGCACACTTTGCAAACTGAACCGCATCAAACCGACCACGACTTTGCGTATCGGACAGGTTTTGCGTTGTTCATAAGAAAATATAGCTTATAAAACAGTAATACAATATCTTTAGAAGAGGGCACTTTAATATAATTTAGAGTGCCCTCTTTCTGTTTTTACTTAATTATTGTTACCTTTGCGCACTATTTGGAAGAAGATGAAAGATACCAAGCAACAATTTGAACATGTCATCGCTTTGTGCCGTGACTTATTTTCCAAGAAGCTGCACGATTACGGGCCTGCATGGCGTATCCTGCGTCCGGCTTCGGTGACTGACCAGATTTTTATTAAAGCCAATCGGATTCGTAGTATTGAAACCAAAGGAGTGACCTTGATTGACGAGGGAATCCGTGCTGAGTTTATTGCGATTGTCAATTATGGCATTGTCGGACTCATCCAGTTGGAACTGGGTTATGCCGAGTCTGCCGACATCAGCAATGAAGAAGCGATGGCTTTATACGATAAGTATGCAAAAGAGGCATTAGACCTGATGCTTGCCAAAAACCATGATTATGATGAAGCTTGGCGGAGCATGCGTGTCAGCTCTTACACAGACTTGATCTTGATGAAGATTTACCGTACCAAGCAGATTGAGAGCCTGGCCGGCAACACATTGGTGTCAGAGGGAATTGATGCCAATTATATGGATATGATTAATTACTCTGTTTTCGGACTGATTAAGATAGAATTTGAAGGATAAGAACTTACATATCATTCAGGAGGTAGTGGCGAATACGTGTCGCTTTCTTTTGGCGGCATCGTTCATCTTTTCCGGATTTGTAAAGGCAGTTGATCCACTGGGGTTCCAGTATAAGATACAGGATTATCTGACCGCATTCGGAATAGCTTCTTGGTTCCCTTCATTCTTCCCTTTATTGGGAGGTATCATCTTGTCAGCCATTGAGTTTTTTATCGGTATCTCCTTATTCTTTGCTACCAGGAGAACGTTGGCTACTTCATTGGCTTTGATGCTGATGATTTTTATGACACCACTGACCTTGTATCTTGCCATCTTTGATCCGGTTTCGGACTGTGGTTGTTTTGGAGATGCCTGGGTGTTGACAAACTGGGAGACATTCGGTAAGAATATAATTCTGCTGTTTGCAGCAATGATGGCTTTCCGCCACAGGAGGATGCTGATCCGTTTTATCAGTGTGAAGATGGAGTGGCTGGTTTCTCTCTATACGCTGTTCTTTGTATTTACTTTGTCGTTCTATTGTCTGGACCGTCTGCCAGTTTTAGACTTTCGTCCTTACAAGATCGGAAAGAATATTCTGGAAGGGATGACAATGCCCGAAGGAGCGAAACCGAGTGTATATGAAAGCATCTTTATCTTGGAAAAGAACGGAGAGAAGAAAGAATTTACGTTGGATAACTATCCGGATAGTACCTGGACATTTGTCGACACACGGACAATTCTGAAGGAAAAAGGATATGAACCGGCTATTCACGATTTCTCTATGATTGATCTGAATACGGGTGAAGATATAACAGACGATGTATTGACGGATATAGGATACACCTTCTTGTTGGTTGCCCATCGGATTGAAGAGGCGGATGATAGTAACATTGATTTGATTAATGAGATATATGACTATTCGGTGGAGCATGGCTATAAATTTTACTGCCTCACTTCTTCACCGGAAGAACAGATCGAATTGTGGAAGGATAAGACGGGAGCTGAATATCCTTTCTGTCAGATGGATGATATTACATTAAAGACAATGGTTCGTTCCAATCCGGGATTGATACTGATTAAGAACGGAACAATCTTGAATAAATGGAGCGATGAGGATATACCGGATGAATATGTGCTGACGGACAAGCTGGAAAATCTGCCGTTAGGAAAACAGAAAGTGAGCAGTGACACTCATACGGTGGGATATGTATTCTTATGGTTTGTTATTCCGTTGTTGCTAGTGCTTGGGGTGGATGTTTTGGTCGTTCGCCGCAGAGAACGGAAAAACGCGAAGCGGAAGCAACAAGAGGAAGAGATGAAAAACAAAGAATTAAAAGCGGAGAATTCGAAAATAGAAGAACAAGAATAAAAAAATAAATGATAACGAGCGGCCTCTGTAACGAACGCTAATCCCGATCGTTCAATTGTCAATCGTGAAATCGTAAATTTATTAACCCTTTAAAATAAAAAACAAAATGAGAAAGAACATTGTTGCAGGAAACTGGAAAATGAACAAAACCCTTCAAGAGGGCATCGCTTTGGCTAAAGAATTGAACGAAGCATTGGCTAACGAAAAGCCTAACTGTGATGTAATCATCTGTACTCCGTTCATCCACTTGGCTTCTGTTACTCCGTTGGTAGACGCTGCAAAGATCGGTGTAGGTGCTGAAAACTGTGCAGATAAAGCATCAGGTGCATATACAGGTGAAGTTTCAGCTGAAATGGTTGCTTCTACAGGTGCAAAATATGTAATTTTGGGACACTCTGAACGTCGTGCATACTACGGTGAAACAGTTGCTATCCTTGAAGAAAAAGTGAAATTGGCTTTGGCTAACGGTCTGACTCCGATTTTCTGTATTGGTGAAGTGTTGGAAGAACGCGAAGCTAACAAGCAGAACGAAGTGGTAGCTGCACAGATGGAATCTGTATTCTCTCTGTCTGCTGAAGACTTCTCTAAGATTATATTGGCTTACGAACCAGTTTGGGCTATCGGCACAGGTAAAACAGCTTCTCCTGAACAAGCACAGGAAATCCATGCTTTCATCCGTTCTATCGTTGCTGACAAGTATGGCAAAGAAATCGCAGACAATACTTCTATCCTTTACGGTGGTAGCTGTAAACCTTCTAACGCTAAAGAACTGTTCTCTAACCCGGACGTTGATGGTGGTTTGATTGGTGGTGCTGCTTTGAAAGTATCTGATTTCAAGGGTATCATTGATGCCTTCAATTAAATGATAGTTGATAAATGATAGTTGATAGTTGCTATGCAGTATAGCTTGCTATCGACTATCGTTTATTTTTCAACTATCATTCTCCAACTATCATTTATCATTTATCAACTATTTAATAATGAAGGTTTTACTTACCCTATTGTTTGTTTTGACAGCTACTTTTGCGCAAGCGCAAAGTATTATCAAGAGTCTGGAACGTAACATTCCGGGGCAAGGAAAGGTGACTATCCATCAAGATCCCCGCATTGAGGCTCTGATAGGTATGGAACGTCCTGCAACAGGTGAACAGAAAGTAATAAAGACTTCCGGGTTCAGAATCCAGGCGTATGCCGGTAACAATACTCGTCAGGCGAAGAATGATGCTTATCATGTAGCATCGCGTGTGAAAGAGTATTTTCCTGAATTGACGGTATATACTTCGTTCAATCCACCTCGTTGGCTTTGTCGTGTAGGTGATTTCCGTAGCATTGAAGAAGCGGATGCAATGATGCGTCGGTTGAAAGCTACCGGTGTGTTCAAAGAGGTTTCTATTGTAAGAGACCAGATCAATATTCCTTTATAATTGTATCATGTTAGAAAAAGAAGAAATTGTTTCTCCGAATCTGGAGGAGTTGAAGAGTCATTATCGTAGTATTATAACTTTGTTGGGTGAAGATGCCGAAAGGGAAGGGTTATTGAAAACTCCGGAACGGGTGGCTAAGGCGATGTTAAGTTTGACGAAAGGGTATCACATGGACCCTCACGAAGTGCTTCGCTCTGCTAAATTCCAGGAAGAATATAGTCAGATGGTGATTGTAAAAGATATCGATTTCTTCTCTCTTTGCGAACATCACATGTTGCCGTTCTACGGAAAGGCGCACGTGGCTTATATTCCTAATGGCTATATCACAGGGTTGAGTAAGATTGCCCGTGTAGTCGATATATTCTCTCATCGTCTGCAAGTGCAGGAACGCATGACACTGCAAATCAAAGAGTGCATTCAGGAAACGCTGAATCCATTGGGAGTAATGGTGGTGGTGGAAGCCAAACACATGTGTATGCAGATGCGTGGTGTAGAAAAACAAAACTCTATTACTACTACTTCTGACTTTACCGGAGCTTTCAATCAGGCAAAGACTCGTGAAGAGTTTATGAATCTGATTCAACACGGAAGAGTATAATCCGTTTTCTACTTACTAAACAAATAAGCTTATCGTAAAACGACGCGATCTCCCAACCGTTTTGCCATGATGCTTTGTACGGTTCTCAACTCATTATAGCGTTGCATAAGTGAGTCGCATTTCTCATTATCATGGGCAAGAGCAGGATCTTGTAGGGCATAAAGCATGTGCTTTAATTCTTCTGTTACGATTGCATACTTGAAGTTAATCATTAACATCGGCACCAGTTCATAGAGCCGCTCTTCATCCGTCACGATCTTTTGGGACTTGGAGTGATATTTGCTAAGCTGATAACGCACATTAATCAAGTCTACACTCAATTTACTGATTACCGGATCAGGATGTGCCAGGAAATAACGTTCGGCAATGAAGTTGGAATCGTGCATGTGTGCAGCAGCTTCCGATAACATTTGGCGGTGCAGCGGATTATGGAAGGCTAACTCATCTTCTTTCAGATCATTAACCACATATTCTATGACGGTTACCGGAATTTCATTTCCTTCTTCATCGGTCAGGTTACACATGATTTTCTCTCCATAACGAACTACCGCCTGTAATATCAGTCGCTCGAATTTGTAGAATTCCTGCCCTTCCTTTCCTTCCTGTGGAATAAAGGAGGCATAACTGTCTTCCTGCAGAGCAGGAGGAACATCTGTATATCCGCCATCCACTTCAGGAGGTAACGGAATATCTCCATTAGGCATTGGAACATTTTCAGGAGATGTGCTGCCCTGTGACATCATAGCTGTTCTTTCAGCCATCCGGCGTTCCCGTTCCGTTTGCTCGGCTCGCTTCTCTGCTTGAGTTTCCCGCCTTTTGGCAACTTCCGATACAAGCAGTTTGTCTTCTACATGAAGTAGTTGGGCACATTCTTTGATATAAACATCTCTAACAATCGCTTCCGGAATGACAGAGATACTTTGTACCAGGTTACCAATCAGTTCCGCACGCTTGATAGGGTCTTTTCCTGCATCCTCCAGCAACAAGTTTGTCTTGAAGCGGATAAAGTCCGTTTCATGTTCCGAGATAAAGGCTTGAAATTCCGTAGAGTTATGTTTACGGGCAAAAGAGTCCGGGTCGTCTCCATCGGGAAGAAGACAGACCTTGATGTTCATCCCTTCTTCCAATAACATATCAATTCCCCGGATAGAAGCCTTGATACCTGCTGCGTCACCGTCATAAAGCACTGTCATATTGTTGGTGAACCGGTGGATCATACGGATTTGTCCTGGCGTGAGGGCTGTTCCCGAAGAAGCAACCACATTCTCTATGCCGGATTGATGCATGGAGATCACATCCGTATATCCTTCAACTAAAAAACAACGGTCCTGCTTTACAATAGCCTGTTTGGCGAAATATATACCGTATAATTCGTTACTTTTGTGGTAAATTTCCGATTCGGGCGAATTGACGTATTTAACTTTAACCCCTTTCGTTGCACTGGCAAGTACACGTCCGCCAAAAGCCACCACTTTGCCGGAAAGCGTATGGACAGGGAAAATAACACGTCCCCAAAAACGATCCCGTAACCGGTGATCATCCGTTTCATAACAAAGTCCGGTTTTTACCAGATACTCTTTCTTATATCCTTTTTGGATTGCCTCTTTGGAAAATGCATCATGACTTTCGGTACAGTAACCTAACTGAAATTTCTCAATAATGTCATCGCGAAAGCCACGATTACGGAAATAGGCCATACCGATGCTACGGCCGTCTATATGATTCTTTAGTATATTCTGGAAATAATCGCGTGCAAAGTTATTGACAATAAACAGACTTTCACGTTCGCTTTGCACAAACTTCTCCTCGTCGCTTAATTCCCGTTCCTTGATTTCGATATTATATTTCTTGGCAAGGTACTTCAATGCTTCCGGATAAGACATCTGCTCGTGCTCCATAATGAAATGCACGGCATTTCCACCTTTTCCACAAGCAAAACATTTGCATAATCCTTTAGCGGGAGAGACATAAAAAGAAGGAGTTTTATCACTGTGGAACGGACACAAACCGACGTAATTGACACCACGTTTGCGCAGGGTGACAAAGTCAGAAACGACATCCATAATTTGTGCCGCGTCCAATATCCGGTCTATGGTAATTTGATCTATCATTCTTTCTCCTGTGAATCCGTTTTTGCGGATACAAAGGTACACATAAAAAAATCCCCTGCAAAGAACTTTTTTGCAGGGGATCGTTAAATCTTGGCACCGGTATTGATTATTTAATCTTTTCCCGGATCTTCGTCAGATACTTTTTCATACCTTCCGCATCCTTGTTTTCGATGATTTCGAGAAGGTTTTTCAACTCTGTCCGGATATTAGTTACTTGTCCCGGAGTGCGTGGGTTGAACAGTATTTCCTGAAGCAGGTAATCATCTTCGCTTAGCAACCCTTTGGCGATTGCCATGTGCTTTTTGAACGTAGTTCCCGGGGCTTCCTGATGTTTCATTACGGCAGCAAATACGAACGTCGATACGAACGGAATAGAAAGCGAGTAGGCTACTGTTTCGTCGTGCTCATCGAAAGTATATTCAAAGATGTTCAACCGTAATGTCTGATAGAGGTCTTTGAAGAATATTTTTCCCAGGTGGTCGCCTTCACTGATAATGATGGCATTTTCACTGCTTAAATTGCTAAGACTTGCGAAAGTCGGGCCAAACATAGGGTGACTGGAAACGTAGCGGAAACCACTTTCTTCGTAGAACTTCTTCAGTCCGGTTTTTACAGAGGCAATGTCACTAATGATACAGTCTTTGGGTAGTACAGGCAGTATTTTGCGAAAGGCATCCAACGTGTACTTTACTGTGGCGGCATTAATAACCAGTTCCGGTTCAAATTCCTTAATCTCCTCCAATGTGGTGAAACGATATGTGTTATAGACGAAACGCAACTGGTGCGGGTTGACGTCGAACACGGCCGTCTCGTGTTGAAAGCTCAAAATATCAGTAAAGAAGGAGCCCATTTTACCAGCTCCAAGGATTAATATTCTCATAATGTTTATTATTTAGTAGTCAAGTAGTAAGTAGTAGATACTACTTGACTACTCTAACTACTTATTAATAATTTCCATCTGTTGACGAACTGATTCTTCGTGGATGGCTTCGAAAATCTTCTTCATAAACTCGCTGTCCATACCGCATTGTTCGCCCTGCGCGCCACGTTTTTCCAGAATCTCATTGTAACGTCCGGCTTGAAGGACTGTGATTCCGTGCTCTTTTTTGTAAGTACCGATTTCACGGGCCACACGCATTCTTTTTGCTAATTCCTGAATGATATTGTCGTCACATTCGTCAATCTGTTTACGGAGCTGTGCCAGACTTTCGGTAGATTGTGTTTCCGTACGGATTACCAACAGATTGAGGATATAGTCGAGTACGTCCGGAGTAACTTGTTGAGAAGCGTCGCTCCATGCGCAATCCGGGTTGCAGTGGCTTTCTACAATCAGACCGTCGAAATTCAAGTCCATAGCCTGTTGGCAAAGCGGTGCAACCAACTCACGTTTTCCACCGATATGGCTCGGATCACAGAAAATCGGAAGATTAGGGATGCGGCGGCGCAGTTCGATAGGAATATGCCATTGGGGAAGATTCCGATAGATCTTTTTGTCATAACTGCTGAAACCTCGGTGGATAGCACCCAGACGCTTCAAACCAGCGTTGTTGATACGTTCCAGTGCTCCGATCCATAATTCGAGATCCGGGTTCACCGGGTTCTTAACCAATACAGGGATATCAACCCCTTTCAGTGCGTCAGCGATTTCCTGTACGGCGAAAGGATTGGCAGTGGTGCGTGCACCTACCCAAAGAATATCGATTCCCGCTTTCAGACATTCGTAAACGTGTTTGGCTGTTGCTACCTCCGTAGAAACATACATTCCAGTTTCTTTCTTCACCTCTTTCAACCAGGCAAGACCTTCTACACCGATACCTTCGAAACCTCCCGGTTTGGTACGCGGCTTCCAGATTCCGGCACGATATATTTTTTGTCCTTTAGCAGCCAGTTGTTTGGCTGTATCCATTACTTGTTCTTCCGTTTCTGCGCTACACGGGCCGGCAATGACAATCGGTCTTTTAGCTTCAACGCCCGGTAATAAAATTGATTCGAGTTCCATATTCTTATTTGTTTTTATTCTTTTAATAACTTGTTTTCATTGAATTTGTTCTGTCTCATTCTGCTGTCGTTCTCTCTTTGGGAGAGGTTAGATTCTTTTAATTCTTTCCAGAGCTTCTGCCAGCTTATTGTCCTTGCAACAAAGTGAGATACGAATATACCTTGCTCCGTTACTGCCGAAGATAAATCCCGGAGTGATAAACACTCTTGCTTCATGCAGCACCTTTTCTGTCAGCTCCTCTACATCCTTGCAGGAAGCTGGAATCTTCCCCCAGAGGAACATGCCTACTTGTTTCTCATCGTAGGTGCATCCCAATGCTTTCATGATCTCACCGGCAAGATGACGACGGTTGCGGTAATTCTTATTATTACCTTCATACCAGTCTGTTTCAGCCTCAAGGGCGGTAGCAGCAGCCAGTTGCATGGCACGGAACATACCGCTGTCGATATTGCTTTTCACTTTCAATATCCATTGTACGAATTCAGCATTCGATGCCAGCATACCAATACGCCAGCCCGGCATATTGTGGCTCTTACTCATAGAATTGAACTCGATGCAACAGTCTTTGGCTCCCGGTACACTTAGGATACTGATAGGTTTTTCGTTCAGAATGAAGCTGTATGGATTATCATTCACAATTACGATATTCTTGCGACGGGCAAAATCAACGAGACGTTCATAGATTTCCGGAGTTGCATTGGCTCCCGTCGGCATGTTGGGATAATTGGTCCACATCAGTTTTACGCGACTAAGATCCATTTTTTCCAGTGCCTCGAAGTCAGGCATCCAGCCATCCTCTTCTTTCAGGTCGTAGTTGATAACTTCCGCTCCGAGTATTTTACTCAAAGATGTATAGGTGGGATATCCCGGATTCGGGACTAGCACCTGCTCACCCGGATTGACGAATGCCAGCGTAACATGGAGAATTCCTTCTTTAGAGCCGATTAAAGGCTGTATCTCCGTATTCGGATTCAGTTCCACTCCATACCAGCGTTGATACCAGGCAGCGAAGCCTTTGCGCAGTTCGGGGATACCTACATACGGTTGGTAACCGTGTCCGTTGGGATCATGAGCATTGTTGCACAATGTTTCGATGGTTTCCCTTGAGGGAGGCATATCGGGGCTTCCGATACCGAGGCTGATAACATCCTTCCCCTCTGCATTCATCTGTGCTACCTCTTTTAGCTTCTTTGAGAAGTAGTATTCGCTTACACTTGCCAATCTGTCGGCAGGAGCGATTTTATACGTTTGACTTTCCTTCTGCATATTCGCCTAATAATTTAAGTTCTTTGGTTAATGGAGTGATTGCAGCAATAGACTGCTTGTATCTTAGATAATCGTTGAAAGCTACATCTACGTAAAACTGGTATTCCCATTCCCGTCCGATGATAGGCAACGATTGAATTTTTGTCAGATTGATATTATAGAACGATAGAATGGATAAAACCTGTGACAGGCTGCCTTCCGTATGTGGAAGAGTGAATACGATACTTGCCTTGTTGGTTGCATTGGCATGATGTTGGCGGAGTTCGTCTACTTGCCAGGGATCGGCAACAACTAGAAAACGGGTGAAGTTGTGCTTGTTCGTTTCAATACCTTCCTGGAGGACTTTCATGCCGTAACGTTCAGCTGCTGCTTTGGAGCAGATGGCAGCGTGTCCTTTCAGATTTTCATTCTTGATGATTTCTGCGCTGCGGGCCGTGTCTTCACCTTCCACCACTTTCAACTGTGGATGTTGATTCAGAAATTCGCGACACTGCATCAGGGCGATAGGGTGGGAGTTGACTTCTGTCAGATCTTCCCAGCTCTCATCGGGGAGACAGACAAAGCTGTGCGAGATGCGCAGTTTGTATTCACCGATAATCTGTGTGCCGCTTTGTCTCAACAATTCATTGTTGTGCAACAAACTTCCCGCAATCGTATTCTCGATGGCTAGCATTCCGATAACCTGGCTGTCTTTCCGTATCGAAGTAAACACGTCTTCGAAGTTGGCACAACAGATTAACTCTATTTCTTCTCCCTCGAAGTACTTGTGTGCGGCGATATCATGATATGAGCCGAGTGTTCCTTGAATTGCTATCTTTTTCATTGTTCTAAATGTATTATATAAAAAAATCCCGCGTCCATATTGGAGCGGGATTCATATGATTGATTTCTCTATTCAGTCCTTAAGCATCACTGTCACTTGATACATACAAACTCCCGCTCTACTTTGTTGCTAAAGTAAAAGTAAAAAAAGAAGTAATATGCATAAGTAAATGATTTCATTCGAATCTATCTTTTTTGCTTTGGTTTTTAATTCTGGGGCAAAAGTAATAATTTTCTGTTAGATGCAAACAAAAAACGATACTTTTTTTGTTTTCTTGCCTAAAATAGATGAAAAGGATACTTAAAAGATGCCGGGAAGTGCTTCAGGCTTTGGTCCCAGGTTCTTGAATTCTCCGTTCAGACCAGCTTCCTCTTTCGGATTCAATTCCAGAGATTTCTTCATGTCCTCTACCGAACCGTCCTTATCACCATTCAGTAATTTAGCGCGTCCGCGTTCTTTGTAGGCTTCCGCAAAGTTCGGATTCAGTTCGATGGCTTCATCAAACAGGCCGATGGCTTCCGTCAGTTTTTTCTGGTTGATATAAAGTTGCCCTAAATAAAGGTATGCCTGTTCGTTGAACGGGTTTATTTCCGTCACCAGTTTGTAATCTTCTTCTGCCTCTTCGTCCTTGCCGTCTGCTTCTTTCACTTTTCCGCGCAGGAGCATGGCTGTCTCTTCTTCCGGATTCTGGGCGAGCACAGCATCTATATCTTCCATCATATCTTTATACTGTTTCAGGTTCATCAAAGCTTCCGCACGTAATAGGCGAGCTTCAATGAAATCATCTTTCAAAGTGATTGCTTTGGTGAGATGGGCAATAGTCATCAGGTCGTCATCCTGTCCCTTACGGGCTTTCCCTAATAGATAATGAGCCACGGCATTTCCTTCTTCGATGGCAATCGCTTTATTGGCAGCTTCTTCCATAGCCTGATAATCTTCCTGGATGAAGCATACATTGGCCAGTGTCAGGAAAGTGCTTGTGACGTCAGGTTCCATAGCAGCCATCTTTTCCAATAGCTCGCGGGCCTTTGCCGTTTCCCCCATCTGGATATAGAGTTGGCTAAGATAGCCCATTGTTTCAAACTCTTCCTTGATGGCAAGAGCTTCAATAAAACATTTTACTGCATAATCTGGACGTCCCATGCGTTGCGCACGTAAACCGTCGTATTTGAAAATCTCGAAATTTTTCTGATCGTTTTTCTGTTTTTCACTTTCCGGAGTTTCCGACTTACCGGAGAAGAAAGATTTAAAAAAGTTCGGCATGGTGTGTTATTTTTGAGTTACTTTGCAAAGGTAGTAACTTATTTTGAAATATGTATCATTCCATCCTGCATCTTCCATTCACCTTCCTCCAATAAATATTGGATGACTTCGCTGATGCTCTCTTTTTCCGCTTCTATCTTATCGGCTATTTCTACTGGTGTCAGCGGTTTCTGGGTGAGTAATTCTGATATTTTCTTTTTCAGTTCCTCGAAATCGAAAGAATTCTCGGTCAGGGCATCGGTTGCACGGTGACTAAGACAAACATCGCATTGTCCGCAGTTGTGCTCGTTCTTCTCTCCGAAGTAACGGAGCAGCATCCGGCTCCGGCACACATTCTCCGAAGTGACATACTCTTCCATCGCTTTGATGCGGGCTTCATACCGGGCTTTGCGTTCTTCGTAGACGGAAGGAGGAATATGCACAAAACGAAGTTCCTGCCGTTCGCGGGTGTATATAATATAAGGTGTCTTTTTGTGCGGAATGTAATCCACGATACGACGTTTGGTAAGCGTGACCAGTATATTATAAATTTGTTCGCGGGTCAGTCCGGTACGTATGGACAGGGTTGCTTCGCTGATATAGGCATAGTCGGTGAATACTCCGGTGTAAGAGCGGAGAATCGTCTGTATCAGTGCTTCGGCTTCCGTTCCCATTTCCCGCAATTTGTATAGTTCGTCCCGGCGAATCGTGAAAAGAATACGGGAGGCATTATCCTGTTCGTCCGTATATTCCAGATAGCCGGCTTGAGTCAATATTTTCAGTGCACTGTCCACCGGAACCGGGAAGTATTTGAACTTCCGGCAAAACTCTTCCAGATTAAACTCGCGGACACATTGGAAACCGTCGCCCATTGCCATCTGATAGTAATACTGCAGATGTTCGTAGACATTGAGAATATACTCCTTGTCGGGGAAAGTATCCACAACGCGCCTGTGTAGCGTCGTTCTGTCCGTTTTGGTGTATAAGATCACAGCATACGCTTTTTCACCGTCTCTTCCTGCACGACCGGCCTCCTGGAAATAAGCTTCGAGAGAGTCGGGGAGATCGAGATGCAATACGATACGCACGTCGGGTTTATCAATCCCCATTCCAAAGGCGTTTGTAGCTACCATTACACGAACTTCTCCGCTTTGCCAGCGTTTTTGTCTGAGGTCTTTTACGGCATTATCCAGTCCGGCGTGATAGAAGTCGGCGGTAATATCTTCGTTTACCAGTAACTCGGTGATTTCTTTGGTGCGTCGTCTGTTGCGGACATAGATAATGGCGCTGCCGGGTATCTTTCGTAAGATATGCAACAGCTCTTGAGTTTTGTTATCCGTTTGCCGGACGATATACGCCAGGTTTTTCCGTTCGAAGCTCATGCGGAAAACATTCTCTTCACGGAAATCCAGGCGAGCTTGAATATCCTTCACTACTTCCGGAGTGGCGGTCGCCGTAAGTGCCAGTACCGGAATTCCCGGTAGCAATGTCCGTATTTCGGCAATTTTCAGGTAAGCAGGACGGAAGTCATATCCCCATTGTGAGATACAGTGACTTTCGTCGACCGTAATCATGGAGACTTTCATTGATCGCAGTTTGGTACGGAATATGTCCGTGTCCAGACGTTCCGGAGAAATATAGAGGAATTTATAATTACCGAAGATGCAATTCTCAAGAGCAGTGAGAATCTCCTGCCGTGTCATGCCTGAATAGATGGCAAGCGCCTTGATGCCGCGTTTACGCAGGTTTTGCACCTGATCTTTCATCAGGGCGATGAGAGGAGTAATGACAATGCAAATCCCTTCCTGGGCGAGAGCAGGCACTTGAAAAGTGATGGACTTACCGCCTCCGGTCGGCATAAGTCCCAGTGTATCTTTGCCTTCGCCGATACTGGTGATGATCTCCTCCTGCAAGTCGCGGAAGGAGTCATATCCCCAATATTGCTTTAATATCTCCTGATACTTATTCAATCGGCTTTATATCCTCGATTTGAAGTTGTACTTCACCACGCTTGTGCGTGTTTTCTTCAATGGTGTAACAGATGTCGAACGAGCGTTTCGTTTTGATATAACGTACGTGTGAGCTCTGTCCGAACGCGATACCGTTCATTACATTATTCGATTTATTATCGACCAGTTCGAGTTTGATATGTTCCTGATCGCGTCCCACCACTTTACTTGTTCCGTAATCATAAACATGATGAGTGCAGAAAATAGGTTTCGTGTTATCAGGACCGAAAGGATTAAACTTTTTCAGGTCGCTGAAGAACTTGGATGAAATATCCCTGAAATCTATTTCAGCATCAATCTCGATAACGGCACTGGTTTGTTCCGGTAAGATATGCTGTGAAACGTATTCTTCGAATCGTTTGGTAAAGGCATTCACGTTTTCCACTTTCATCGACAGTCCGGCGGCGTATGTATGTCCCCCGAAGTTTTCCAGTAGGTCGCGGCAATGCTCGATTGCTTTATATACGTCGAAGCCGGAAACTGAACGTGCGGAACCTGTTGCCATATCATCCGTCCGGGTCAGTACCACGGCAGGGCGGTAGTACACTTCTGTCAGACGGGAAGCTACGATACCAATCACTCCTTTGTGCCATTCTTCGTTGTAGAGCACGATGGAGCGGCGATCGGCTAATCCTTCCAGATTGGCAACGATGTTGTTTGCCTCTTCCGTCATACTCTTGTCGAGGTCTTTCCGGGTTTCGTTGTATTGGTTGATTTGTCCGGCTTTCTCAAGCGCTATCGAGAAATCTTTTTCCGTCAGCAGGTCTACGGCTTCTTTTCCGTTTTGAATACGTCCTGATGCATTGATGCGCGGTCCGATTTTAAACACAATATCGCTGACGGTGATTTCCTTTTCAGAAAGTCCGCATACGTCGATAATAGCCTTCATACCAATGCTCGGGTTACTGTTCAGTTGCTTCAGACCGTGGTAGGCGAGGATACGGTTTTCATCCATAATCGGAACGATGTCCGATGCAATACTCACAGCTACAATATCCAGCAAAGGAATCAGGTGGTGGAACTCGATACCGTTACTGATAGCGAATGCCTGCATAAACTTGAAACCGACTCCACAACCGGAAAGGTGAGTGTACGGGTACGTATTGTCCAGGCGTTTGGCGTTCAGAATAGCTACGGCAGGCGGAAGCACATCATCCGGTACATGATGATCGCAGATGATGAAATCAATCCCTTTCTCTTTGGCATAAGTGATTTCTTCTACTGCTTTAATTCCACAATCGAGTACAATAATCAGTCCTACACCGGTTTCTGCGGCGTAGTCCACTCCTTTTTTAGAAATGCCATACCCTTCATTGTATCGGTCGGGTATGTAATAATCAAGGTTCGAATAGAACTGTTGAATAAACTTGTAGACCAATGCTACGGCAGTAGTACCGTCTACGTCATAATCTCCATAAATTAGAATACGTTCTTTCTTTCCCATCGCCCTGTTCAGACGTTCTACTGCAATATCCATATCCTTCATCAGGAACGGATCATGCAGGTCGGGCAATTGCGGGCGGAAAAACTTCTTGGCATCTGCTGCCTTTGTAATTCCCCGCTGCACCAAAAGTTGTCCAAGTATCGGGCTAATCCCTAGTTCCTGGGCCAATGTCTGGCTTGTCTCTGCCTGTTCGGGTGTAATGGGTCGATAATTCCATTTGTGATTCATTTTATATATTGTTTTTTCTTTTTCTGTTCTCAAGGGTTGAAAAGGCACTTCTTTCCAACAAGGGGTAAAAGTACGAAAAAAAGCGGAAGTGTATAGTAGATAAGACGAAAATATTTCAAGACTGGCTTTTGGAAGATAACTTCTTTTAGCTATCTTTGCTTCGTTAACAAAAGTCTAAACAGGTGAGAAATACGCTAAAATGAGAAGACAAAACGGTGCCATAAGCTCTAATATGACATTTGATGATATCTATATTGAGTATTATCAACGTTGTTTCTTGTTTGCTAAATCCTATCTTCACGATGAGATGCAGTCGAAAGATATAGCCTCTGAGGCAATGATAACTTTATGGAGTACGATGAAGACTGAAGAGGTGAAAAATATCCGTGCTTTTTTGATGACTGTGGTAAAGAATCAGGCCTTAAACTACCTGCGAAATGAGCATCTGCGGATGGAGGCCAGGGAAAACATCCTGGATGATGAACTTTACGAACTTGATTTCCGTATCTCTTCTCTTGACTCTTCCGATCCTAACCAACTTTTCTCTGAAGAAATAATCGCCATTGTTAATCATACTTTAAATGAATTGCCGGAAAAAACAAGAAGGGCATTTATGATGAGTCGATATGAGAATAAATCAATGAAAGAAATCGCTGAATCATTAAATGTGACAGTGAAAGGGGTAGACTATCATATTGGCAAAGCGTTGCAAGCTTTAAGGAAGAACCTCAAAGATTACCTTTATACTCTACTTTTTTTCTAATAGAATACCTTACCGATAAAGTTCTCCTTCGGCATTGATGCATATCCTCCTCGGCATTGATGAACAAATGAAGGACCTCAAAGCACTTTTTTTATTTTTCTTCTAGTGAAGTTTGTAAGTGGCGTGTCTTATATATGTAAGCCCTCAAAAAGCTTATGTCTTAACCCCAAGGAAAAAGTATGGATACGAAACTATTAAATAAATATCTTGCAGGAGATGCTCTTCCCGAAGAAAAGAGAGAAGTCGTGCGCTGGATGAAAGAAAGTGAAGAACACCGTGAACAACTGATGCAAATGCGTCATATTTATGACGCTACTATCTGGAATGGTAATTTGCAAGAAAAAAAGGCGGAAAATAAGAAAATTATGATGCGTTATCTTTGGGCCTCTATGAAGATAGCGGCAGTCATTGCCATGATTGCTTTTATTATTCATAAGGAATATCAAGAGTATCGGTTTGAACACTCTACTGAAATGCAGATGATGACGGTTCCCGCAGGGCAAAGGGCTAGCCTGGTTTTGGCTGACGGGACAATTGTCTGGTTGAACTCCAACTCTACTTTAAAATATCCGGCTACCGGATTTCATGCCAAAGAGAGGAAAGTGATTTTGGAAGGAGAGGGGTATTTTGAAGTGGCTCATAACGAGAAACATCCTTTTATTGTTGAGACGGAGAAATATGATATTCGAGTATTGGGAACTACTTTCAATGTCTCGGCATATCCTAACTCCGGTTTATTTGAAGCTTCTTTGATAGAAGGTAAAGTCACCGTATACCATCCTGAAACGCAAAACGAAATAATCTTGAATCCACATGAAAAGGTGGAAGTTAGAGACGGGAAACTTTATAAAGAGACCTTTACTTCGGATCATGATTTCTTGTGGAGGATGGGTATTTATTCTTTTAAAGATGAACCGTTGGAAACTGTCTTTAAGAAATTAGAGCAATATTATGAAGTGAAGATCATTAATAAAAACATAGAAATAGCTTCCCATCCGTGTACCGGTAAGTTCCGCCAGAAAGAAGGAATCGAACATGTGATGAGAGTATTGCAGAAATATATCAAATTTAATTATATACAGGACGACGAAAAGAATCAGATCATAATCTATTAACCCTAGTATTTAATCTAAAAAAAACACTGAAAATGAGAGCAAGAGAACCTGCCCGTTTAAAACAGAAATATCGGTAAGTGTTGCAGCACTTACCGATATGTGAGAAGTCAATAAAAAAGACTCGTCATCTGTTACAAATCTTTATGTATTAACTTAATAACTCTAGGCAAAGATATGAAAAATAATCTTTGGTGTGGACGTATTGTCCATAGAAAAACACACTGTACTCAAATTTTAAGAATTATGAGGTTAACTGTCTTTTTCCTGTTATTCATCGTTTTTGAGACATATTCCTTGAATGCTCGTTCTCAAAATCAAAAAGTAACGATGAATAAAGGAACCGCAACACTATCTGACGTTATCAGGCAGATTGAAAAACAAACAGACTATTTGTTTATTTACAATGAGCATGAGATTAATTTGAACAAGCAAATAGCAGTATCTACTCGGGAAACCACGGTTGCCGAAATTCTTAATAGAGTTTTGCAAGGAACGGGTTTCTCGTATACGATGGAGGGCAACCATATTATTCTGGTGAAAAATATGGAGAAAATGAAAAACGTAACTCCCGGCCGGAGGATAACAGGAACAGTAAAAGATGATTCGGGGGAGGCTGTTGTCGGTTGTAATGTGGCTGTTAAAGGTGAGAAAATAGGAGCCATCACCGATATGGACGGAAGGTATACTATCGAGGTTCCAGACAATAGTATATTGATTTTCTCGTTTTTAGGCTATAAGAGCGTTGAATATCCTGTCAAGAATAATTCGGTCATCAATATAACAATGCAGGAAGACTCCAGGTCTTTGGACGAAGTGGTAGTTGTAGGTTATGGAACACAGAAGAAAGTGAATTTGACAGGCGCTGTATCTGTGGTAGAGGGAGATCAATTGGCAGGGCGCTCTGCTTCGACTATGTCTCAATTACTGCAGGGAGCAGTCCCTAATATGACTGTCTCTTTTTCTTCAGGTCGTGCGGGAGATGGAGGTTCGTTTAATATCAGAGGTGTGAATTCCATCAGTGGTTCTGCTAAACCGTTGGTCCTTATTGATGGAGTGGAGGGAGATGTGAACCGTGTCAATCCGAATGATGTTGCATCCATTTCGGTATTAAAAGATGCGTCGTCTGCTGCTATTTATGGTGCGCGGGCTGCTTATGGAGTTATCCTGGTTACAACAAAGACCGGAGAAAAAGGCAAAGTCACTCTTAATTATAACGGACGGTATAGCTTTAGTGATGTGACTACGTCGACAGATTATGAAACCCGTGGATATTATGCAGCCGGTATTAGCGATATGTTCTTCTCTACCTGGCAGGGGACACCATTGCTCACATATACAGAAAAGGATTATTATGAGTTGTGGATCAGGAGAAATGATAAGACGGAACAATCCGAACGTCCCTGGGTAGTGACTGAGAACGGACAGTATAAATACTATGGAAATTTTGATTGGTACAATTATCTATATGATCATAAACGTCCGACTCATGAGCATAATGTAAGCATTGCCGGTGGAAGTGAACATCTGAAGTTCAGGCTTTCCGGAGGATACTATAATCAGAAAGGAGTTCTTAAAATACAACCGGATAAGTATGAACGCTATAATTTCAAATCAAGGCTGGAAGCAAAAGTGACTCTTTGGTTATCCGTCAGTAATAATACATCTTATTTCAAATCGAACTACTCCTATCCGGGACTTGGTGGAGTGAATACGATATTTAAGAATGCAAGTTATCGTGCCTTGCCTATATTAGTGCCTGTACATCCTGATGGTACACTGGTGTATGAAACTAATATAATGAACTATACTTTGGCGGGTACCACCGTTGCATTATCCAATAAGAAACATAATAATAAAGATGAGATAGACGAGTTTATGACTACCTTTGAAGTGGTTATCAACCCGGTAAAACATGTTGAAATCATAGGGAACTATACATATTCGAAATATGACAAGAAGTGTACCAATAGAAGTGTGGATGTGCAATACTCTAAGGTACCGGGTGTTACACTTACCATGCCTGAAAGTACAAGTGGAGGAAATAAGCTGACAGTCCTGAATACAAAGCATTTGTATTATGCGTATAATGCTTACGGAACTTATGGTAATTTGTTTGCCGGTTCTCATAATGTGAAATTGACAGGAGGTATTAACTATGAGACAAAATCTTATGAAGACCTGACAGTGAGTAAAGATGGACTGTTGTCTGATGAGTTGAATGATTTTAATTTAGCTAAGGGAGAAAATACGGTAGTCACCGGAGGAAAGAATAAATACGCCTTGTTCGGTGTCTTTTATAGGGCCAATTATGACTATAAAGGGAGATATTTGTTTGAGGCAAGCGGAAGATATGATGGCAGTTCCCGGTTTAAAAAAGGACACCGGTACGGCTTCTTTCCATCGTTCTCTGCGGGATGGCGCATTAGTGAAGAGCCTTTCTACGGAGCACTGAGAAATACAGTAGATAACTTGAAGTTACGACTGTCCTATGGAACTTTAGGCAATCAGCAAGTTGGATATTATGATTATCTGCAGCAAATAGAAACAGGGAAAGTGCTTAATTATTCGTTTGGTGATAAAGAAAAAGCCTCGTATGCCTATGAAACGGCTCCCAATGCTTCGGACTTGACATGGGAAACCGTGGTAACTAAGAATATTGGTCTCGATATCGGTATATTCAATAATAGATTGAATGTTTCGGCAGATGCTTATATAAGGGATACAAAAGACATGTTAATGCCCGGCAAAGCATTACCGTCTGTTTATGGTGCAAAATCTCCTAATATGAATGCTGCTGACCTAAAAACCAAAGGTTGGGAATTGGTCGTTGCGTGGAATGACCGTTTTAATGTGATGGATAAACCTTTTAATTATGGCATTTCGTTCGGAATCGGGGATAATATCTCCAAGATTACGAAATATGACAATCCTAATAAGGAAATTAGCTCTCCTTATGTTGGACAGAGGCTGGGAGATATATGGGGATATATGGTTGATGGCTATTTTGCAACAGATGAAGAGGCTGCTAATTATGGTGTAGACCAGAGTATTGTAAACTATATCATCAATAATGCCGTCGTCGATAGAGGACTACATGCCGGAGATATGAAATATATTGACCTCGATGGTAACAATAAGATTGAGCAAACTGTCAGTGCTAATGATATTAAGGACCAGCGGATAATAGGTAACTCTCTTCCACGCTATACATATAGTATCAGACTTAATGCTGAATGGAATGGATTTGATTTTTCCGTGTTTTTTCAAGGAGTGGGGAAACAGGACTGGTATCCGTCCAGTGATGCGTATGCCTTTTGGGGACCATATAGTGCACCTGCACCAAGCTTTATTCCGAAAGATTTCCTGGCAGACGTTTGGAGTGTAGACAATCCTAATGCCTATTTCCCACGTCCCAGAGGATATATTGCATGGAATGACGGCCGTTCTTTATCATCAGTTAATAACCGGTATTTGCAAAGTCTCGCTTATTGCCGACTGAAGAACCTGACTGTTGGATATACATTGCCAGCGAAATGGTTGTCAAAGATAAATGTACAGGAAGCTCGTCTTTATTTTAGTGGTGAAAACCTGCTCACATTGGATAGATTAGATACGGATTACATTGATCCGGAAGCAGCAGCGGCCGGAACGAGTTGGAAAACGGGTAGAACCAGTGCACTCGCTTATCCGTTCTCAAAAACCTATTCTTTTGGCATTGATATTACATTTTGATAATAACTAATATATGTATATATGAAAACTAAGTTTTGTATCATATCTATGTGGTTGTTTGCCATTCTTTTTATATCGTGTGATAAATTAGATCTTTATCCTGAAGACAGTCTGTCTCCAACCACCTATTTCAAGAATGAAAACGAACTCCAACTATATAGTAATCAGTTTTACTATAATATACTACCTACGGCGGCAGATATTTATAAAGATAATGCAGATGTGTTGATTGTCTCTCCGTTGGACGATGAGGTGACAGGGCAACGTATCATTCCATCAACAGGTGGAGGATGGAGTTGGGAGGCATTGAGAAGTCTCAATTTCTTGTTAGAGAATTCTCATAATTGTGAAGATCAAGATGTACGTAATAAGTACGATGCAATCACCCGTTTTTTCAGGGCTTATTTTTACTTTAAAAAAGTACAGCGATTTGGAGATGTCCCTTGGTATGACAAAGTGTTGGACTCGTCTGATGCAGAACAGTTGTATAAACCCCGAGATTCCAGAGAGTTTGTAATGCAGAGAATCATCGAAGATTTGGATTTTGCTATTACTACTTTATCCAAAGATAAAGAACTTTACAAAGTTAGTAAATGGGCTGCGTTGGCATTGAAGTCAAGAGTTTGTCTGTTCGAGGGGACTTTCCGCAAATATCATGGAATAGGAGATTATGAGAAATATCTGGATGCATGTATCAGTGCATCTGATGATTTCATGAGAAATAGCGGATATAGTTTGTATAAGTCGGGTGTAACCCCTTATCAGTCTCTTTTTTCTTCCTTGAATGCTATTCAACAGGAAATTATATTGGCCAGAGATTATAATGGAACTCTGAACATACGCCATGATGTTCAGGGTTTTGAAAATACAGCTTCAAAAGGCAGACCCGGTTTGTCAAAAACAGTCGTTAATATGTATCTGAACAAGAACGGTTCCCGTTTTACCGATATGCAAGGGTATGCCACTAAAGTATTCTTTGATGAATGTCAGAACAGAGATCCTCGTCTGGCACAGACCATCCGTACCCCGGGATACATACGACCGGGTACTACCAAACAAGTAGGTCCTAACTTTGCCTCCGCGATGACGGGCTACCATCTGATAAAGTATTCAGGTGATCCCAAATATGACGTGGGAGATACATCTGAAAATGACTTTCCTATTTTCAGGACAGCCGAAGTCTACTTAAATTATGTGGAAGCTAAAGCAGAAAGAGGAACTCTGGAACAGAATGATATTGACAGGACAATCAAATTGATTAGAGAAAGGGTGGGGATGCCTAATTTGAATATGAGTGACGCCAATGCTACTCCCGATTCATATCTTTTGAATGTTTATCCTCATGTTTCTGATGTCAATAAAGGGGTGATATTAGAAATCCGTCGCGAGCGGGTGATTGAATTGCTAATGGAGGGTTTCCGTTATTATGACTTGATGCGTTGGAAAGAGGGAAGCTGTATGGATAATGACTTTTTGGGTATGTATTTCCCTGGTCCGGGCAATTATGACCTGAATCACGATGGAACGATTGATGTCTGCCTATATAAAGGAGCCAAACCTACTGGAGTTAATGCGCTCGAATTCTTGGAGATCGGTGTTACTGTAGAATTGACAGAGGGAGAGTCCGGCAATATTATATGTTATAAAGACGTTCCCCGGCAATGGAATGAAGCACGTGACTACTTGTATCCGATTCCTCGGCAGGACCGTATACTCACCAATGGAGCACTGACTCAAAATCCGGGATGGAATGATGGTTTAAACTTTTAATTTAATTGATTATGAAAAGATATAGAATAATAATAGTGTTGATTTCCACGCTTTTTATAGTTACTATCGGGTGTTCCAGTCAACTGGATAATGAGGATTTTAGTGACATGATAGGGAAAGGTCAGAACTATACTCCACCTCCTGTTGTCGTAGAAGGTCCAACACTAAAAGATAAAGAAGGTTGGAAAATAGATTCTATTGATGGGAAAAACTTCATATGGTATACTTATCAGAATGGGGCTTTTAATGCCCAGCAACAAGTGAATGTACTTGAACTCGATCTTTCGAATCCCGACTATGAATTGGAATTTGTAGCTTTGCCTCAATCTGATTCTTTGTCAAGTGTTGCTTTAAAACACGATGCGGTGGGAGGAGTTAATGGTACGTATGAACTGGATGCCTCTTTCATCAAAACGAATGGCTCGATAATGTCAGCAATAACCTTACCCGAAGGTCATTTAAGATATTGGAAGCATGAAGGAGCAATCACTTATGATGGGTATAAAGCAACTATCGGGTATGGGACCAAAGAGTCGTATGCATATAACTCGGCACCTAACATCTTTTCCGGGGCACCGGTCTTGATTGAAGATTACAAACCGGTAGGAGAGACATTCATCGGTGATGTATCTGGCATCAATCTGAATACATTGGATGGAGAAGATTATCGGAGGCATCAAGGAGTACGTCACCCCCGTACTGCTGTAGCCCTGACCGAACAGAACAAGCTACTATTGATAACCGTGGATGGGCGTGCCGATTTAGCTGCCGGGATGACAGCAAAAGAACTTACCGGTTTTATTAATCGGTATTTTGAGCCTCAAAATGCATTGAATATTGATGGAGGAGGTTCCACAACGATGTATGTGAAGAATAGTAATCTTTCGACAACCGATGTGGTTAATTACCCATGCGACAATGGAAAGTACGATCATTATGGGCAGCGCAGTGTGCGGACCTTTATCCTGATCAAGAAAAAAACGAATGACCAATTATTTGATTCGGGGGATGGATCGATGGAGAATCCGTATATTATAAAGACGGCAAGACACATCCAGAATATGCATAAAGTTACTTATTCTAAAGGGACGGTTTATTTCAGGATGGAAGCGGATGTGAATATGGCAGCCGTTGAGTGGCAGCCATTAAATGCAACTTCTCCTTATGACCGAATCATTGATTTTGATGGTAATGGACACGTAATCAGAGAGCTGAAATCGAAAGGCAATTATGCCAGCTTGTTTGGAGTTCTCTGTGGTGTTTGTAAAGACTTGGGGATTGTAGATGCAGATATTGTAGCAGAAAATGGCGGTGGAATATTGGCTGGATATATAGGATCTAAAATACCTACTTCAGCAGAGTTTACTGGAAGCGTTGAGAATTGTTATACGACAGGAAAGGTGTCGGGAGCAGATGCGATAGGTGGCATTTCCGGTAATATTGGTAAACCGAGTGGAGCTACATATTCTTCTATAAAGAATTGTTATTCTACAGCTTCTGTTACAGCAAAGAATGAAACCGGGAATTCACGTGCCGGAGGTATAGTTGGTATTGTTTGGGCTGGTGGCATTTTAGAAAATTGTTATGCAACTGGTGATATAATTTCCATGAACGCAGGGGCAGCAGGTATCGGAGCTTACTTTGATACTGCACCTAAAGGATGTGTTGCTTTAAATAAATTAGTGGAAAACAAGAAAAATGGTGTAAATTTGGGGCGCATTGCGGCTTTCATGGGAGCTGCTAATATGAATGTAGAAAATTGCTGGGCAATAGAAGGCATGGAGATTTTGAGTGCAGGAGTTCCCAAAACAGATTTCTCTAGTGGGATTGTGGGAGTTCAAAAGCCTCATGATGGAGAGACTAAGTCGAAAGAATTCTTATCAAATATGCAGAACTATCTTGATGCAGGATGGGGAAATTCATGGTATTACAAGGTAAATGCGAAAGGATATCCTATTCTATTATGGCAATATAATCGGGAAGATTATAATACGGACATCACTGGTCATTAAGACTAATATATATTATACTTAACATCTTGATTCGTTAGTTTATGAAGAGAAACTTGTTAATCGTCGTTATCCTGGCTGTATGCTCCATTGGAATAGTAAAAGGGCAGACAGCAGCGGATTCATTGGCTATTGTATCTGCTTGTTGGAAGATAGACAATCCTCAAAAAGGAATTGTATATAAGTATGCTTCTATCCCTCAATTATATCAAGGTCCCCAATCTATCAGCCTGATAGAAATTGATCCTCTTGCAGGTTTGAAAGTCGGTGTTGCCGTCTCGGATAAAATGAAAGAAACAAGTAAGATTGCTTCTGAACATAACGCCATTGCAGCCATTAATGGCTCCTATTTTGACATGAAACGGGGAAACTCGGTCTGTTTCTTGAAGACGGATCGCCAAGTTGTTGATACAACGCTGCAGAGTGAGTTTAAACAGCGTGTCACAGGAGCCATTAGTGTGCGCAAAGGGGAAATGAAATTAATTCCTTGGAACAAACAGATAGAAAAGAATTATAAAGGCAAAGCAGGTACCATACTAGCTTCCGGTCCGTTAATGTTGAAAGACGGACAGGTTTGTGATTGGAACTCGTGTGAACCGAATTTTATCCGGACGAAGCACCCTCGTAGTGCTGTTGCTACTACTAAGGATGGAAAAATACTGTTGATAACGGTAGACGGGCGTTTTCCTGAACAAGCAGGAGGAGTGAATATCCCGGAATTGGCACATCTGATTCGTGTTTTAGGGGGTGAGGATGCATTAAATTTGGATGGAGGTGGATCTACTACTCTTTGGTTGTCCGGTGCATCGGATAATGGAGTCGTTAATTATCCTTGTGACAATGGGCGGTTTGACCATGCCGGAGAACGGAAAGTTCCTAATATTCTTTATATAACGCATCAATAACGTTTCCATTATTCTTCATTGTATTTAAGATCTTTCAGTGCATAGATTAAGACTTTTCAGTGTAGAAACTAGTGACTTTTTATGCAGTCGGGTAGTCGTCCCGTTGTAACGGGACAATGGGCACTTTGTAAAAAGACGAATGTCACCTTATAGGGTGACATTTATCATTCTATAAGGTGACTAGCTATCTCCAAAAGGATGAAAATTACTAAAGATACAAAATTAATTAGTGAAAAGCAATAGTAGGGTAGGAAATTTATCTGTATTGCAAACAGACTTAGAATTCAAATCCGAATCTAATACCTACTCCATGTAACCTCATACTTGTATTTTTATTGTTTATAGTTTCTTGAGTGCGCTATAGATAGAGCCTGCCCAATAGTTGCGCAATCCGAAACCACGTGCCTTGCCGTCGGTAATCCATTCTTCAATGATTTCCTTTGTTTCGGTATTGAAGAATACGACTTCATACGTACCTCTATTGTTTGATTTGTCCAGGAACTGTGCGATAAACACCATACCTACTCCGGGTGTTTTCTGGATAGGCAATGCGTTGATGGCTGCTTTGATTTGCTCTTTACTAAGAGTATATTCTCTTTTAGCAGTCATTAGTTCGGCCAGGTCGATGTTTTCGTTCACCTGATTAACGGCATCCAGTGAAATCTCTGTCACTTCTTTTTTCAATTGTTTTCCTACGTTATACTTCTTAGCTTCTGTGATGAACAGTTCATTGATACGTCTGAAAGCATCTTTGAATTGTGCCGGTGATTCATCTGCACCGAAAACTTTTACTAGGGAGTAGTCTACCCCATAGAACTTAATAGACTGAATGTCTTTCAATGCACTCTTGCCTTGTCCGAAACAGAACAGGCTCGTGCTCAAGAATAAGAATAGAATAAGTTTTTTCATATACGTTAATGTTAAAGTGATATAGTTGGTTACTAACTTCCAAAAGTAGAAAATAATTATCGTAAATCAATGAATTTTATCGTTTTTCGACTCATCGGAGGCATTTGTATCTTGGCAATGTACTCTGCCGATTCAAAATTGATGCTTGGCGCCACTCTGACTTTCGAACGGAACAGATCTTTAATCTCTTTGGCAAAGGCTTCGCTACGGTTCTCGCTTCCGATACGAATCAGAATCTCATCCGTTCCCAATTCATTGGTATAAACTTCAATAATATAGTTTTTTACCGAAGGTATATTATCCAGAATGTCGAATAATGCAGGCGGATATAACGTTGTTCCTTTGTATTTAATCATTTGTCCTTTCCGGCCGAGGATGGAGCTTAGGCGGATGGTATTTCTCCCGCAACCACAGGGCTCGGTGTGGTGGTAGCAAATATCGCCTGTTTTGAAACGGAGCAACGGCATCCCTTTGACTCCGAGCGTCGTGATCGTTACTTCCCCTGCTTCTCCCTCTTCCACGGGACGATTGTTATCATCCAGAAACTCTACAATGATAAGTTCCGGTTGCAAATGTCCTCCGTGGAATTCATTACACTCGGTAAAGGACGACTGCATTTCGGTGGAGGCATAAGTGGAATACAACTGCAAGGCAGGCCATTTATCGTGTATTTTCTGTCCGAGCGTATTCAACTGGAATTCCTGATTGCGCAATGCTTCTCCGATACAGATACACTTCTGCATGGAACAGGTATTATGGTCGATATGATTCTTTTCGGCAAACTCTATCAGTTTGATAAGGAAAGAGGGGACCACCATTCCACAAGTCGGATGTATCCGTCGAATCGTGTCCCATTGCAGTTCCGGGATGCCGTTGCCTACACGGATCACTCCCATGCCCAGTTCGCGGGCTCCCATATAATAAGCCAGGCCTGCCATGAAACGGCGGTCGATGGTAGTCATCAATTGAAGAATATCCTGCTTGGTGCATCCGGTGGTGGTGAAAGATAGGTATTCGTTGTAAGAGAGACGGTCCAGGTCTTCAGAGGTGAGAACGAAAGTGACCGGATCTCCCAATGTGCCCGAAGTCGTCACATAGTCGATAATTTCCTCTTTGTCTACGCAGATGAAATCATCGTTATGGAGTTGCAAGTCCGTCTTGGTAGTGACGGGGATCTGTTGCAAGTCTTCAATCGTCTTTATTTGATTGATATCAATGTGATGTTCGGCAAACATCTGTTGATAGAACTTGGAATGTGCTTGCAGGTAGGCTAACGCTTTGGCTAACTGTTCTTCCTGATAGCTTTTGATATCTTCCGGTGAGCGGAACTGAATTTCAGGATTCTTTTCCATCTTTGGATTGTTTTTGAATTTTCTGTTGGATACGTTCTTTCTCTTGCAACTTGGGAATAGGTCTCTTCAATGCCTGTTGCCAGTATGCAATAGCTTGTTGAGGTTGCTGCATGGTCTCGTAGTAATCTCCTATTACTTCATATACATAGTATAGGGAAGGATTGGAGGCTTGGTATGTTTTTAAAACAGATTCCTCTATCTTTTCCTTTTTTCTGATTTTCTTCAATAAAAGCGGAGTCAGTTTCTTATAAGTGAGAAGATGCTGGAACTCCGGTGTGTCGATGAATTTATCTTCCGGAATGGTCAGAGCGGAACTGTATATTTCGTGTTGCCAATCAATCGTGTCCTTGAATATCTTATTCAGGTCATAGGCTATGTATTTCCCACATTGCCAGGGAGAGGTAGATACCCACATCAGCCGTTTTTCCGGCTGGAAGATGACGGAATGATGGGCAATAAACTGATTGATGGCCATTTCGTTAGCCAGTCCCAGGTCTGTGTTTTGCAAGCCTTTGTGGTCACGCAGGATAGAGGCGGCTTTGGAGACATCTATCGGAAGATCCTCATTAATGAGTTCCGTTAATCGTGCAAAACGGTATGGGCTGTCGGAAGTGCGGATATTTTCCATGTTTCGTTCGTCCTTGCTGAATTCTTCCGATTGGTAATGGTTGGTGCAGATGAGCCGATTAGCTTCTTTTCCGGTGAAAAGCACTGTTTTCTCCGGAGATTTCTCGATAATCGCGGCCTTGCCGTCTTTGGCAGAACCTATCAATATGGATTCGGAGACGAATGTTTCCCGTTTTTGGGCGATGGCAAAGGCTTCATCAATAGTGGCTGCATATTGCAGAATCTCTCTGGTCAGGATGGAAATGGGGGTAGCGGAACCTGTCGGGACAGCAGATTTGGCAGCATTAATTGTCACGGTAAGTCCTGTCTCGTTCATGCCGGATAACACTCCTATCATACCCGGCCATCCCACGGAAGCAAACCTGTATCCTTGCTCCGGTACATAAAAAGCCACCTGCTTGTTCTCTGCGAAGGCATCTCCAACGTAGAAATCGAAGTTACGTCCAATCAGCAGGGATGAATCTGCACTTTGTGTTCCCCAAGTGGCGAACGAACTGCATCCCACTAACATATAATCCTGCATGGCGTGTCCCAGGTCGTGCGCCGAATGGTAATTCAACTGGCGTTCGTAAGGAGTGCCGATGAAGTCGTACTCATGTGTACATGATAGCGAGATTCCGTAGATCTCGTCGCGGTATTCTTCGAGAACGTTCTCACCCAGATTACGGTTGAATAATACAATGAAGAACCGGAGGAATTTCAGATAACTGTCTGAAGGAACAATTTCACGAATCTGATCCACGAACACTTTTTCTTGATAGTGGAGCAGGTCGGAAGACAGTTTCCCGATAGCTTCTCCTCTCCGGAAAGCATCCCCTTTCACAAACAATTCCCATAAGCCGCTGTCGCTGTGCCGGAGAAAGTTATCTCCATAATACCGGAGGTGGAGACTGTCTATATCAATCACTTTGTCTGTGGTCATGCTTTGCTCATGTTTGGGCGTTTGCATATCCGCAGAAAAGTAGAGATAGCTGATTCCGGCTATCAATAGAACAATGAGCGACAGGAAAAGGAAGCCCGTGTATTGGAGTGTCTTTTTGACTATTCTATGCATTTCCTACTTTTTTAGCCAGATATTCTTGTCCTACAAACTCCGCACAAGTCAGCATGGCAGTTAGTGTTACCCCTAATGCACCATGCACATTCAGGTTTTGCCCGGTGAGAAAGAGATTTCCCAAGCGGCTTCTTGTAGATACGAAACCAATTTGCGGACATTTATAATCTTTGATAATCCCATACGCGGAACCATCCACTGTTCCTGTATAGTCGCGATAGCTTAATGGAGTAGTGGTATACATCTCTTCTATGTTTTCTGAAAGGTTAATGCCATGTCCTCGGATGAAGCGGAGAATCTGCTCTGCTTTCTCCTTTTTGAAGGATTGGTAGTCTTCTCCCCGATGTTCGGGAGTCGTGTCCTTCCAGGCAGACAGTTCATCTATATACATCGGTGTCAGGATGGAAATGACACTGGCATATTGACTGTCCTCGGAAGACGCTTGCATGGAAATCATACAGTTGGTAGTCCGTCCCGGATAGAGCAGTTTATCATACCACACTTTATTGTTCGCATGCAGATACAGGTTGCGGTTCTGATAGGGAGTGCTTTTTTTCTTCATTACCAGGTAGAGCGTAAAGATGCCGTAGGTATTTTCCAGCGAACGGATGCGGGAAATATAGGCATTCTTGATGCTACGGTTTTTATCCAGTATCTCCAATGTCCGTTGGGGATGCATATTGGAGATGACGAAGTCGCTTTCCAGTCGCTCTTCTCCGTTGATGATAACCCCTTGTATCTTTTCGTTTTCAACGATGATGCGGGTGGCTTCACTGTTATTGAGCACGGTCCCTCCATTTGCCCGGATTACATTGATAAGCTCCAGACTGACTTGCATACTTCCGTCTACAAAACGGTAGGCCCCTTCAATATAAGAGTGGTTAATCATGGCATGCTGGTAGAAAGTGGAGACATCTTTCAAACCTCCGTAGAGTAAAGCTGAACCTGCCAGTACATTTCGTAAGGCGGGGTCCGGAGTGATATCCGCAATCAGATGGGCGGCAGAGGTACAAAAGTATTTCATACCCTCCAAAGCGAGTGTGCCTTGTTTCAGGTGGTCTACGCTAATCAGGTTTCCGACAGCCTGAAGCTGTTCGGCATAGCATTTCAAGTTTTCTTTCTCATGCGGGAAGGAACGGCAGATGGTTTCAATAAACTGCGGGTACCCCATTGCATAATCGTATGTTTTTCCTTTATAGTAGATCGTATCAAAAGCAGCATCGTCCAAGCGTTTTATTTTCAGCTTGTCCATGATGCCGAAATAGCGGAAATACTGGTTCATCACTTGACCCTCATCCAGGCTTCCTACATAATGAATGCCCGTATCCAACAGATGCCCTTTTCGTTGGTAAGTCTGGAAGCATCCGCCGAATTGCGCATTTTTTTCTACTACGCATACGTTGAATCCCTCTTTGCTAAGAATCGCTCCGCATTCCAGTCCGCCAAGGCCGCTGCCGATAATGATGATATCATATTTGCTCATACTAGTTCGGTTTTCTAAATATGTAAATGGTGTTTGATGTATATTTGTCATTAGGAATGATTTCGACAGCCATTCCACAGGCGACTGCTATTTCCCGTAATTGGGTTTCAGTGGTGAAATACAGCTCTCCGGTCGTCCGGTTGAAGTTGAAAATACGGGTGGATAGTAATTCCGTGAACCGGGTTAACCGGTGCTTGGAAGCGTTGGCTGAATTTCCGTCGCGTATGATAATCATTCCTTGTGAACGTAAGCGACCGGCACATTTCAACAATAGGGTTTGTTGATGTTCGTAGCTCATATAGTGAAGCATGTCGTTCAGGATAAAGACATCACTTTCCGGCAGGGGATATTCCAATGCATTGCCATGCTTGAACTGGAGATGCTCGTTACGTAACCATCCGTGCTGCGCCAGCGCTATCTTGTCTTCATCGTAATCAATACCCAGGATTTCCCGGTCCTCGGAAAGCAGAGACAGCATATAGCATAACGGGCCGAAGCCGCAGCCGATGTCTGTGATTTGCCCCTGGACGGGAATCAATTGGTTGAATAATCGGTAATTCTTTTCCATCTTTACTTTGATACGGATATACCATTCCACGACGGGACCTTTATAGATGTAGTTCTGGATAAGAGCTTCGTAGAACGCAGGATTGTCCGTCGTGTTCTGTTCACGGCAGATACGGGCATAAACCTCTTTCATGTAAGCGGATATGCGTTTGGTACGCTCCTGATAAGTACTTCCGAAAGACAGATCGTCTAATGGTATACGGGGAAGTATTTCCGTATAGATGATTCCTTTCCGGATATTGAAAGGTTGTGCTTTGGCAATGATTTTGTTATTACCGTAAAGCAGGATCGGGAGAATATCCAGTTTCAATGCTTCTGCCAGATAGAATGCTCCTTTGTGGAAACGTTTCATCTTTCCGTTATAGGTACGTGTGCCTTCCGGGAAAATGGCGATGGAGTAGCCCTCCTTCACTTTTTTCCGCATCCGTTCCATATATTGCTCGTATCCTTCGCCTATATAATAGAAGTCGACATAACGAATGATGGCTCCGAAGAAAGGAGAGTGCCATACCCAATGGTTGGTTACCATCAGGATTTTAGATGAAAGAGACAGCAATACCAGAATGTCGATGAACGACTGGTGGTTGGCAATGATAATTGCCGGATGGCGGAAGCGTTCGTTGGCTTTGTTGATATGCTCTTTTTTGACGGCGATGGCCAGTAGCAAAATTCCTTTGCAGGTGATTTGTATCAGGCGGCACACCAAACGCTGCTTGCTGCTTTTGCGCACAGGCACCGGATAAAGCAGAATAATCAATATACGGAGGACGATGCAGCCGATAAAGAAAAGCAGGAAGAGCAATACGGTACGTATCAATCCGATAAGCGTATAAGGCGGCAATCCTTTGGAAGCGGGGCCTGCGATGAAGAACCGGAAAATGAGTGGCTGAATGGTATAGGCCACCAGTACCACTGCTATCATACCCAGAATGGAAATCAGGGAAATGGATTGCAAAGCCGGGTGTTTGGCAAACACAAGTGCTCCCATACCGACCACTGTGGTGAAGGCGGAGAAGAAGATGGCTGTTTTATGGGAATTCAACACCTTCTGACCTGTACGGTATTTGTTTTGTAGCCCGTCCATAATGAAGATACTGAAGTCATCTCCAATGCCAAAGATAAAGGTGGACAGGATGATGTTGATAATATTAAACTCAATTCCCAGAATTCCCATTAATCCCAAGATGATTACCCAGCTGATTAGCATCGGGAGAAAACTCATCAAGGTAAGCTCGATACGTCCGTAGGAGAACCATAGTGCAAAGAATATCAGGAAAGAAGAGATGTATAGAATCAGGTAAAAGTCGTCATTGATGGCCGATACCCATTTGTTGGCAAAGTAGGAACGGTCGAAGATGACTACATTCGGGTCTTTATTAAAGTTCTGGTACACAGCTTCCTTATTCGGTTCGCTGATCCGTATCTGGCTGATAAGCATGGTGATGGAATCGGCAGAGGTTTGCCATTCATTTAATAGCTTGCCGGATAAATCGTCTCCTTGTGCGGCGTAATGATATTCACCGAAAGGTTGGTTCATCCATTGATAAAAAGGTTCGAAACTTCCCGGACGGAAACGATATTCGGCAGCAGCTGTTTCCAGCTGTTCACGGACTTGTTGCTGCTTTTCATCCGTCCAGTAATCTTTCCATTTCTTCAGGCGTTTCTGCTGCTCTTGCGGAGAGATCAGAAACTGCGAGGCAGAGGCATACTCTTTGATGAGTCCCTGCTCTTTCAGTGCCGATAACTTCTGATTGGTCATTGCATAAGTTTCGGTAGCCTGATTCATGTCTTTGCCCACACTGACAAAAAGCACGGTCTTTTCGTCGTTGTCGAAGAGTTGCAGTAATTTTTCTTCCGATTGTTGGAGATGGCGGGGCTCATAGTTGAGACTCATCATATCGTTGTTGAAGCCTACCTTTTGCGAAGTAAACAAACAGATCACTGTAATGAGGAGGATGCCGCCTACCAGCCATTTATTCTTTTCGTAAGAATAAGCGTTTATTTTCTCGATGATGCGTAGTATGCGTCCCTGTTTAACATCTGCCTGTCCTTTCAGAAAATGAGGCAGGTAAATGAGACAGAAGAGGGTGGTGCCCACCAATGCCAGAGAGGCAAACAAACCGAAGTCGCGTAACAGATCGGAACTGGTGAATATCAATCCCAGAAATGCGCCGATGGTGGTGAAACTACCTACCGTAAGCGGATAGGCTATCTCTTTAATAAGTTGTTGCACGGTGGAAACATGGTTCTGATGTGCCAGCATGTGAATGGAGTAGCTTAGTGCAATACCCATCACTGCCGAACCGGCTCCCACTGCAATGGCGGAGATACTTCCTTTAATAAAGAAAATGAGAAACAGGGCAAATAATCCTCCGAACAGTACCGGAGTAATAATCAACGGTATCGATCTCTTTCGTTTAAAAACGAGTGAGATAAATACAATGATGATAAGCAGTGCCAGGGAGGAGGTCAGGATGGTATCTTTCTTAATCTGACGGGCGTTGTAGACTCCCACGGAGGGACCGCCGAAATATTCAGCTCGAATGGTAGAAGATTCTCCCTGTACGTGCTTGAGCTCTTCTTCGAGTATCTTTATTAGTTCGTCGTTCTTTCCGGTGCTGCCTGTACTGAATACTGGGGTAATGAACATAAGTAAGGTGGAGCCGTCTTTGGAGAAGATATGTTCGTCATAAATCTCGTAGTTGGCTTCCAACTGGAAATCTTGCAAATGTTTCAGGGGTTCGCTTCCCAGTCCGAGCGGGTCCCGGAGAATATAACTTCTTAATGCAATTCCGGCAGGAGAGAGGAGGTTGGTATAATTCTTCTGCATGACAGCCTGTATCCCTTTATCCGTCAGTAAGGAATCGAAGCGTTGATAGTCCGTATCGGTCAGGAAAAGCGGAAGATGTTCATAAACGAAGTCTGTGGCTCCTTGGATGAGGCTTTGGTCTACCTGTGCGAAAATTCCTTTAATCAGTTTTCCTCCGGCTTTTTCAGTCAGGGTTTGTTGCAGTTGTCCGGCTGCTTCTATCAGGGAGTCGGGTTCTACGCGGTGGCAGGTATCTGCCGAGGATAACATAATGATAATCTTATCCTTAATCTTGAGATTGTCGAATACTTTGATTGTGTTCTGGGAATCTTTAGTGTCGGGGAAAAATTGTGTGATGTTCTCTTCGAACCTTACTTGCAGGGCAAAGAATCCCATTAATAGGACACAACTGATGAGTGACAAATAGAACAGAATCTTGTGCCTCTCGAAATAATCATATAGTCCGATAAAAAACTGGGTCATATCTTTTTTTTCCTACACGCCGTGAGCAGAATGAACGCGATGGTTCCTGCCAGTATGCTGCATACGACTGCAAAGATAACACTTCCTATTAAATATTGCTCTATGACTGATTTTACATTTTCAAAAGAAAGTTCGTTTAAATGCAGATTGACAGGATCTCCCAGCACTTTGCAACCGGTTACGTAACTGCCGTACAGCAAAAATGGAATCATCGGAGGGATACTGATATTGGCTGCTACAATAGCTATGACTTTATTCAGTCTGAACAAATGTGCCAGAAATAACGTGATTAGCATTTGATATCCCCATACCGGAACGATACCCATGAATACGCCGAGTGTGATGGCAGCCGTGATCCGCAGATTAGATTCGGGGGAGTGGGTGACATGATCCGAGAAAAACTGCTTGCAGTTCTTCCAGGTCAGTTTACGGAAGAAGTTTCGGGGGATGATCCAAAGGAAAGTGACGAGCACCAGTACTGTATTCAGGATACTGATACGGGTGAAATCACGGAACGGTCGGAAATGAGAAACCCGCTCTTCCTGTGGCGGATAATAAACATGTACCGGAATGTTTTTAACGGTAATGCCTCCCCAGGCTGCAAAGACAAGTGCTTCCAACTCAAATTCGTATTTGGCGGTGTAATACCACTTGTCCACATTCATTCGTTGGATGGGGTACAGGCGGTAGCCGGATTGTGTATCTTGCAGTTTAATACCAGTTTCGAGGGTAAACCAGAAGTTGGAAAACTTATTGGCAAATGTATTCTTTCCCGGCATATTGTCCGAGGCGAGGTTACGGGCACCTACCAATAATGTGTCCGGTTCTTTTTCTATGGCTTCGATCAATGCGGGAATATCCGAAGCGAAATGCTGTCCGTCGGAATCAATGGTGATTGCATACCGAAATCCTTGCTTTTTGGCAAAGGATAGTCCATGTCTCAAAGCTACTCCTTTTCCTTGATTGGCAGGGTGGGTGATGGTATGTAAGTTAGATTCTCGGCTAAGTATTCCGGCAGTTTCATCTGTAGAACCGTCGTTGACAACAAGGATATCGGGGGCGTAGAAACGTACACTTTCTATGACGTCCGCCAGTGTCTTTCCATTGTTGTAACTTGGGATGATAACGATGATCCCTAATTGTTTCAACTTCTCGTGCCAATAGGCTGTACTTATTTGTTCCTTCATACTGTCGGGGTAAGTGCAGCTTTTAATTTAATGAAACATTCGTCCTTTACGGTATTTTCCTCTACAGTGCTCTCTTTCACAGTACTCTTTTTTACAGCATCCTTTTTTACACTCCCTTCCGCTTGCAACTGAAGTGTACCTTCTTCTGTCTCTTTAAAAGTCAGTGCCACCGAAATGTGCGGTGTTTCTATCGGATTGATAGCCGAAAGAAACTTGCAGGAAGACACTTGTGTTACTTGCAATTTTTGCTGGCGAATGTCTTCTACACATTCCTTGATAAGTTGTAACAGGCAAACTCCCGGAACTACCGGATGTCCGGGGAAATGTCCCTGATAAACAGGATGCCCGGGATTCAACTTTATCTGGATAGTCCAGATCGTTGAGTCCGATGATTCGGAGGAAAGGATGGTATAGAAGTTATCAAGTAGCATATATTAAATCTCTTTAGATAGTTTATCCAGACGGATCGTTAACCGAATCCACGGATGTTTGATTTTTATTTGTGCGGGATCGCCCGGAGTATTGCCAGTGATGTAGACCACTGACTTTCCAAAGCCTTTTCCACTGGTTCTTTTTTCAGTAGCACTGTCTTTGGTCGCTTTCACATGAATATCTTTCCCACTTAAGAACAGACGTCTGAAATCCATCTCCAGAAGTTTCAGCACCTTTTCCTTTTTCATGGGTTCAATGCAACTGTTGACAGTAAACTGATCGTTGCGAAGAGAAAAATCGAAAAGGCTTAGTCCGAAGTAGGTAGACGCTACGATTCGGATTTCGTTATCAGGCATACGGCGTACTATTAGCATACCGCTCATGTGATGTTTCATGAAATCCAGTTGGATATTGTATTTTTGCGAGCTTTCTCCTTGTGTTAGTTCGATAGCGGGGGGCACGGTACTTCCTTCCCCGCTCATCCGTGGAGAGCAGGAAGTCTGGATCTGTATCCATAAGAATAGTAGAACCGTCAGACTAACGAATCGCAAACTTCGTCTCATTCTTCAGGGAGTTGAACTTTTTATTATAGAATTCGTATTCTGTATAGTTTGTGGCTGTTTCGGACAGACGGAGTTTGTGTACCGACATATCTTTCTTGTCCAGATAGATTTCTATACCGGCAATATAGGCTTGTACCGCTTTGTTGGTCGGTTTTATTTTAACCAGATAGTATCGTGCGTCTTCAAAATACTCCAGCAGGTAGTTGGACGACATTTTAGACAGGTCGCCTATCATACACGCGGTCAGCATATCCTGCATCTGTGCCATCATTTTGTTCGAACTAAGGTTCATGATACTTTTCTTGCCATCCGAAACGATTTTGAGCTTACTGCCGTTTATCACGATGAGATAATCCATCGGGCGGAAATATTCCATGCAGATTTTATGGGTCTTCTGGTAGTAGAACTTCCCTTTGGAAGTAACTTTCTCATCGAATACATCGAGATATTTCACTTGGGTGAAATCGCTTTCGATGGACTCTACGGTTTGCGCCTCCTTTGCCAGGCGGCTTTCAAACTCTGTCTTTTGCGCCATCTTTTTCATGCCCTGGGCATGGATAGAGGCTATAGACAAGAAGAAAAGCGATAAATATATTAATAAAGTTCTCATACCTTTTTTTATTTTATGCCAATAGTTTGTCCGGACGGACAACGGTATATCCTTGTTCTTTCAGCAAATCCAAGATTTGTTTCACTAGCTGGTCGCTGTCTGGCATCCGGTCGTGTAACAGAATGATGGCTCCCGGTTCAAGACGTTTCCGAATCTTGGCTAGGATTTTATCCGGTGCTTGTTGTGTATCCAGTGTACGGATGCTCCATCCTATAGAGGTATATCCTAACTGTCGAACGGCTTTCGCAATCGTTGGATTAGTGACACCAAACGGCGGACGAAACAAACTAACCGGCTGCGAAGTTACTCGTTCTAGTTCACACTGACAAGTTTGCAAGTCTTTTTTCATCTTGGAGAGCCCGTATAGCGGGAATAAACCGGAATGGGTATGCGAATGATTTCCAATCAGATGACCTTCTGCCACCATTTTTTGCAAGATTGCTTCATTCCCTTTTACCTTATGACCAATACAGAAGAAACAGGCGGTTACCTGATATTCTTTTAGTACCTGCAGAACTTTGGGAGTCTGTAGGGAGTCGGGGCCGTCATCAAAAGTCAGGGCGATAATCTTTTCCGCAGTATGCTTTTTGCAAAATGACCGGAGGTAAATTCCCGATTGAATGCTATAAGAGGCATAAACGAGAAAAGACAGGAGCAAGAGCAAGCAAAGAAGGAGGCAAACGATTATCATACGCTTTTCCGGATTAGAATCAATGAATGATTGATGGAGTGGTGATGATTGTAAATCAATATATGGGTCGAGGTAGTGCAGTTGGCCGATTCGTTCACTGCTTTCCATACCGCATACGATGTTGCGGTAGGATATTCACCACATTCATTCTTAAAACTAAGATGAACACTTTCCGGGAAAAGGTTTGTTTCAAGCTCTTCATAAATAGAGTTGCCATTGTCGACAGTTTGCTCGTGAGAGTCATCTTGATTGTGTTGCTTCTTGTTTTTCCCGGTAACCAACCACTGAATATCCTGACATTCTAAACCATTTCGTTGCAAAAAACGGATGATTCGGGAGCTGATTTCTTCTGTTGTCTGTTTCCCGATGAAAGTTTCGACTCCCTGTATTTCAGCCAACGGATGCTCTCCGGCTTCCCGACTTAACAGAAAGAATTGAGCACCTTCTCCGGCTGCTATCCCTTTCAGCATTCCCAGCCGTTGCTGAATCGTGTAACTGGTTTCTGTCATTTCATCGATGGCTCCCACAAGTATATTCTCGCTTCCTTCTTCTATTTTCATCATAGCGTCCAATAAAGCACTTTCAAAACTAAGTCCACGGTGGACATAAGTCATGTTGTAGGCATGTATTTGATGAATCAGAGCTATTTGTGCACCGATTGTATTGAATGTCGACTGGATGAAAGGAGTAGGATTCAGCATCCGCTCTTCATTATCCAATAGGTTGTTCAGGAATTTTTCCGTATCTGTCAGGCAGCCCAATCCTGTTGCTGTGATGATTCCTTGTATCTTTTCAGGAGATAGTTCACTCATACATTCCAATCCGCAGGCCACCCCCATTTTTACGATACGGCTCATGCGTCTGCGCAAGGTCGCATTGGTGATAATATCCTTATAATCGGGTTCGGAAGCCTGAAGATAAGGGCGATTATTTTCTGGTGAATGATCCTTTGGCGGATGAATGGAAGCGATGCGTTGAATATAAACTGGCTGCATAGGCTTAAATACTTAAAGGTGCGTTCATGCTGGAAAATTCGTTGCGGAAAAGAGGAGCGATGAATCGTTTCCTCCGAAACCGAAAGAGTTGGATAACACATGTCGGATGGGGATTCCTTCTTGAAAAGAGGTTTCCGGTATCAGGCCTGTTTCCGGCATCGCATCCGTAAAGTTCAGGTTGGGATAAATCAGCCCTTTATCTATTGAAAGAACGGAGTAAACAGCTTCAATTCCTTCGGAAGCTCCTAAGGTATGTCCGATAAAAGCTTTTACCGAACTAAATGGCGGAACATGTTCTCCAAAGATTCTTCGGAGTGCCATACCTTCTGACGCATCATTGCCGGGAGTACCTGTTCCATGTACATTGATATAATCGATTTCTTTGGGAGAAATGCCACTGGAGGCGATAGCTTCACTCATTGACAGAAAGGCACCGTCCCCTTCAGGAGAACTTCCTGTTTGATGATAAGCCTCATTTGTATTGGCGTAACCGCTAAGTTCGCAATAAGGAGTTCTTTGAAGTGAACTTTCCGATTGAAGTACTAAGTAACCGGCACCTTCTCCCAGATTTAATCCGGTACGTGAGCGGTCAAAGGGACGGCAATGTGTTTTGTCCAAAATCATCAGGGAGTTGAATCCATTGAGCGTAAACCGGCAAAGTGCATCTGTGCCTCCCACGATAGCAGCATCCAGTAGCCCGTGTTTAATCATTCTTGCTCCCAGCATGATGGCATTGGCTGCTGACGAGCAGGCTGTACTGATGGTGGTTATAAAATCATTGATACCCAAATACGAAGCAATCAATTCTGTGCTGGCTCCGCAGTCGTGTGAAATTACTTCCCGTAACCGTCCCTGTCCCGGGTTCTTCTTGAAAGATTCATAGAAGTGCTCGCTCAAATCCATGCCGCCAACGGAAGTGGCGGAAATAAAACCGATACGTAATGATGGTGTGAGTCCCGCATCTTTCATTGCTTCTTCGGCTGCTATCATTCCCAACAAGGCTGTACGTGATACAGTGCGTTGCGGCGGTAAAGAGATCAGTTTCTTTAGTTCCTCATTGCTACGTTTCACTTCGGATACGGGCACATCGAGAGCAGTCGGAAAAAGAGTTACTTTTCCGATGCCATGCTTTCTTTGTCTCAACGCTTCTATATTTTCGGAAACTCCGATACCGATGCCCGAAACAACTCCCAATCCGGTGACGTATATCTTCATCGGTTAAGCTTTGCGATTAGCAATGATGTAGTCTGTCAGTGTACGTACCGAGTAGAAGATTTGTTTTCCTTCACTGGGGTTCTCTATCTTTATACCGTATTCGCGTTCCAGAATCAGGATGATTTCGAGTGCGTCAATGGAGTCAAGGCCAAGACCTTCGTCGCCAAACAGAGGGGCTTCATTGTCAATATCTTCCGGAGTGATTTCTTCAAGGTTCAACTCTTCGATTAGTTTCCCTTTCACTTCGTCCATCAGTTCTCTTTTGGTTTGATCTAAATTATCCATAAATCGTTGATATATTATTAAGTTGTTTAAATTCTGCTTGATAATGTCCGTCCAGTAGTTCGCACCAGCCTATGATACAGGTGCGTAACTTACCTTTCGCCATCACAATCCTTGCATAATCTTCTAATGAGGCAGCATCGGATTGTCGACGGACAAAGAATGTATTCTCTCCCTGAATCTTGTGCCGGATACAGATTTCTCCCAATACTACATTGGGGAGAGTGTAGACAAACACGGCAGGACTGGCTGCTTTGTCTCCTTCTTTACTGATGATTGCCTGATGTTTGCAGTCCGTATCCAGAGAGGAAGAAGCATTGGCAAGAATGATTCCAATCTCTTCCGGACGGTAGTGTGTATCTTTCAGTAAATATTTGGCAGCTACATATCCCAGCTTACAGAGGTTGTCCATCTTATAGAACTTCATATTGTTTTCTCCCAGATGCTTGTATGCTTCCCGGATGAATGGTGCAAAGTCTGTTTCCGAAGAGCTGAATACAGTTGTTCCTTTACTTTCTACTGCTCCCGGTCTGATTTTGACCATGTTGCCCGATTCCACCACTGCTTTGCAAACTGACGGAGCACTCGCTTTGTCGGTTGCCTGTGAGTTTGCTTTCTGTTTCAGATGAGCATCGGGGAGGGATAATACCAGTGCGGCATTACAGCCTCCGAAACCGGAAGCGGTTTTGATGCAGCATTTCATCGGCATCGACTGATGAGTGGCATAGACAGTGATAGGCATGGGAACACCGAGCGTTTCATACCCTAAAGTTCCGTAGTATCTTCCTTCTTTTAGTTGCTCTATGCAAAGTATGGTTTCGATAATGCCCGAAGCTCCTAATGTATGACCGAAATAGGGCTTAAGGCTATTCACCGGAACTGTAGCTAATCCCGCCAGATGTATGGCTTTGGATTCCATTTCGTCATTGTAAACCGTAGCTGTTCCGTGTGCATTGATAAAGCTAATGTCTTCGGGGAGTGCTCCGGCTTCTTCCATTGCCTGATTGATAGCTAGAGCTAAACCATCCCCTGTTCGGGAAGGACCGGATATATGGTTGGCGTCATTACTGATTGCTCCTCCGGAGAGAATAATATGATTCGCGTTTTCTTGAGTTTCTAAAAGAACAGCTCCACAGGCTTCGCCCAGACTTAATCCATCTCGTTGTATATCGTATGGTCGGCAGGGGTGTGCGCTGACAGATCGGAATGATAGAAAGCCGCTGGTAATGAAATGAGAAAGAATATCCCCACCTGCTACAATCACTCGTTTGTAACGTCCTGATTCTATCCATCTCTTAGCGACGATTAGTGCCGAGACTCCTGATATACAGGCATTGGAGATGACCTCTACCTGATTTGTCGCTCCAAAGAAATCTCCGATTCGTTCCGCCATTTTCCAAAGAAAAACCGGACTGTCAGCAGGTAATTCACTCAATAAATCAACATTTCCTTTAGTGGTAGATAATAACAAGGTGCAATCCGGTTCCCGCAAGTCGGCTCCCGATTGAGAAATAACCTCTTGGATAGCCAGTATGAATAATTGCTCCATCCGGGTATAATCCGTAATCTGCATCAGCTTCGCCCGTTTTTCCAATTCCACAGAATCAATCATTCCCGCCAATAGGGGATGATCGGAAATTAGGCCGGCTTCTTGCATACGGATTCCGCTTCGGTAGTTATGGATGGCCTCCAGATTTTCCGGGATGCCGAAACCTAACGAACTAATCAGCGTATGGGCTGTGATGTATATGTTTAAAGGATATTCCATTTCTTTTTCCATTCCAGATAAAACGGAGGGTTCATAAGCTCCAATTCTTTATTCAGGTTCAGGAACACTTGTATGGTGCTTCCGGTAGCTACTATACTCTGGTCGGTAGCCCGGTAGATAACGTATTCAAATTTTATCTTGGCTGCCTCACAGGCAATATAGCGCGTCTCGACAATCGCTTTTTCACCAAAAGATAGTGATTGTTTGAACTGACAGGTTAAATCCACGATAGGAACCATGTATCCCTCCCGGTAAATACTCATATAATCCAAACCATACTGTTTGCCAAAAGCTTCTCTTCCATCTTCAAAGTAGCGCACATACTCACCATGCCATACAATCTGCATGGAGTCTATTTCGCTGAACCGCACTCTGAAGGTAGTCCGGTTAGTCAAAGCTGCAACCTGTTGATTCGTTTTCCGTTTCATTCTTTTTTTATAAATATTTTCATCCTGCATTCAGCTATCAGCTTGTCTTCCACTTTCACTTGTGCAGAAATCAATGTAATGTCGAATACCTCCTGTACAACGGTAATCTCGGTAAATAGTTTCATCCCGTTCTTTGGCAAATCGTAGATTTTAAGTTTGTCTACCGAGCCGATAAACCCTAACGGTACTTTTTCACCCTGCCGGGTATAAAGAAATCCGATACGTGCTGCTGCCGATTGAGCGATGTGTTCAATAATTCCTGCCTCTTGCAGTTTTCCGGTTTCGCAGAAAATATTATCAGCAGTAACAGTCAGTCCGGAATAGGAATGATTCTCTTCGATACCAAAGAAACTGTCCACCATCACGATGGGAGGACGCTGTGGAATCAAATTGAGTATTCCTTCTCCTTGTATGATAACTTCCCTGTTGTTCATTTCAATCTGCATTGTACAATGCTGTGTCCCATTCCTAAATGGTCATCTATCTTTTCGACTTCCAATCCCGCTGCTTTGATGCACCGTTCCATATCATCCGAATGATACATTTTGCTGTTACCATTTGCCATGGCTGTGAAATAAAGACTGATTTGTGTCAGGCAATAAGCGGCTGTGTCAAACTTTTGCCGGTTCCAGAAAGTTTCCATGATATAGAGGCGGCTCTCCCGGCTCATAGAGCGGGCTGCACGGGTCAGTATGCTGGTTACTTCTTCTTCCGAGAAACAATCAAGGAACTGGCTCATCCAGATAGCATCGAACCCTGTTGGGAAAGGAACTTCGGGATCGAGCAGATTGGCGCCATACCCGTGGATACGCATTGCTCCGGGCAGTTCTTTAGTTTGTTGACGCATCATCTCCAATTGTTGCGGAAGATCCATTATAGTTACTTCCACCGCGTCGTCATAGCTTACGCACTTGGTTGCCCATCGACCGGTATTACCTCCCACATCCAGTAAAGTCTTGGGATGACGGGCGAAAACAATCGCCAAAGCTTCGTCAAACGAGCAATCCGAGTAATAATGATCGAAACCGAACCAGCTCTTTTGTACCTGTGAGGGCAGACTTGACAGCCCTTCATAGATGGTACTCCATTCGCCGAATACTTTCAGCCCTTCGGGACGTCCGTTGGTGAGAGCCTCTTCAAGATGGAACATTCCCAGATAGTTGACATCGTGGTTGAAATCCATATTGACACGTACCATCTTGTCGTTGAGCAGGAACCATCCGGCTTTGGCAAGGCGGTAACGGTTTTCGTGCTGCAATACGGTACCGATGGTTAATGAGGCTTCCAGCAATACTTGTGTCGCATAAGAAGACAACTCACAAGCCTTGCTGATTTCTTCTTGTGTCATGCCAGCGCGTTCGTCGGCCAGTAACTGAAAAATACCGAATTTGAGCATAAGGCGTGATACCTGAAACACGACGGGCCCGAAAGCTATTTCTTGTGCCAGGCGTTGTGCCTCTACCGCGGTCAACGGTTCCTTATCATATTGATTCTGTTGCATCTTTATTTTGTTATATCTTTCTATTTCAATCCTTTGAGAGCGAACCGTCACTTGTGGTTTCCCAGAATGAGTAATAGTTAAACCATTGTTCCGGATAGCGTTTCAGTATCTGGTCCAAAGCGGCCGTATATTGTTCGAGCAGAGCTGTCTCTGCTTTCTTTTCTTTGGTTCGTATGATTGGTTCCGTCCTTATAAAATGAAAACGGTAGGTTCTGCCCGGCTCTCTCATGGCAAAGTAGAATACCACCGGAACTTTCATTCGCGAACCAAGCAGGAAAGGACCGGCAGGGAAAGGAGCTTTCTGTCCCAAGAGTGTTCCTGTCAGCAGTTTCTCTTTATTCAGATAACGGTCGCCCTGGAAGCATACATATTCTTTCTTGTTTAACGCCTCGGTAATACGGAAAACGTGTGTCAGGTTATCTTCGTTGACGGGGATAATCTTAAAATCCTTGTCCTGACCATTTTTCTCCAATATCTCTTTGATTCTACGATGTTCGGCATCATACATCACGATATTGATTTTCTTTCCGTAATCATCGAAGAAAGGAACGCCTATTTCCCAGTTTCCCACATGGGCGCCAATCATAATCACTCCCTGGTCGCTGTTCAGCAATTGCAGGAACTCCGGATACCGTTCGAACTCGAACCGGTATTGATCGACTTTTCCGTTGCCAATGGCTACTTTGTCAATCAGGATTTGCCCTAACCGGTAATAGTTGCGTAGCAACATACCCAAAGAGCGTATTCGGTTGTATTTCAGAATGTGGCGGGCATAAAACCAGGTGCTTTTGGTGGCTTTCGGAGCAAACGGTATGAAGTACAATACTACCAGACTTAGAAATATATAAGCGGCAGTAATGCCCAGATACTTAATCAGGTAAATAAAGAATAAGTATCCGAATGTTCCTCCCCGGGTTTTGCCTTTCCACGTCGACATATTTACTTGGCTTCCTGCATACGGGTGATAACGAGATCGTAGAAGTCCTGGAAGGTTTTGATACCCGCAAAATCTTGTCCGGTTACGTTGAAACCGAAGTTCTTTTCTACCAGTACCACCATATCGACCAAGTCCAGGCTGTCCAGTTCAAGAGTTTCCATTAACGGTGCATCCGGCTGGATAACGTCGATGTCTACTTCAAACTCTTCTGCCAGAGTGGTTCTTATTTTCTCGATGATTTCTTCGTTTGTCATATATCTGTTTTCTTTAGTAAATTATGGATTGATTTTGCGTATGATTAGCGTGGAATTGGTTCCTCCGAATCCGAATGAGTTGGAAAGGAACGTATCAAATTCCAGGTTTACCCGTTGGGTAGGTATATTTAATTGTGCAGAGGCCTCGTCCGGTTCCTCGAAATTGAGGTTGGGAGCGATGAAACCGTTGTTCATCATGAGGGTGGAATAAATAACTTCACTGGCACCGGCCATCCACATTTCATGTCCTGTCATAGACTTCGTGGAAGTCACATACGGGTGATGCCCTTCAAATATTTCTGCAATGGCTTTCGCCTCGTTCAAGTCACCTACCGGAGTTGAGGTGGCGTGTGCATTGATATAACTGATCTGTTCGAGTGCAATCCCTGCATCTTTGATAGCCATTTGAAGAGAACGTTTCGGGCCGTCCACATTAGGCACGGAGATGTGATCTCCATTGGATGAAAAACCGTAACCGATGACTTCGGCCAGAATGGGAGCTCCCCTTTTTACAGCCGATTCATAACTCTCTAATACCAGACTAGCGGCTCCTCCACTCGGAATCAGTCCGTCACGTCGTTTATCAAAAGGTTTCGAGGCTTTCTCGGGGACTGCTTCCTGGGTGGAAAATGCGCTTAGTCCGTCGAAACTTCCTACCGCATAAGGATTGACTTCTTGTGCGCCACCGCAAAGAATACAATCCTGTAATCCCGATTTTATAAGCAGGTAACCCATGCCAATAGCGTGAGAACCGCTTGCACAGGCTCCGGCAATGGTGAAGTTGACCCCTCTTAGTTTGAAAATAACCGATAGGTTCATCGTCACGGTGGAATTCATCGACTGGAAAATAGAACCGGAACCCACTAGCGCCGTATTTTTCTTTTCACGAATGATGTCCACTGCATTAATAACAGGAGCGGCACTACTATCATTGCCATACAAGATACCAACTTCATTGGCTTCGAGAAAATCCTCATCAATACCGGCATTACGGAAAGCTTCTAATGTAGCGAGATAAGCATATTCTCCCTGCTCCGGTAGACAGAGACGTTTACGGCGGTCCAACAACTTCTTCAAATCGGGACGTTCCAATATCCCCGTTAATGCAGAAAAATAGCCCAATTCTTTCCGTACCGGGTCTATGCCAATTCCCGATTTCCCATGATATAGTGAGTCTTTTACTTCATCCAGATTCTTGCCGATGCAAGAGTAAATCCCCATTCCCGTGATAACAACTCTTTTCATTATTTTGTCTATTCTATGCTTTTATTTTAAGTATATAGTCCTCCGTTGATGGAAATCACTTCTCCTGTGATGTAGGATGAGGCTGGAGATGCCAGGAAACCGACCAGGTCGGCAACCTCTTCCGGAGTGCCGAAACGTCCCGCGGGAATATGTTTCTTCCATTCGTTCTCATCAATTCCTTCCGTCATATCCGTACGGATGAATCCCGGAGCTACTGCATTGACTGTTACTTTCTTCTTGGCAACTTCCTGTGCCAGTGCTTTGGTAGCGGCTATTACGCCACCTTTGGCTGCGGAGTAATTGGCTTGGCCGGGCATTCCCTGAATGCCCGACAATGACACGATATTTACGATACGTCCATAACGTTTGACCAGCATATTCTTCAATAAAGGCTGTGTCACGTTGAAGAAGCCGTTCAGGCTGATATCGAGCACTTTGCTCCATTCTTCTCCTGTCATCCAGAGCATCAGGTTGTCTTTGCGGATACCTGCATTGTTTATCAGTACCTCGATATATTCGTCAGGGTGTTGGGAAGCCCAGTTGCCCAAAGCAAGGGTGATAGCGGCAGGGTCGGTCACATCGAACTTCATCAACTCGCCATTACTTCCTTTTTCTTGTACTAACTGCAACGTTTTCTCCGCTTCTGCGTCGTTATTCTGATAATTTATCAGTATAAAGTAGCCCATTTCCGCCAGTTTACAACTGACAGCACGGCCGATACCTCGGCTTCCTCCGGTTACTAATGCATATTTCATTTTATTTATCTTCTTTTTTGAGATAGTCTATCATCATTTCTATCTCTTTATATTTAGGTGTGTCATTGGTAAATACAGGGAAGAAACTGCGTATTTCTTCATAAACCTGCCTGCTTTTGGAACTTAGGCGATCCTGTATTTTCAGGTAGTCGATAGCTTGTGCCATTCCCATGAACTGGATAGCCATCACCTGATAAGAATTCTCAATGACTGTTTTTGCTAATAGAGCCGAGTTGGTTCCCATGCTGACAATATCCTGATTATCATTGTTGTTGGGGATACTGTGTACATACATCGGATTTGATAATGTCTGACACTCCGCTGTGGTGGAGGTTGCAGTGAATTGCGAAGCCTGTAAACCATAGTTCAATCCAAGCACTCCCAAATTTACAAACGGAGGCAGGATGCCATTGATACGGTCGTGGAACAGATAGTTAATCTGTCTTTCGCAAAGCATAGTCAGCTTGGTCACGGCAATTTTCAACTTGTCCATTTCGAAAGAAATGTAATCTCCGTGGAAGTTGCCGCCATGATAAATATTTTGTGTATCCGGATCGACAATCGGATTGTCACAGGCGGAATTTATTTCGTTTATTAATACTTCTTCCGCATTCTCCAGTTCATCGTAAATAGGACCGAGTATTTGCGGAACACATCGCAAGGAATAATAGGGCTGTACTTTGTGTTCGAAGATTTTCTCTTTATGCACCTGGTTGTATAGCTCGTTCTCTCTTTGAAGCACGCATTTACTGCCTGCCACCCATTCTCTCATCATAGCAGCTATCTCTTGTTGACCTTTATGATGCTTGGCCTCGTTTAATGCCTGTGCCATAAAATCATCATAAGAGGCGGCAATCTCATTCATCATTACAGAGGCAGCCACCGACCAATGGAGTAGTTTTTTTGCATAAATCAGATTGACAATACCGATGCCTGTCATTACAGAAGTACCGTTTGTAACGGATAAACCTTCACGAATACGCATGGAAAAAGGTTTCAGGCCGTTTTCCTGAAGCACCGTAGCTGCGTTACACAATTTACCCTGATAAAAAACTTCCCCTTCCCCTATTAATGTCAGGGCGATATGGGCCAGTTGTACGAGATCGCCGCTGGCACCTACACTTCCATGTTCGGGTATGAACGGATAAATTCCGCGGTTGATAAATTCACAGAGGAGAGAAACCAGTTCCAGATGCACTCCTGACTTCCCTTGTAGAAAAGTGTACAAACGGGCAATCATAGCTGCTTTTACATAAAGTTCGGGAAGCGGTTTGCCGGCACCGGTGGAATGGCTTCGGATGATATTATACTGAAGGTCGATCAATGACTGATCTTCTATTCTGTATTGTGCCATTGGGCCGAATCCCGTATTGATACCATAAATAATCTTATCGCTGGAAAAGGATTGCAGAAAATCGAAGCTTTCCTCTACTTTTCGAATACATTCTTCAGAGAGTTCCAGCTTCTCATTATCAAACAATACTTTATGAAGGGTATCTAAATTTATACTTTTGTCAGCTATCATTTTCTGTACTAGATATTTTATGCCTTAATAATAAGGTGCAAAAATAGGCAATTTCTGTTATATAGCGGACATGAATCAGGATAAAACTTTTTCTAAGGAATTGGTTTTGCTTGTTTTGTTTCTTATTCGTGGGAGATTTGTTCCCCGGTGTCGGAGGGTGTCTTCATCGGTGGGGTGGAATCAATCTATGCTTTTTGCAAATCCCGTCCTTCATACTTGCAGATCGCTTCTATCCATTCCTTGGTCAGTGGCATGGACTCATGTCTTTCAAGATCGAAAGTAACCATGATGGACTTGCAAACACATTTCACCTCATTGGTTTTCGTGTCAATGACTTGTTGAACCAGATGAAAGCTTTTGGTACCTATCTTAGAGACGGCGGTTTGTACAGCGATGTGGTCCGATGCGAAAATTTGCTTAACGAAATTCGCTTCAATATGAACAACGACAATGCCAATCTTTTCCCAATCTACTCCCGGGCATACTGAACCGAAGTATTCAGTCTTTCCCAAGTCGTAAAAGGAGAAGTAAACCGTGTTGTTGACGTGACCAAATTTGTCTACATCATTGAATCGCAATTGGATAGGTAATGTGTGATGAAATACGATTTCTTCCATTGTTTTCTCTTAAACGTTTTAAATTCGACACAAAAATAGCACTTTTGCTTTCTTGCTTGAAATTGGGACAAAGATAGATATTTCTGCTGATTCTGTTCTCGGAGACGGGGGAGAAATTAGTTAATAATCGTTTAAACTGGAGTTTTGGAACGTTTATTCTGACTTCTGATATGTGGAAACAATCAGAAGGATGGAAAGGAACTTTTAAATACGGATTATTCTTAACTTATTATCTTGTGGATTATGTCCACATTTCTGTGGAATTTTTGCACAGGATCGTGCTTGAAACTTAATCTGGCTATTAATGCTTTTTTTCTTTATTGCAAATTGTTTATGTGTTTGAAAATGAGTGATATAATCTCTTTTGTTAAACTTGGCAAGTCTCGTTGTATCAGTCTTTTGTTATGCTTTTGGCACATAAATTGCCTAATATTGATGGTAATCTATCCTAATAACTATTCTAATTTTAGAACAATAATGGAAGTAATAATGAAAAACAAATGGCTATTATGCATTCTTTTAATGCTGTTTCTGCCTTTCGGATTATTCGCGCAGGTTGCTCCTCCTCTTGAAAAACAGAAGACAGAAACACAGGAAGCCTCGGAAAATAACAATGAAGTTACGACAAACAGTGATACTAATACCGACGGGGATGCTGGAAAGACAATCAAAGGAGTGATTAACGACGAACAGGGAGAGACAATCATTGGTGCTTCCGTCATTATCAAAGGTGAAGATACCGGAACTACCAGTGATATGGATGGTAGGTTTACTCTCGAAGCTCCGGAAGGAGCGATTTTAGTGATCTCTTACATCGGTTATCATACGCAAGAAGTGAAAGTCAGAAAGAGATCTCTTCTTCGTGTTGTGTTGAAAGAAGACAATCAGTTATTAGATGAAGTGGTAGTGGTAGGATACGGAACCGTCAAAAAGAGTGACCTTACGGGTGCTGTGTCCGGTGTATCCAACAGACAATACAAAAATCAACCTGTACAACGGGTTGAAAATATACTCCAGGGTCGTACTCCCGGTGTAGAAGTCACTGCTACGAGTGGTATGCCCGGAGCAAGTATGAAGGTGCGCGTTCGTGGAACTACCTCTATTAATAAAAGCAGTGATCCTTTATATGTGATTGACGGTATCATCTCTTCCAGTGGCTTGGACGGTATTAACCCTTCTGATATCCAGTCGATGGAAATACTGAAAGACGCTTCCTCCACTGCCATTTACGGTTCCCGTGGTTCGAATGGCGTTATCCTGATAACCACCAAACAGGGTAGTGAGGGAAAAGCACAGGTAACGTTCGATGCATCGGTAGGGCTTTCGACTGTCAGAAAACAGTATGACCTGCTGAACGCTTACGAATATGCAACTGCACTGAATGACATTCGCGGATCGTCTACTATCTCTGCCGAAGATCTTGAGGCTTATAAAAATGGAACGAAAGGAATTAACTGGACTGATCTTCTGACTCGTACAGGTATCACCCAGGATTATCGGCTCGCCATATCCGGAGGAAATGAAAAAGTGAAATACCTTATTTCGGGAAATGTGCTCGATCAGGAAGCCATCACCATCATGTCCGATTATAAACGCTATGGAATTCGGGCAAACATCGGCTCGGAAGTGAAACCCTGGTTGACAATCTCTGCAAAATTAAACGCATCCAGTCTTCACAAACACAATGAAGGTGGGGCGAACTGGTTGCATGTCACTAACTTTTCACCTACCATGGAGCTGAAAGATCCCGAAACCGGCGTGTACAATACAGACCCGTATAATATGATCGGTTCCAGCCCTTACGGTGAAATGATAGTGAACAATAGCGATAGCTATAGCTATAATTTAAACGCTAATCTGACATTGCTGTTTAAGATCATGAAAGGACTGACGCTTTCCGTTCAGGGAGGTTATGACTACGATAATAGTCCTTCTTATTCTTTCCGGTCGAAACTGGATTCGCCGGGTGCTATCAATAGCGCAAGCAATACCAACGCATTGCATAACTATTGGCAGAATACTAACAATCTGACCTGGCAAAAGCAATTCGGAGATCATAGCTTCACTGCCATGGGCGTATGGGAAATAAGTCGTTCGTGGGACTCACAACTAAAGGGAACCGGTTCCAATCTGAACAATGAAAGTGTTGGGTACTGGAATCTTGGTAATGCTGCTATCAGAGATGCGAGCAATTCATACACGGAATTTTCTTTGGCTTCCGGTATCGTGCGTGCTAATTACGATTATAAGAAACGATATTTTATTACCGCTGCATTAAGAGCTGACGGTTCTTCTAAATTTCAGGGAGACAACAAATGGGGATATTTCCCTTCCGCAGCTGTGGCTTGGGATATTGCACAAGAATCTTTCATGAGCAACCAGCACGTGCTCGATCAGTTGAAACTGCGTGCCAGCTTTGGTGTCACCGGAAATCAGGATATTGCTGCTTACAGTACATTGGGTATGTTGTCGGGGGCATCTTACGGCTGGGGAACTTCCACTTCCTCTACGGGATATTGGGGATATCAGTTTGCTACACCCGGCATTACCTGGGAAAAGACTTACCAATATGATTTGGGATTGGATATGAGTATCGGAGGCTTTAATATTACAGTGGACTGGTTCAAGAAACAAACGAAAGATCTGCTCTTTCAGAAACAAGTGCCTAAATATAACGGAGGTGGTACTTATTGGGTGAATCAAGGAAAACTGAACAATACCGGAGTCGAATTATCCCTTACCACTTTTCCTGTAAAGGGGGCTGTGACGTGGGAAACCAGCCTGAATGCTTCTTATGTGAAGAATGAAGTAGCAGACCTCGCAGGAGATGACTTTGTACTCACTGCTAACTATAGCGATTTGGGAGGTCCTCTGCAGATTATGAAGCCCGGTTATCCTATGGGATCTTTCTATGTCTATCAATGGAAAGGATTCGATGATAAAGGCGCCAATCTTTATCAGAAAGCAGATGGTAGTCTGACAACGAATCCGACTTCCGATGATCTGGTTGTGAAAGGACAGGCAAGTCCCAAATGGACAGTAGGTTGGAACAACACTGTTACTTGGAAAAACTGGACGCTGAATGTCTTTTTCAATGCTGCCACCGGATATGACCGGTTGAATATCAGCCGTTTTATGGCGGCATCCATGACTGGTGTCTCTCGTTTCGTAACCTTGCGTGATGCCTACTTCAAAGGATGGGATCATGTTGCCAACAAAGCGGACGCTCTTTATCCGAGTCTTACCAATACCGACAACAAGAGTTATGCTAATTCGGATTTCTGGCTTGAAGATGCTTCTTTTATCAAGTTGAAGAACATTAGCCTCTCGTACCGCATTCCTCGCCGTGTACTGAAGTTTGCAAGTGTACAACTGTCCGTCAGCGCACAGGATCTCTTTACAATCACCCGCTACAAAGGAATGGATCCTGAAGTGTACACCAGTTATGACGGACTGGATTACGGTGCTTATCCGATTCCTCGGACAATCACCTTTGGAGCCAAATTCAGATTTTAAACCGTGTATTAAGACAATAACCGTATGAAAACAGCATATACCTTTATAATGAAAGCCTTGCCTGTGCTTCTGACAGCTTTGTGTTGGACTTCGTGTAGTGATTTTCTGGAAGAAGATCCGAAAGGGCAGTTACCTTCGGATACCTATTTCAGTAATAAAGAAGACTTGGACGCTTCGCTGACGGCTCTCTATTCCGTGATCGCAAGTTCACAGGCTAGTAATAATCTTTGTGGAACGAACTTCCTGGTGGGAGATGATATCTCCACTCATCCTTCCAGTAATAAACAACCTCTTCGTGAACACGATCAGTTTGATGTGAAAGACAATAACTCGTGGTTGTCCAGTATGTGGGAGCAGCGTTTTAAAGTCATCAAGGCTGCCAATTTTATTATAAATAATGCGGAGCGTACGCCGGAGGTATCAAAAGACGATATAAAAGTGGCTATTGCACAAGCACATTATTGGAGGGCCTACTCTTATTTTTATCTGGTGACCACTTGGGGGCGGGTTCCCATTATGCTGAAAGAAGAAATAGATTATAATGCTCCGTTGAAGACGGAAGAAGAAGTGTACGAATTGATTCTGTCTGACCTGAAAATAGCAGAAACCGATTGCCCCGCACTGTACACGAAGGAACCGTATGGTAGAAATGGAATGAACATTGCTGTAAGTGAGGGAGCCGTAAAAGCAACGATGGCTTATGTCTATATGTGTATGGCAGGATGGCCGCTTAATAAAGGAGTAGAATATTACAAGCTGGCTGCCGCCAAAGCCAAAGAAGTGATAGACGGTGCAGATGGTGGTAGCTACTATTATAAACTGCTGCCGGAATATAGCCAGGTATATTCATGGGAATACAATAATAAGAATACGGAACTTCTGTTGGGTATCTATTATAATAGGGATGCAGCAGGACAATCCGCTCCCTTGACCGATTTCCTACAAGATATGAAACAGGCCGGTTGGGGAGATACGAATGGAGAAATTAATTTCTGGATGAACTTCCCCGAAGGCCCTCGTAAAGATGCTACGTATTTCCCGAAAATCATGCTTAGCGACGGGAAACTATATGATTGGTGGTATGATACCGATCCTGCTTCCCGCGAGGTAGTGGCACCTGTCTTTATGAAGACCGTGGAAGGTGCTGTACGCGGAACTGAATTTGATTATACAAATCCTGCCGTAGTCAATGCATCGGGGGAGAAAACATTCCAGTTATTACGTCTTTCGCAAGTATATTGCTGGTATGCCGAAGCAACAGGCCGTGCGGGAGAAATCAATGAACAGGCGGTTAAAGTGTTGAACGAAGTGCGCAACAGGGCAGACGGTGAAAAAACAAATAGATATACGACGGATATGTCTCCTGATGAACTGGCGGAAGCAGCCTACAATGAACATGGTTGGGAAATGGCCGGTTATTATTGGGGCGGTATTGCGAGCAGAGCCAGGGATATGTTCAGAATGTACCGGTATAAGGATCATTTTGAATTCCGTAAGAAAAATGAGCCTATTGAAGTGGCGTCCGGGGTTTTCAGGAAAGAAGCAGTAACGGTCACCGGAACTTGGGATGACAGTAAGATGTATGTTCCTTATCCCTATGAAGATGTGATTTTGAACCCGAATCTGGACAATAGTTGGAAGAACAGATAGCGTTAGGGGTTGATTTTTTGAATGATCTGTTTTTTATAGAACGATGTAGGTTATCTCTTAATTTACATCGTTCTTTCTTTTTTGTATGGTTTGTTGTGTCAATCTACATTTTTGTGGACTTAAAAACGTCGGGATAGATTTCACTAAATGGAATAAAAGTGTTATTTTTGCGTCTTGTTCTTAACGGAAATTAATCAAGAAATGATAGAAGATATTAAAAAAGCCTGTCAGGTGATGAATGAAGGAGGAGTGATCCTTTATCCCACCGATACCGTATGGGGTATAGGTTGTGATGCGACTAATGAAGAGGCTGTACGCCGCGTGTATGAGATTAAGAAACGCGCTGACAGCAAGGCTATGCTGGTCTTGGTAGACTCTCCGGTTAAAGTAGATTTTTATGTACAGGATGTGCCTGATGTTGCATGGGATTTGATTGAAGTTGCCGACAAGCCGTTGACGATTATTTATTCCGGAGCACGTAACTTAGCATCGAATTTGCTGGCCGAGGATGGCAGTGTAGGGATTCGAGTGACGAATGAAGACTTTTCCAGACGACTCTGTCAGCAGTTCCGTAAAGCAATCGTTTCTACTTCGGCTAATGTCAGCGGGCAGCCGGGTGCGGCTAATTTTAGTGAAATCAGTGATGAAATCAAATCGGCGGTAGATTATATCGTTGGCTTTCGCCAGGACGATATGAGTCGGCCGAGACCCTCAAGTATTATTAAGTTGGAAAAAGGTGGAGTGATAAAGATAATTCGCGAATAAATGAAGGGAGAAAAACTTAGTTTATTACAGCGTTGCATCAAATGGCGGGAAGCGAATATAAAGGAGAAGCAATTTATCCTGATATTAAGTTTCCTGGTCGGAATTTTCACAGCGTTTGCCGCATTAATATTGAAATTCTTTATCCATCAGATACAGAATTTCCTAACTGATAATTTTAATGCAACGGAAGCTAACTACCTGTATTTGGTATATCCGGTAGTCGGGATTTTTCTTGCAGGTTGGTTTGTTCGTAATATTGTAAAGGATGACATCAGCCATGGAGTCACCAAAATTCTATATGCTATTTCCCGTAGACAGGGACGTATCAAGCGACATAATATCTGGTCCTCTACCATTGCCAGTGCCATCACCATCGGTTTTGGTGGGTCGGTCGGAGCAGAGGCGCCGATTGTACTGACAGGTTCGGCAATCGGTTCCAATTTAGGGAGTGTATTCAAGATGGAGCACCGCACGCTGATGTTGCTCGTCGGCTGTGGTGCGGCAGGTGCGATTGCCGGCATTTTTAAAGCTCCGATTGCGGGATTGGTATTTACATTGGAAGTCTTGATGATCGACCTGACCATGTCCTCTTTACTTCCTCTGCTGATTTCTGCCGTGACAGCGGCAACCGTTTCATATATAATCACCGGTACGGAGGCTATGTTTAAGTTTCATCTGGATCAGGCATTCGAACTGGAACGTATTCCTTTTGTTATCTTACTGGGAATTTTTTGCGGACTGATTTCATTGTACTTTACGCGTGCCATGAATTCGGTGGAAGGTGTCTTTGGTAAACTCAACAACCCTTATAAGAAACTGGCTTTCGGTGGTGTGATGTTGAGTATATTGATCTTCCTTTTCCCGCCTCTTTACGGTGAAGGATATGATACCATTAATCTTTTGCTGAATGGAACGTCTGCGGCAGAGTGGGATACGGTCATGAACAATTCTATGTTTTATGGCTATGGCAATTTACTGCTGGTTTATCTGATGCTGATTATTCTGCTGAAGGTCTTTGCTTCCAGTGCAACGAATGGTGGCGGTGGTTGTGGCGGTATCTTTGCACCTTCGCTTTATCTGGGATGTATCGCCGGGTTTGTCTTCTCTCATTTTAGCAATGACTTTGCTTTCTCCGCTTATTTGCCGGAGAAGAATTTTGCATTGATGGGGATGGCGGGAGTGATGAGTGGCGTTATGCATGCTCCATTGACAGGGGTGTTCCTGATCGCCGAATTGACAGGGGGATATGATTTATTCCTTCCGTTGATGATTGTATCCGTAAGTTCATATCTGACCATTATTGCTTTCGAGCCTCATAGTATCTATTCGATGCGTCTGGCCAAGAAGGGACAGTTGCTTACACACCATAAGGATAAAGCCGTATTGACGTTGATGAAAATGGAAAATGTGGTGGAGAAAGATTTCGTTGTCGTACATCCGGAAATGGATTTGGGCGAATTAGTGAAAGCAATAGCTGCTTCTCATCGAAATGTGTTCCCGGTGACAGATAAGAAAACGGGTGGATTGTTGGGAATTGTACTTCTCGACGACATTCGTAACATTATGTTCCGGCAAGAACTTTATCACCGTTTCACTGTTAATAAATTAATGACATCTGCCCCTGCCAAGATATTTGATACGGATGGAATGGAACAGGTGATGCAGACGTTTGATGATACGAAAGCCTGGAATCTTCCGGTAGTGGATGAAGAAGGGCGATATCAGGGATTTGTTTCTAAATCGAAGATATTTAATTCATACCGGCAAGTATTGGTACATTTCTCTGAAGACTAACCGACAATCGGCAAGATGCCGGAGCCGGGCTTATGTAGATAACAGGTTTCTATGCAGATTATAAGACGATTATGAAAAAAGAAGATTTAAGAATAGTATATATGGGGACTCCTGATTTTGCGGTAGAGGCCCTGCGTCAATTAGTAGAAGGCGGTTATAATGTAGTGGGTGTGATTACAATGCCCGATAAGCCTGCCGGACGCGGACATAAGATTCAGTATTCTCCTGTAAAGCAATATGCGCTTGAACAAAATTTACCGTTACTTCAACCGGAAAGGTTGAAAGATGAGGCTTTTGTAGAAGCATTGCGTGAATGGAAGGCGGACTTGCAGATTGTAGTTGCTTTCCGTATGTTGCCGGAAGTGGTATGGAATATGCCACGACTGGGTACGTTCAATCTTCATGCTTCTTTGCTTCCTCAATACCGTGGAGCTGCCCCCATTAATTGGGCGGTAATCAATGGTGATACGGAAACCGGAATTACTACTTTCTTTTTGAAACACGAGATAGACACCGGAGAAGTCATTCAGCAAGTGCGTGTGCCTATTGCAGATATGGATAATGTGGAAGTGGTACATGATAAGTTGATGGTGCTGGGAGGAAAACTGGTTCTTGAAACGGTAGACGCTATATTGAATGGAACGGTAAAACCGATTCCTCAAGAAGAAATGGCAGTTGTCGGTGAACTTCGTCCTGCTCCGAAGATCTTTAAAGAAACCTGTCGGATTGACTGGAATCAGCCGGTGAAGAAGATATACGATTTTATCCGTGGATTATCACCTTATCCTGCTGCCTGGAGTGAACTGATTACTTCTGAAGAAGGAGCAGCAGTGGTCGTGAAGATCTTTGAAAGCGAGAAGATTTATGAATCACATCAATTAGCTACAGGAACAATCGTGACCGATGGAAAGAAATTCATGAAAGTAGCTGTACCGGATGGATTTGTATCTATTCTTTCTTTACAGCTTCCCGGTAAAAAACGTTTGAAAATAGATGAATTGCTTCGTGGATATCACCTGGAAGATGGTTGTCTGATGAAGTAATTAATCGGATGAGCAGATTAAAACGAGTAAGCCATTAGATTATAAATAGAATAAAACGTCCCGAATAAGAGACGGCTAGAACCTAAAATAAAAGAATTATGAAACCGATTATCGCTCCTTCCATTCTTTCTGCCGATTTTGGATATTTGGCAAAAGATATTGAAATGGTAAACCGCAGTGAAGCGGAGTGGGTACATATTGATATTATGGACGGAGTATTTGTTCCGAACATTTCATTTGGCTTTCCGGTACTAAAATATGTGGCGAAGTTAAGCCAGAAACCGCTGGATGTGCATTTGATGATTGTGAATCCGGAAAAGTTTATTCCGGAGGTAAAAGCGTTGGGCGCCCATACGATGAATGTGCATTATGAAGCTTGCCCGCATCTGCATCGGGTGATTCAACAAATCAGAGAAGCCGGGATGCAGCCTGCTGTAACTATCAATCCGGCCACTCCTGTAGCTCTTTTACAAGATATTATCCGGGATGTATATATGGTGCTTATCATGAGCGTGAATCCGGGATTTGGCGGACAGAAGTTTATCGAACATTCAGTAGAAAAAGTTCGTGAACTGCGTGCCCTGATTGAACGGACAGGTTCGAAAGCGCTGATTGAAGTAGACGGTGGGGTGAATCTGGAAACAGGTGCCCGTTTGGTTGAGGCGGGAGCCGATGCGTTAGTGGCTGGTAATGCTGTCTTTGCGGCACCGGATCCGGAAGCGATGATTCGTCAGTTGCACGAACTGTAACTCTTCTGTTGAGTACTTTTTACATCCATCGATATCCCTATATACGCCTGATTATCCCTTGGATAACAGGCGTTTTTTGTGGAGATCATTTTTTTGACCGTTCACGGGAACCTTTTTGGAGTATTCTAACCCTTGGACTTTGTATTGCTTTATTGTTTGTTCTTTATTTCCTGAAACGCCATTCTTTGCGATGGTGCTTTGGATTAGCCGTCTCTATCCTTTGTTTTATAGGAGGATGGCTTGGAATAACTTGGCAATTACAACACGCTGTCTACTCTTTTCCGGAAGAAGAAACAGTGTATCGGGTTTTAATAACGGATGCACCTCAAGCGAAAGAACATACTTACCTCTGTCAGACATTATTAAAGGAACGGCGTGATACTACCGGCACATATCCGATAGAACGTGCTGCAATCCTTTATCTACAGCAAGATTCGGCCGTCACTCGATTGAAAAGTGGAGATGAACTGCTGATTTCTGCCCGTATTTCTCCCCCTCTCAACAATCGCAACTTTGATGAATTTGATTATGCCCGCTTCCTGATGCGGAAAGGAATCAGTGGAACAGGATATGTTGCATCCGGGAAATGGACAAAACAGGACGGAATGAATAACCTTGATCTCAAAAGTATAGCCAGCTCTTGCCGAAGAAAGATGATTTCACTTTATCAGAAACTAGGGTTTTCCGGCGATGAACTGGCTGTACTTTCAGCACTGACCATAGGAGACAAAACGGAATTAAGTGATTCGGTTCGTGAGAGTTATTCGGTGGCCGGTGCAAGTCATATTCTAGCTCTATCCGGTTTGCATATCGGGCTTTTATATACATTGCTCTTTTTCATACTGAAACCTATTGCCCGAAGAGGAAATATAGGTAGAGTTATACGTTCTGTTCTTCTTCTTATCCTATTATGGGCTTTTGCCTTTTTCACAGGACTTTCTCCTTCGGTAGTACGCTCGGTCAGTATGTTTTCGATTTTAGCAATGGCAGATATGGTTGGTCGCCAACCGCTATCTTTAAATACATTGGCGGCAGCTGCATGGTTGATGTTATTCTGCAATCCGGCATGGTTGTTTGATGTTGGTTTCCAGCTCTCTTTCCTTGCTGTTGCTTCCATCCTATTGATTCAAAAGCCAATCTATCATCTGATTACGGTGAAAGGTAGAATAGGAAAATATATTTGGGGACTGATAAGTGTGTCTGTTGCTGCACAAATAGGAACGGCTCCGCTTGTCATGTTTTATTTCTCCCGGTTCCCTGTGCATTTTCTATTGACGAACTTGGTTGTTATCCCTTTCATTACGATTATCCTGTATGCTGCTGTCATTATGCTTCTTCTGACTCCTCTTTCGTGGCTTCAGATCGTAGTGGCCGAAGGTGTTAAGAAACTATTGGAAGGACTTAATTTCTTCGTCCGATGGGTGGAACAGCTTCCTTACGCTTCTATAGATGGAATCTGGCTTTATCAGTCAGAAATATTGGGTATCTATATCGTTGGCTCTTTGTTAACCTATTATTTCATGAACCGTCGATACCGGAATTTATTGATTTGTCTTTTTTCTATCTTATTACTGGGGACTTATCATGCAACATTATATTGGCTAGATCGTCCCCGGACAAGCCTGGTCTTTTATAACGTGCGCGGTTGCCCTGCAGTACATTGCATTGAGAGCGATGGACGTTCCTGGATAAACTATGTAGATACTATCCCCAATGAAAAACGTCTGAAACACATGACTGCCAACTATTGGAAGCATCATCACCTTCTGCCTCCCAAAGAAATAACTGGCGATTGCCGGTGTATGGAACTTAACCGTCAGCAGCAGATTATATCCTATCATGGCTGTCATATTTGTGTAATAAATGATAACCATTGGCGGAACAAAACCACCGTTTCTCCGTTATATATTCAGTATCTTTACTTATGCAAAGGGTATGACGGACATCTGGAAGAGCTCACCCGAATCTTTTCTTTCTCTTACGTCATATTGGACGCATCTCTCTCGGAATACCGCAGACACCTCCTTGAAAGCGAATGCAAGCAATGCGGTCTGCGGTTTATCTCGCTATCCGACGAAGGTTCTGTCCGCTTTTTGCTCTAAGTACAAAGATTTATCGTACATTTGCACCTTGATAAAGTATAAGAGTATGTTGACGAAAGTAATTGAACAAGCCAAAATAGACCATTTTACCAAATGGTTTGAACGAGCTGACAAAATAGTAATTGTATCTCATGTTTCTCCTGACGGCGATGCTATCGGTTCTTCACTGGGATTATATCATTTTTTAGATTCACAAGAGAAAACAGTAAACGTAATTGTGCCGAATGCTTTTCCCGATTTTCTGCGGTGGATGCCGGGCAGTAAGGATATCCTGTTGTATGACCGTTACAAAGACTTTGCAGATAAATTGATCGCCGAAGCAGACGTCATCTGTTGCCTCGATTTCAATGCACTGAAGCGTATCGACGATATGGCAGATGCTGTGGCCGCTTCTCCGGCACGTAAAATAATGATCGATCATCATTTATATCCCGAAGATTTCTGTAAGATAGTAATGTCTTATCCTAAAATATCCTCTACTTCCGAACTGATATTCCGTCTCATCTGCCGTATGGGATATTTCAGTGATATCTCCAAGGAAGGTGCAGAATGTATTTACACAGGGATGATGACAGATACCGGTGGGTTCACCTATAACTCGAACAACCGGGAGATTTATTTTATCATTAGTGAACTCCTTTCTAAAGGAATCGATAAAGATGATATTTATCGTAAGGTGTACAACACCTATTCGGAGAGCCGTTTACGTTTGATGGGATATGTATTATCGAACATGACTGTGTATTCGGAATCTAATTCGGCTTTAATCACCCTGACAAAAGCAGAGCAAAGCAAATTCAACTATATAAAAGGCGATAGCGAAGGCTTTGTTAATATTCCCCTTTCCATTAAAAATGTCTGTTTCTCTTGCTTCTTGAGGGAAGATACCGAGAAACCGATGATTAAAATATCCCTTCGTTCAGTAGGAACATTCCCATGCAATCAGTTAGCTGCCGAATTCTTCCATGGAGGAGGCCACTTGAATGCTTCGGGCGGTGAATTTTTCGGAACGATGGAAGAGGCAAAAGCGGTCTTTGAGAAAGCGCTTGAGAAATATAAACCTTTACTAACAGCGAAAAGCTAAAGATGGAAGGTTAAAAGTGAATATGGAAAGGTTAAAAGATACGAACTTTCAACTTCCCCCTTTCAACTTTTAATGATTTTGAGATACATTTGTGCGGAATATAGCTAAATAACAGATAATGAAGAAACTTGTATTTTTATTTCTCTCTTTGTTAACCGCCGGAAGTCTGTTCCAGGCATGCGACAATTCGAAGACTTATGCAGAAATGCTGGAAGACGAGAAAAATGCGGTGAATAAGTTCATCAAAGATAATGATATCCGTGTCATTTCACTGGAAGAGTTTGAACGGGATACTATTACAGCTTCTAAAGAAGCGGGGAATGGATATGACGAATACGTTGCTTTCTCCAATGGCGTATATATGCAGATCGTAGATCGTGGAGGAAAAGAGGATAAGAATGGAGTTGAAGTTATTAATGAGGTAGATACTTTTGCTAACAATAATGTCATTTGTACCCGCTATGTAGAACAGGATATGATGACAGGAGATACTACATGTTTCAATGTTCCTTTGGAAAGATGGATGGATGTTCCAGATTATTATAAGTTTCCATTAACATTCCGTTATGTGCAAAACGTGTCTACTGTTTATGGAATCGTTTTATCCGGTAGTTTGGATTACGATTTATTATGGAATAGTAATGGTTATGGAACTGCAATTCCATCCGGATGGTTGATTGCCTTACCTTATTTGCGTAATAATGCACATGTACGTCTGATTATACCTTCCAAGATGGGACATACACTTGCACAACAATATGTCAATCCTTATTTCTATGATATCCGGAAGTTTGAGAAAGCAAAAAGCTAAAGCACTAACATTTAGATAAATCAAATCTTTAAGTAGAGAACCTATGACTCTAATCAAATCTATCTCTGGAATCCGCGGAACTATCGGCGGAGGAGCGGGAGAAGGACTGAACCCGCTTGACATTGTAAAATTCACCTCGGCTTATGCTACTTTGATTCGTAGAACCTGCAAGGCAAAGAGTAATAAGATTGTTGTGGGACGTGATGCCCGCATTTCCGGTGAAATGGTAAAAAACGTAGTAGTCGGCACATTGATGGGAATGGGCTGGGATGTAGTAGACATTGATCTTGCTTCTACCCCGACCACAGAACTTGCTGTAACAATGGAAGGCGCCTGTGGCGGTATTATCCTGACAGCTTCTCATAACCCGAAACAGTGGAACGCGCTGAAATTGCTGAATGAACATGGTGAATTTCTGAATGCAGCCGAAGGTAACGAAGTACTTCGTATTGCTGAAGCTGAAGAATTTGACTATGCCGATGTCGACCATCTGGGATCTTACCGCAAAGACCTGACTTATAATCAGAAACATATCGACAGTGTATTGGCTCTCGACTTGGTAGATGTAGAAGCTATCAAGAAAGCCAATTTCCGTGTAGCGATTGACTGTGTGAACTCTGTAGGCGGTATCATTCTCCCTGAACTTCTTGAACGTTTGGGTGTGAAACATGTAGAAAAACTCTATTGTGAACCTACCGGAAACTTCCAACACAACCCTGAACCGCTTGAAAAGAACCTCGGTGACATCATGAACCTGATGAAAGGGGGCAAAGCAGATGTAGCATTCGTTGTAGACCCGGACGTTGACCGTTTGGCAATGATCTGCGAAAATGGTGTAATGTACGGTGAGGAATATACACTGGTTACTGTGGCTGACTATGTGCTGAAACATACTCCGGGTAATACAGTTTCCAATTTGAGCTCTACCCGTGCCCTGCGTGACGTAACCCGTAAATATGGTATGGAATACAGTGCTTCTGCAGTAGGCGAAGTAAACGTTGTAACGAAGATGAAAGCAACCAATGCCGTTATCGGTGGTGAAGGAAATGGTGGAGTGATCTATCCTGCCAGCCACTATGGTCGTGATGCATTGGTAGGTATTGCTTTATTCCTTAGCCATCTGGCTCATGAAGGAAAGAAAGTTAGCGAGCTTCGTGCCACTTATCCTCCTTACTTCATAGCTAAGAACCGTGTCGACCTGACTCCGGAGATCGATGTAGATGCTATCCTTGCAAAAGTAAAGGAAATCTATAAGAATGAAGAAATCAACGATATCGATGGTGTGAAGATTGACTTTGCCGATAAATGGGTACATTTGCGTAAAAGTAATACAGAGCCGATCATCCGCGTATATAGCGAAGCATCTACCATGGAAGCTGCCGAAGAAATCGGTCAGAAAATTATGGATGTAATTAATGAATTAGCAAAATAATATCCTGTAGAATAGGATCTTGTTTATAACATTAGAGTCTCGTATATCATAAAGATAGCTGAATGAGCTGTCTCACATGATATACGAGACTTTTTTTATTAGGATGATGTCCAACTGAATGATAGTTATTCTCTTTCTTGAGTATTAATAATAAAGTTTCTTTTGATTAAGTCTAAACTTCCTTTTGTCCAATAGTAAACTTCTCTTTTATTATTTACAAACTTAAAATGCAAGCTTCATTTTTATAAATGCAAGCTTTGTTTTTAAAAACGGAACCTTTGTTTTTATAAATGAAGGTTGCATTTATAGATTGGAACGGATGAAAAGCAACTTTACTGTTAATAAAAAGAAAGTTTGAACTTAATCAAGAGCAACTTTTCTATTAATAGATTACATGAGAAGTAAGCGGTATTGAGAAAACAGTGGTCAATATAGCTTACTTCTTTTCTTCGTTACAATAAATATGACACAAGAGTCTTGATTGATATACAAAGCTTTATAGCTCTTATATCAATGATAAATAAATGGTTTATATATGTAGATTTGATATATGAAAAGGATAATTAAAGGAAAATTGTAGTATATTTGTACTGTCCTTTGGGACGTCTTTATTATAAGGAAGCGTTTAGTGCTTTTTCTCAAGTGCGAATCTGGACAATTCGAGCTGTGTTGAGGAAATAAACAAAACGTTCTCCCTTTGGTTTGTATGCTGCACTTAGGTGCTGATATACAGTCAAGGGCGTGAGCTGTTTTTGCTTATATTCAACACAGAGGTAGTCCAGAACCTGCACTTGGATATAAGTTTAGCGGTCTCACGCTTCTTTTGTGTATATACTTCTGGTGGGACTAGGAAGAATTTAACAAATCAAAAAACATGCGAACGGTACCAATTTTATCAGTAATGTTGCTAATGTCCGTAACAATATCAGCAAGAGACCTAACAGGTTTTGAACAGCTTATTGATAAACGTACGACATGAAAATAAAGCTGATTGCATTATTTATAATGATGAGTTCATTGGCTGCTGTAGCTGATAATGATACTTATTTCTTCTCGAAAGTAGACTATCAGCAGGGGCTATCCAATAGTGCAGTACTTTGTCTTTTTCAAGATAATGTAGGACTGATGTGGTTTGGCACGTATGATGGGGTGAACTGTTGGGATGGAAAGACGATGGAGGTGTTTCGTTCTGATTTTTCTGAAAGCAAAACGTTAAGTAACAACGTAATCCATTCTATTTCGCAGGCTGATAGCAGCTGTTTATGGATTTCTACTCATTTAGGGGTAAATCGCTTTTCACAAAAGACAAGACAGGTGGTAGGTAACTACGATTTTTCAGGTGATTATTATGTCCATTCCAATAATCAGGGAAATACATGGATTCTTGCCGGCGATGGGATTTACTATTATAATACGAAGCATCAAAGTTTTATCCGGACACAGACTTCAGCTTTACCTATGGATAATATGGAACAGCGTGCATTTGTGACTGATGATGGAGTTCTTTGGCTGTTTCCTCTTTATACAGGACAGATTCAGAATTATTCTTTGAATGCTTTTGATGTGGATAGCCTATCAGTAAAGTTGTCTGTCTCAACAAACAAGTTTCATTCGAAAGCCATTGAAGATATATTCTATCAGAACGGTATTTTTTGCTTTATAGATTGCGACAAGGATTTGTATATGTATGATATCTCCCGTAAGTCTAAAATTTATATCCGTAACCTTTCATCGCTAGTGCAAAAATATGGGGTGATAAAGGGAATCGTTCCCTTTTATGAAGATATTGTTATTGGATTTCGTGCCAATGGACTGATTCGGTTGCGTACCTCCAAGAAGTATGAAGAAGAGGTGGTTAATCGTAATATCCGTATCTATGGGATTTACCGGGAACCGCGCCAAGGACTACTTTGGATTGCGTCGGACGGACAAGGGGCGGTGATGTATGCTAAGAAATATTCGATAGCTACGAATTTGATGCTCAACCGTATGTCGGCCAATTTGAGCAGGCAGGTACGTTCGGTAATGACTGATAAATACGGAGGACTATGGTTTGGAACAAAAGGAGATGGGCTTTTGCATGTGCCTGATTACCATCAGGCAACGAGAAACACTCCTCTGGGAGCTACGGTTTATTCCCCCGGCAAAAAGCAAGTGGTATCATCATATATAAAATGGAATCAAGAGTTTCATGCCTATAAGCTGGTTCAGAGTCGTTATATGGATGGTTTCTGGATTGGGGCGGGAGATCCGGGTTTGTTCTATTATTCGTTCAGGGATGATGCTGTGCATCCGGTGGAATATTCTTCCGGTGGCCAACCTGCTATTGAAATACATGATATTTATGAAGAAAGTGATAGCATATTATATGCTGTAACTGCAGGAGTCGGTTTCTATAAGATGGTGCTTGAGAAAAAAGCAGGGCAGATTAGTATTCGTCGACAGAAACGATATCGTTTTTTTCATGAGCAACAGGAGATCACGATGTTTTATCCCATGTTGGCGGAAGGTGATTCTATCTTATGGTTGGGAAGCCGTGAAAAAGGACTTGTGCGTTTTGATAAGCGAACGGAAGAATATCAGGTTATTTCTCTGAAAGAGATGCTCCGCAAGTCAGTGGATGATATATTGAGTTTGTATCGTACCCAAGACGGTAAAATGTACGTAGGAACTACTTCCGGTTTAGTCTGCCTCACCTTTCATGAGAAGAAGATAGAAGCTGCTTATATCGGTAGGGAACAAGGGTTGCTTAATGATATGATACACGGTGTATTGGAGGATGGTAATGGTTTTCTATGGTTAGGAACTAATCGTGGGCTTATCAAATATAATCCTCAAAATGGCTCGTCACATGATTATTATTACAGTGCCGGTGTACAGATAGGGGAGTTCAGTGATGATGCTTATTACCAATGTCCATATACGGGTAGTCTTTTCTTTGGAGGAGTTGATGGATTGTTGTATTTGGACCGTAAGGTGGCAGCTGCTCCGGAATTCAATCCGGACATTCTGCTACGTCGATTATGGATCGGACGAACGGCAGTAAATTTAGGGGATTATTATGCAGCCGATGGAAAAAGCTTGCAACTGGAAGGGGCAGTAGTCTCTTTCTCTCTTTCTTTTGCTGTTCCTGATTATTTGACCGGAGAAGAAGTAGAGTATTCTTTTATCCTGGAAGGGTATGATAAACAGTGGACTTCATTTAGTAGTCTTAATGAGGCATCCTACACCGGGGTACCTTCAGGGGATTACATTTTTAAAGTCCGCTATAAGAAAGATGTTTTCGATACGGAATATAAACTCTTTTCTATTCCCATACATATTCTTCCACCTTGGTATCAGTCGATGTGGGCTTATGTCTTTTACATTTTGTTAGGGCTACTCTTTGTGATCTATTTGCTTCATTTACTTCGCAAGTATATTCTTCACGAGCAAATACTGAACCGGCTACTTACTACGGAAAGTAATAAAGAGGTATCGGAAAGTGGTAGTTATAATCGTGATTTATTAGATCGTTTCACTCTCATTTATCATGCTTGCGATCAGTTGCGTGCAGAAAATGTTTCTTATAATCAACGTTGTGAACAGGTAGAATTAATACGTGAAACTGCGATGAATGCTCTTTTCCGTCCGGAGACTCTCTATTCAGAAAAACTGAAGCATTTTTATCCTATCACTTTTGTTTTGTCTGCTCGTATGTGTATGCAAGAGCTGTCTGTAGAAGTACTTCGTGCACTGAAAGCAGAAGGTGTAAATATTACTTCGGTACTATCTTCTATTCCCGAAAGCCTTATCTTCCCTGTTTATAAAAATGCTTTGCGTTGCATCCTATATTATTGTTACCGGTATGTTTGTCAAAAAAACTCTTCTGAAGTTGTGGTGAGTGCACAAGAAGAAGATAACAAGATGTTGCTGGTTATGTCCGGTGAGGAAGATATGCTCAAAGAGTTACGGGATCAACTGACCGGAACTTCCTGTCTTGTATATGATAAAAAAGATGTCGACGAGTCTTTTAGTATTCAATTAATGCTGTGCTTTGTGCAATCAGCCTTAGAACAACTTCATACAGCTATCCATTATGTAGAATCTGAAGATGGCGGACATCGCCTGATGTTTACCTTTGAACCTGCTATATTAATTGGAGGCCAGTCGAATGATAAAAAGACTATTCTTCTATTGGAAGATCGTGAAGAGATGGTCTGGTTAATAACGGGATTACTTTCTGAAGAATATTCGATACGTTCGGTGAAAAGTGTACAGGTCGCATTTGATGAAATTCGCAATTCGGCTCCTGCTGTTTTTTTAGTCGATATGGCTATGTATACAAAAGAGGAGAGTACATTTATGGAGTATGTGGGTAAGAATCGTTCTGTACTGTCGAAGACCGCCTTTATTCCTTTGTTGACATGGAAGGCGAGTTCATCTATTCAACGTGAACTGATTAAATGGTCTGATTCCTATATCGTGCTGCCCTATGATATTCTATTCTTGAAGGAAGATGTTCATAAAGCTATCTATGGTAAGCGGGAAGCCAAACAGATCTATTTGGAAGATCTGGGTGAACTGGCGGGACAAATCGTTTGTACCACGACAGAGCAGGCGGATTTTGTTCGTAAGTTGTTGCAAGTGATTGAACAGAATCTTGCAGAGGAAGAATTGGGGTCGACATTGATAGCCGATCGCATGGCAATGAGTCCACGCCAGTTTTATCGAAAATTTAAAGAAATCTCTTCCATTGCTCCCGGCGATTTGATTAAAAATTATCGAATGGAGAAAGCAGCACGTCTTTTGAGAGAGGAAGATATTTCTATTCAAGACGTAATTGCTGATGTGGGGATCGCCAGCCGCTCTTATTTTTATAAAGAGTTTGCCCGGAAATACGGCATGACACCTAAGGATTATCGTGAACAGCAAAAAAATATATAATTCTTACTTGTACTTTGTGTTGTGCTCTCGTTGTACTGTTTGTATGTAAACTCCTTGATTTATAGTATTATATAATGTGCTCTCATTGCACTTGTTGTGTCCTTGTCTACCAACTGATTTTTGTCTGTTTTTTGTCACTACAGAGGATTAATAATAACTGGAAACGGGTTTAATTTGCTTCCGTTAACAAGAAATTAAACATGTTTGATAACCTTATTATTAATCAAAAAAACAAGTAACATGAATTTGTTTGGAATGGAAAAACATCACACGAAGTCGTTGTGGCTATTGGCAATTTTAATAGCGTTTAGTACAACGGTGTGTGCACAGGGCACTTCGGTTACAGGACGTGTCTCTGACGAAAAAGGAGAGTTGCTCATAGGAGTGAGTGTTCAGGAAAAAGGTACTACCAATGGTACTATTACCGATACCAATGGGCAGTATAATCTCAAGTTATCTTCTAAAAATCCTATTCTGGTGGTTTCTTATATAGGATATAAGCCTCAAGAAGTAAAGGTTGCCAAGCAGAAAGTGCTTGATGTAATTTTAGTAGAAGATGTGTCTTCTTTGGATGAGGTAGTAGTAGTGGCTTATGGACATCAGCGTAAGGTATCAGTAGTTGGAGCACAGTCTTCAATGAAGATAGAGGATATAAAGATGCCGACAGCTAATTTATCTTCTGCCATTGCCGGCCGTTTGCCGGGTGTAGTAGCTGTACAACGTACAGGAGAGCCGGGACACGATGATTCGGACCTTTGGATTCGTGGTATTTCTACACTGGCAGGCCAGAACTCTAAACCACTGGTATTGGTGGATGGTGTGGAGCGTAGTTTTAACAATATCGATCCTGAAGACATCGAATCATTCACTGTATTAAAAGATGCTTCGGCTACAGCCGTGTATGGAGTGCGTGGTGCTAATGGTGTAATTTTGATCAAGACTAAGCCGGGTAAAGTTGGTAAGCCGCAGTTCTCTGTTGATTATTATGAAGGTTTTGTGACATTGACCAAGAAACCGGAAATGGCAGATGCTTTTACCTATATGGATGCTGCCAACGAAGCTTATATGGATACTAAAGGTAGTATGCTATATTCTCCACAATACATTGAGGCAACAAAGAAGGCTCACGGATTACTACCGAATGATAACCCGCTGATGTTCAATCCTTATCTGTATCCGAATGTGAACTGGATGGACGAATTGTTTAATGACTGGGGACACAATCGCCGTGTAAATGTCAGTGTACGTGGTGGTGTGCCTAATGCCACTTACTACGTTTCATTAAGCTATTATAATGAAAAAGGTCTGACTCGTACTGCTGAAATGGAAAATTACGATGCGAATATCCGCTACGACCGCTACAATTATACAGCTAACTTGAATCTGAAGCCAACGGAAACAACTACTATCGATTTGGGTTTCAACGGTTTCCTTTCAATGGGTAATTATCCTCAACAGTCTACCAGCGACTTGTTTGCGTCAGCTATGGAAATCAATCCGGTGTATTTGCCGTTGATGATGCCTGATGGTTCTGTGCCGGGTATCTCTACCAATGGTGATCTTCGTAATCCATATGCTGATTTGATTCGTCGGGGATACAAAAATGAGGCAAGAAATCAGCTGAACTCCAATATTCGTTTGACACAAGATCTTGGTTTCTGGAAATGGAGTAAAGGTTTTTCTGTTTCTGCAATGTTAGCTTTCGACGTACATAATAGTCGTGACTTGAAATATAACAAGCGTGAAGATACATATAACTTTGCCGGAACCAAAGATGAAAACGGCTTATGGAATGACGATGTGTTTGATGAAAACGGTGACTATCGTTATGCATTGACATATACAGGACATAAAGATTTGGCCTTCGACCAAAGTGCATCTGATTCCAGAAGCACCTATTTTGAGGCTTCATTAAATTATGACCGTTCTTTCGGTTTGCATCGTATAGGCGGACTCTTGCTATATAATCAGAAAATTTATCGTTCAAGTTCCGATAATTTGGTAGGCTCTTTACCTTATAAACAACAAGGGTTGGCTGCCCGTGTCACTTATTCTTGGAATGACCGCTACTTCTTCGAAGCAAATGCCGGATACAATGGTTCCGAGAATTTCAGCCCCGACAAACGTTTCGGTTTCTTCCCTGCATTCGGTATTGGTTGGGCTGTTTCCAACGAATCTTGGTGGACACCTTTGCAAGATGTTGTTTCTTACTTTAAGGTGCGCTATACGGATGGTTTGGTTGGTACGGATGCTGTAACAGGACGTCGTTTTATGTACCTCGATCAGATGGCTAGTGTAGATGGTTATCGTTTTGGCGATCAGAATAATGGTGTTGGTGGTTGGGGATTCAGTAAATATGGAGCCAATGTAGGTTGGTCTACTTCCCGTAAACAAGATTTGGGTGTTGATTTAAAATTCTTCAAAGACAATCTTTCATTGACATTTGATGTCTTTAAAGAACATCGTAAGGACATTTTTATTACCCGGCGTGTTATTCCTGATTATTCAGGATTTGTAGAAATGCCTTATGCCAATCTGGGTGTAGTAGACAATAAAGGATTTGAAGCTACATTAGAATATACCCAACAACTCGGCAAACAATGTTTCCTGACTGTTCGCGGAAATTTCTCATGGAATGAAGATAAAATCATAGAGAACGACGATCCTCGCGTACAATATCCATGGATGGAAAAGAGAGGAACAAACGTAAACGGACGTTGGGGATGGATTGCTGAAGGATTATTTACCAGCGAAGAAGAAATTATGGATCATGCCAAGCAGTTTGGTGAAGGACATCCGGGACAGATTTCGAAAGTGGGTGATATTAAATATAAAGATTTAAACGGTGATGGAGTGATTGACGATTACGACCAATGCTTGATAGGACAAGGGGATGTGCCTAAAATTTATTACGGCTTTGGTGCAGACTTACAACTGGGTGATTTCTCTATTGGTGCACTCTTTGCCGGAAATGCCAAGGTGGATCGCTGTTTGAGCGGCAACGCCATTTATCCTTTTAACGATGGTTCGGGTATTACCAACTTGTTTGCAAACATTACCGACAGATGGTCTGCTGACGATCCGACCAATCAGGATGTATTTTATCCGCGTCTGCATCATGGAAACAATGCTAATCAGAATAATATGAAAACCAGTACATGGTGGCAGAAAGATGTCAGCTTCCTGCGTCTGAAACAGTTGACAATCGCTTACCAACTTCCTAAGAAATTGATTAACCGGTCATTCTTGAAGAGTGCGCGTATTTATGTGATGGGAACTAATTTGCTGACATTCTCTAAGTTTAAGATGTGGGATCCGGAATTGAATACCAATAATGGTACATCTTATCCGAATGTACGCACATATTCAGTGGGTGTGAATGTGAGTTTTTAAATAATAATTAGTTAGCAAGGATATGAAAAATATATTTAAGATAGGAACTTTGGCACTGTCTTTGGCAGTCGGACTTAGTTCGTGCAATGACTTTTTTGATGCAATCCCTGGTCAGCAATATGATTTGGAGGATACGTTTACCAATCGCTCGAAAACGGAACAGTTTTTGAACAATGTGTATAACTATGTGCCCGACGAAACACTTGAACGTAGTGCAAGAAACACCATGTCTGGAATTTGGACGACCGGCTCGTTAGAATGCAAGCTTTCATGGGACGGAAATAATGGTAGCGAGTGGGCTTCAGGAGCTACCTATGCCGGTTCTTCATGGATTAACTTCTGGTACATCGAGTACTACAAAGGTATTTCTCGTGCCAGTACGTTTATAATGAACGTAGATCGTTGTCTGGAAGCTTCGGCTGCACAACGTAAACAATGGAAGGCGCAAGCCAGAGCGTTGCGTGCTTTCTATTATTTCATGATTTTCCGCTCTTATGGTCCGTTTGTGATTTTGGGAGAAGAGCCTATACCATTGGATATTTCAACAAGTGAACTGTTGAAGGAACGTAATTCGGTAGACGAGTGTGTGGATTTCATGGTAAAGGAATTTGATGATGCGGCAAATGATCTTCCTGACAGATATGATGGCTCTAATTTGGGACGTATAGATAGAGCTGCTTGTAAAGCTTTTAAAGCAAAAATGTTGTTATATGCAGCGAGTCCGTTGTTTAATTGCAATACAGACTATGCCGGTATCGTTAACCCGGAAAGTGGCAAACAGCTTTTCCCGCAAGATAAATCACAGGAAAAGGTGAAGTGGGAAACTGCACGTGACGCGTATAAGGCATTTTTCGATGAATATGGAAACATCTTCTCTTTGTATACGGAAAAGACTTCAGATGGAAAGATCGATTTCTATGAGTCTTATAGAAAAGCAACATCGGGAGTACTTTATGGTGCCGAGAACAAGGAACAGATCTTTATCCGGTTGGCAGATCATGATTATCGTGCTTATGAAACTACCCCTTATCATAAAGGATATGATGATAACAATGGTGCTTTGAGAGGTGGTTTGGGATTTGGTGTGCCTCAAGAAATGGTAGACTTGTACTTTATGAAAGATGGTCGTAGAATTGTAGACGATGAGAACTACGAGGAGTATGAAGGGGTACCTTCCAATGTGCATCTGGGTTGGTCTACGGATTATAAAGATGCTGTAGTCAGTACCAGAACTTATTTCAAAGCCAATTCAAATAAAACGTTGAAACAATGGGCTGATCGTGAGCCGCGTTTCTATGCAAATATCACGTTTAACGGCTCTACTTGGTTGAAGACAGATACTCCACGTGGAGAGGTGACGACAGAGTTGACTTTTAACGGTAATTCAGGCTATGCAAATGCTAACTGGGATGCGCCTTACACCGGTTATGGTATGCGTAAGATGGCACCGAAAGAAGGACGTAGTGGAGCTAACAGGCATTGTGCCACTTTGCTTCGTCTGGCCGATATGTATTTGGGGTATGCTGAGACGTTGAGCGCATGTGACCAACGTGATGAGGCCATTAAATATGTGAATAAGATACGTGCCCGTGCCGGTATTCCGGGGTATGGTGTGGCAGGTACAACTGACGATAACGGATTTGCATGTATTCCTTATGAAGACACACGTGATGAAGTAGATAAACGTATCCGCCGTGAACGTCTGATTGAACTGATGTTTGAATGGAATCATTTCTTTGATGTACGTCGTTGGAAAGTGGCTAATATGGCTGTGGGTGATGACTGGATTTATCCTAACTATCACAGAGGAGGTGAAGGTGGAGCAATTCATGGTATGGCATTCCGTTCGGATGCTCCTGCATTCTTCGAAAAAGTAGTGGTGGAGACACGTACATTCTTACCTAAACATTATCTCTTCCCGATTCCGGACGAAGACGTGCGTCGTAACCCGAAAATGGTACAAAATCTTGGATGGACAACGGAGTAATATACTCCGTTTGCCAACCTATGAATAATTTTAGAATTTAATGAGAAGAAAACAATGAAGATACCTCAAATAAGATTTAACGATACGAACGTAGTGAAGAAATTCTTTTTTCTCTTTGTTCTTTTTATTCCTGTCTGTTTTGCAGGCTGTTCATCCGACGACGATGAAGGGGGCAATGGAGGAGAAGATCCGAACGGAAACGCTCCGGCTTCTTATGTGCTTGGTTCGGGAAATACGAATATGCCGTCTAGTGGTACAATTATAGCCGAATATGCGGATGCTCCTGCCGGTTCGGAGATTAAGAATCTGGTAGATGATAATGCCGATACGAAGTATGTCACTTATCACAACAGTTTCCATATCACTTGGAATGGAAACAGTAGCAAGGCCGTGACTGCATATTCCCTGACATCTGCTGCCGACACACCCGAAATGGATCCGAAAGCATGGACACTTTACGGTTCGAATGACAATGCAACGTGGACGAAGCTGGATGCACAGACTAATCAAATTTTTGCAGCAAGAAAAGAAGAAAAGAACTATGAGGTAGATAATGCAACTTCCTATCGTTATTACCAGCTTTCTGTTGAAGCAAATAATGGTGGTACTGCTACACAGATAGCCGAATGGAAGTTGGTGGCTATGCGTTCTTATACAGAGAATATCAATGACCTGATTGCCAGCAAAGGCTCCAGTACGTTTAGTGCTATTACTCCAATGGGTAAACAGCATGAGAATGATTTGGAGGCTACGGCAGCGGATTTGAAATGGCTTGCTGATCCTACGGAAGAGCCGGAACCATTTGGAGACAACGGAACGAAGATGGCTTGGAATACGTTCAATGTAGTATCGCTTTATCCGAATGGAAGTCCTGCCTTATCGGATGTAAATCAGCGTTGGGTGGGTGACTGTTGCGCGTGTGCTGTTTTTGCTTCGATGGCTTATCTTTATCCCCGTTTCATTAAACACATTATTAAGGATAATAAAGACAAAACATACACGGTTACTATGTATGATCCGACAGGAAAGCAAATACCGGTAGGTGTAAGTGGAGATTATTTTATCGGTAATAGTGGTGATTTAGGTGCATTAGGTGGCAGAAACAAGGAGGTTACATGGGCTACGATCCTTGAAAAGGCGATGATGAAGTGGCGTCAGGTTTATCTGGGTAGTTCTAATGTCGGAGGTATCGGTACGGAATATGTATCTGCCATCTTTACCGGCGATGGAGAAAGTGTAGGTTTTGGTGCAGGTGCATTAATTGCTGAAGACTTGCAACGTGCTGTAGAAGTATCACTTAAACAAGGTCGTTTGGTTATTGGTGGTTTCACAAGAAGTGGTGAACAAGTGGATGAAAACTGGCAGACGACCAGTGGACATGCGTTTACCTTCATTTTGCCGGACGATGACTCTCATCTATTCAAGATGCGTAATCCTTGGGGAGGCACTACTGACGGTGTGATGAAAGTGAAAAATGATAACCGGATTCCACCGATGATTGACTTGCGTATTTGTGCCCCGGGAGCAGCCAAAAACTATGGGGTGGGACCGGACTTGGGAGGATATATCCCTAATTTTTAATTTCAAATCTTAAAAGAAGAATATCATGAAGAAATTGACTTATATAATGTTGTCGTTGTGCTGCTTTGCTCTTTATAGTTGCGGCATGACGGAACCTTGGAAAGACTGGGAGAACGAAGGTAATATGAGTGAAGACCGCCTGCGTCCTTCGGAAGTGAAAGATTTGTTATGTACGGCAGGAGGATGGAAAATGGCCTATGAAGGAGTTACTTTCTATTTCCAGTTTAGTGAGGACGGAGCAGTGACTTCGGATTCTGATGAAAGTTTGTTGAAGAATGCAGTTGGAACTGATTATTCTTTGGATTTTGAAGGTGAAAAGGTTGTTCTGCTTACGTTGCAGAATGGAGGTATGTTACAATATTTGGGAGAAAATCAGGAAAATACATTTGTTATTACGGGGTATTCTGATTCACAGATTGTTGCAACGGGCCAAGTGAATGGCAAAACGATGATTCTGAATTCGGTAACTACTGTAGAACTGCAACAAGCGAAGGAGAGAAAACGGCTGGCTATTATTGCTTACAATAAAGCTCAATCTATGGAAATACTTAAGACGGACTTGAGTAATGGATTACTTCGTAATGCATCAACCAATCAGTTTGCAGCACATTATGCGATGTCTTGTGATGACGATGATAATTGGAAGATTAAAATCTCATTGTTGGATGGCAAAATATTGAAGCATACGGAATATGCTATGACAATTAATACTACCAATGATGAGAAGGCTACATTAAGTATTGATGGTTTGACTGTGAATGGTGTGGCTGTTGGAGCACTATATTATAAATATGATACAGGAGATTTGAGCACGGATAATCCGGCCTTTAAGGTGGATTTGAATAAAAGCTCTGATATGTTGAAAACATATACAAGTTCTTGGAAAACACATATTGTTGATAGAGATAATATTTGTGATAAATTGACTGGATTGCTTACACAAATAGAATTTGATGACCGTTCTCCAAGGAATATTATAGTTTGTCCGGGAGAGACTGGTGCTGGTAAATGGCATTATGTAGGTTTTGTAATAAATGCTACAGCCAATGACGCGACCGGTTGTGTCTATCTTGAAAATACAGGAATTAATTACATTCTTGGAAGCTATGGTGATGATGCAGGAGTTGTACGGTCAATCCCGGTTTATAGTTCCTTCTTGGATTTCTGTTTTTCGGATAAGGGTGTTTGGATGTATGAAGATTCAGATTCATATCTTTATGTGATCAGTCCGGTCTCCGATGAATGGTTCAGAATGAAGATATAAAATGAAATAACTATTTTTTGAATCAAGCAAGAAAGTAAGAAGTACAACTTTTCTTTCTTGCTTGTACTTTCTGTTCCCGACAAATCATTTTATCATGATAGTTTTAGCTAAAGAATACCTAACTTTGCTGGCAGAAACGACGAAATAAATATATTCACCAATTATAATAGCTTAATTCGCTAACCATGAATAAAAAGAACCTATTGTCTCTTGGGACTGCCCTATTATTGGGTACTTCTCTCCTTTTTGCTCAAAAAGAACCAGTAGACTATGTCAATCCCCTGATGGGGACTGACTCTAAAATCTCGTTATCCAATGGAAATACCTATCCCGCCATCGCCTTACCGTGGGGTATGAATTTCTGGATGCCGCAGACTGGGAAAATGGGTGATGGCTGGACCTATACTTACGCTTCGGATAAAATCCGTGGCTTCAAGCAAACCCACCAGCCCAGTCCCTGGATCAATGATTACGGTCAGTTTTCAATCATGCCAATGACCGGGCAATTAAAAATAGACCAGGAACAGCGTGCCTGTTGGTTCTCTCATAAGGCAGAGAAGGCAACTCCTTATTATTACAGTGTATATCTGTCAGAATATAATCTGACAACAGAAATTGCTCCGACCGAACGTTGTGCCTATTTCCGTTTTACTTTTCCCGAAACGAAAGATGCCTATGTGGTCATAGATGCTTTTGATCGTGGCTCGTATATCAAAGTGATTCCCGAAGAAAATAAGATCATCGGATATACCACACGCAACAGTGGGGGCGTACCCCAAAATTTTAAGAACTATTTCGTGATAGAGTTTGACAAACCTTTCACCTTCAATAAAGTATGGGCAGATTACCATCTGGTAGAAAAACACCTGGAATTACAATCCAATCATGTAGGAGCGGCTATCGGTTTTGCAACGAAGAAAGGTGAACAGGTACATGCCAGAGTCGCTTCTTCTTTCATAAGTCCGGAACAGGCGGAACTCAACCTGAAAGAGATCGGTAAAAAAACATTTGAACAGACAAAAGATGCAGGACGTAAGGCTTGGAACGATGTGTTGGGACGTATCAGGATAGAGGACAATGATGAGAACCGTATGCGTACATTTTATTCCTGCCTGTATCGCTCCGTACTTTTCCCCCGTATGTTCCATGAGGTGAATGCCAAGGGAGAAACAGTGCATTACAGCCCTTACAATGGTGAAGTTCGCTCGGGCTATATGTTTACTGATACCGGATTCTGGGATACCTTCCGTTGTTTGTTCCCGTTTGTCAATCTGGTATATCCTTCCATGGGCGAAAAAATGCAGGAGGGATTACTCAATACTTATCTTGAAAGTGGCTTCTTCCCCGAATGGGCAAGTCCGGGACACAGAGGATGTATGGTCGGCAATAACTCTGCTTCGGTAGTGGCGGACGCTTTCATGAAGAATATCACTAAGGCGGATGCTGAAAAAATGTATGAAGGACTATTGACCGGTGCCAATAGCGTGCATCCACGGGTTTCGACTACCGGACGCCGCGGATATGAGTATTACAATAAACTGGGATATGTGCCTTATGATGTGAAAATCAATGAGAGTGCCGCACGTACATTGGAGTATGCATACGATGACTGGTGTATCTACCGCATGGGCGAGAAGTTGGGACGCCCGGCAGAAGAACTGGAGCTCTATAAGAAGAGAAGCCAGAACTACCGCAACTTGTTTGACCCGGAAACGAAACTGATGCGCGGCAAAAATTCCGACGGAACTTTCCAGACACCTTTCAATCCGTTTAAGTGGGGAGACGCCTTTACCGAAGGAAACAGCTGGCATTATACCTGGTCTGTCTTCCACGATCCGCAGGGACTCATCGATCTGATGGGCGGTAAGAAAATGTTTGTGAGCATGCTTGATTCGGTATTCAATCTTCCTCCGGTATTTGATGATAGTTATTACGGTGGAGTAATCCATGAGATCCGCGAGATGGAAATAGCTAACATGGGCAATTATGCACATGGCAATCAACCGATCCAGCACATGATTTACCTGTATAATTATGCCGGCGAACCTTGGAAAGCACAATACTGGCTGCGTGAGGCAATGACCCGCTTGTACTTTGCCACTCCGGATGGATATTGTGGTGACGAGGATAACGGCCAGACTTCCGCCTGGTATGTGTTTACAGCGCTGGGCTTTTATCCGGTATGTCCGGGTAGCAATGAATATGTGATGGGAGCTCCTTATTTCAGGAAAGCAACCATTACCCTGGAGAATGGCAGGAAGCTTGAAATTTCTGCTCCTAAAAATAGTGATGAGAACCGTTATATCCGTTCCTTGAACTATAATGGAAAGAACTATACGAAGAATTATCTGAATCATTTTGATTTATTGAAAGGAGGGCGATTGCTGTTTGATATGGATAATAAACCCAATAAGGGAAGAGGTGTGAATGAAACTGACTATCCATATTCTTTCTCTCGTGATAAAAAGTAAATAGATATATGTACGGTATAAAGAAGACAATAGGGATAATGGCTGTGGCGGCGGTTGCAATGTCGTCCGCCACGGCTCAACAGCCGGTAGATTATGTGAACCCGATCATCGGAACGAACGGTATGGGACATACCTTTCCGGGTGCCTGCACCCCTTTCGGATGTATACAGTTAAGTCCGGACACAGACACAATTCCACATAACATAAATGGGGCTTATCAGAAGAACGCTTATGAATATTGTGCCGGTTATCAGTATCGGGACAAGACGATTGTCGGCTTCAGTCATACGCATCTTAGCGGGACGGGACATTCGGACTTGGGTGATATTTTGTTGATGCCTGCTACCGGTGCACTGAAATTGAGTCCCGGCAGGGCGGATCATCCGGATGAGGGTTATCGTTCCCGTTTCAGCCATGCTACGGAAAAGGCAACTCCCGGATATTATGAAGTGATGCTGGATGATTATGGCATAAAGGCACAGCTGACAGCAACGCAACGGGTAGGAGTTCATAAATACACTTTCCCTAAAGGAAAAGACGGTCATCTTATCCTTGACCTGGTTCATGGCATTTATAACTACGACGGCAAAGTGCTCTGGGCCAACTTGCGGGTGGAGAATGACACGTTATTGACAGGCTATCGCATCACAAATGGATGGGCGAGAACCAACTATACTTATTTCGCTATTTCTTTGTCGCAACCTGTCAGAGACTATGGCTATAAGGATAAAGAAAAGGTGCTTTACAATGGCTTTTGGCGTCGCTTCAATATGGACAAGAACTTCCCGGAGATTACGGGCCGTAAGATTGTAGCCTATTTCAATTTCGATACAGCCCAAGAACCGGAACTGGTTGTGAAAGTAGCACTCTCTGCTGTCAGCACCGAGGGAGCTGTTAAGAATCTGCGCGCCGAAGCTTCCGGAAAGAGCTTTGAACAGCTGGCTGAAGCAGCCCGTACAGACTGGAATAATGAACTGGATCATTTTGAAGTGGAAGGAACTGCTGATCAGAAAGTAATGCTTTACACTTCACTTTATCATACGATGATTAATCCGTCTGTCTATATGGATGTGGATGGAGCTTATCGCGGTCTGGATCATAATATTCATCAGGCGAAAGGCTTCACCAATTATACCATATTCTCGCTCTGGGATACATACCGCGCAGAACATCCGTTTCTGAATTTGGTAAAACCTGAACGAAATTCGGATATGGTGGAATCCATGATAAAGCATGAACAGCAGAGTGTGCACGGAATGCTGCCTGTCTGGAGTATGATGGGGAATGAGAACTGGTGTATGAGCGGATATCATGCTGTATCAGTGTTGGCGGATGCCATTACTAAAGGAGTCTTTTCCAATGTTGATGAGGTTTTGGCTGCCATGGTAAGTACTTCTACCGTACCTTATTATGAGGGAATATCGGATTACATGAAGCTGGGTTATATCCCATTGGATAAGAGTGGTACAGCCGCTTCCTCTACATTGGAATATGCCTATGATGACTGGACTATCTATCAGACTGCCTTGAAATCCGGTAAAAAGGATATTGCAGAAACCTATCGGAAGCGTGCCTTGAATTACCGTAATATCTATGATACTACGATTGGCTTTGCCCGTCCCCGTTATAGCGACGGTTCATTCAAGAAAGATTTCGATGTATTGCAGACCTATGGCGAGGGCTTTATTGAAGGGAATTCCTGGAACTTCTCTTTTCACGTGCCGCATGACGTGTTTGGGATGATGGACCTGATGGGAGGAGAAAAGACGTTTGTCGATAAACTGGATAAACTGTTCTCCATGCATCTACCGGAGAAATATTACGAGCATAACGAGGATATCACGGCAGAATGTCTGGTTGGCGGGTATGTGCATGGCAATGAACCGAGCCACCATGTCCCTTATCTCTATGCCTGGACCTCCGAACCATGGAAGACCCAGTACTGGCTGCGTGAAATCCTGAACAAAATGTATAAGAACGATATCAACGGTTTGGGTGGTAATGATGATTGCGGACAGATGTCTGCATGGTATCTTTTCTCGGTGATGGGGTTCTATCCGGTTTGCCCGGGAACGGATCAATATGTATTGGGATCACCGTATCTGCCTTATCTGAAGTTGAAGCTTCCCAATGGAAATACGTTGGAGATTAGGGCTCCCGGTGTCAGTGATAAGAGACGTTATGTACAGTCGCTGAAGCTGAATGGAAAAATCTATGATAAGATGTACCTCACGCATGAAGATATACTGAAAGGCGGGGTACTTGAGTTTAAGATGTCTGCATCGCCGAACAAGCGTCGTGGTTTGTCGGCAGAAGACAAGCCTTACTCATTAACCAATGGTATTAATAAATAATAGAATAAAGATATGAAAAAGAGACATTTGATCTATGTAGCCTGCCTGTTGGTAGCTATGGGGGCTTGTTCGGCAACCTCAAAAGAACGCGCTAAAATAACGCCTGATGCATGGGGTAAATATAATGTAGGAACCGTCTTATTTGAGGATAAAGCACCGGAAACGAAGGGTTCGGATATTTATCACCGGATTATCCCCGATGCGGAATCTTATATCAAAGCCCAGGCGCGTGAAGTATTGGCTACGCTATATAATTCACCGGAAGATAGTATTCCTACGGTAAATAAAATACATTATACGTTGGAAGATATCGAAGGCGTTTCTGCCAAAGGTGGTGGTAATGGGGATGTTACAATCTTCTATAGCACACGGCATATTGAGAAATCATTTGCTGCCAATGATACGGCAAAATTGTTTTTTGAAACACGCGGAGTACTCTTACATGAACTGACACATGCTTATCAGTTGGAACCGCAAGGAGTTGGTTCTTATGGAACTAACCGAGTGTTCTGGGCATTTATCGAAGGTATGGCAGATGCGGTGCGTGTGGCAAATGGTGGTTTTGACGGTCCTAACGCACGTCCGAAAGGCGGGAACTATATGGACGGGTATCGCACAGCGGGTTATTTTTTCGTTTGGTTGCGTGATAATAAGGACCCGGAGTTCTTGCGTAAATTCAATCGTAGTACGTTGGAGGTGATTCCCTGGTCGTTTGACGGAGCGATCAAGCATATTTTAGGGAATGAATATAACATTGATGAACTGTGGCACGAGTATCAGGTAGCTGTGGGAGATATACAAGCACAATAAAGAATAAATATGATTTGTAGATTTGGTAAAAAGAGATTGTTTTTGGTTTGGTCGTGTCTGGTGAGTATCTTGCCGGGCATGGCTCAAACCGAGAAACTGATTGATTACGTGAATCCGTTTGTTGGGACAGATGGTTATGGGAATGTTTATCCGGGTGCACAAATTCCTTTCGGAGGAATTCAGATGAGCCCGGACACGGACAGTAAATACTATGACGCAGCCTCCGGTTATAAATATAATCATTCTACTCTGCTGGGATTCAGTCTGACTCACTTAAGTGGGACGGGCATACCTGATTTAGGAGACTTTCTATTCATTCCCGGAACTGGAGACATGAAACTGGACCCGGGTACTCGTGAGGAACCGGAGAAGGGATATCGTTCCCGCTATTCACATGAGAAGGAATGGGCTTCTCCTAATTATTATGCTGTGGAATTGACTGATTATGGAGTGAAAGCTGAAATGACATCAGGAGTGCGCAGTGGGATGTTTCGTTTTACTTATCCACAGTCGGAGAAAGCATTTATCATGATTGATATGAACCACACTTTGTGGCAATCTTGTGAATGGGCGAATCTGCGGATGGAAAATGATTCCACTATTACCGGTTATAAATTGGTGAAAGGTTGGGGACCTGAACGACATGTCTATTTTACGGCTACTTTCTCAAAGAAATTAACCGGACTGCGTTTTATGCAGGATAAGAAACCGGTGATTTACAATACTTCCCGGTTCCGTAGTAGTTATGAGACTTGGGGAAAGAATCTAATGGCTTGCATTTCTTTCGAAACGAAGGGCGGAGAGGAAGTGATTGTGAAAACTGCTATTTCGTCTGTTAGTACCAACGGAGCAAAAAATAATATGAAAGAGCTTGCGGGGCTGACTTTTAATGACCTGAAAGCGAAAGGTGAAGCTCTGTGGGAAAAGGAATTGGGAAAATATACACTTACCGCTGATCGCAAAACGAAAAGAACTTTTTATACGTCAGCTTATCATGCTGCTTTGCACCCGTTTATTTTTCAGGATGCGGACGGTCAGTTCCGTGGCTTGGATAAGAATATAGAGAAAGCAGAGGGCTTTACCAATTATACGGTCTTCTCTCTTTGGGATACGTATCGTGCTCTGCATCCCTGGTTCAATTTGGTTCAGCAAGATGTTAATGCTAATATTGCCAATTCAATGCTGGCACATTATGACAAGAGTGTGGAGAAAATGCTTCCCATCTGGTCTTTCTATGGAAATGAAACCTGGTGTATGATTGGTTATCATGCTGTTTCCGTACTGGCAGACATGATTGTGAAAGGAGTGAAAGGCTTTGATTACGAACGTGCGTACGAAGCCATGAAGACCACAGCGATGAATCCGAATTATGACTGTCTGCCGGAGTATCGTGCCATGGGATATGTCCCATTTGATAAAGAAGCGGAATCGGTGTCGAAAACATTGGAGTATGCATATGATGATTATTGCATTGCACAGGCTGCCAAGGCTTTGGGTAAGGAAGATGATTATCGTTATTTCCTGAATCGTGCGCTTTCTTATCAGACCTTGATTGATCCTGAAACGAAATATATGCGTGGTAGGGACAGTAAGGGAAACTGGCGTACACCATTCACTCCAGTGGCTTATCAAGGTCCCGGTTCTGTGCATGGATGGGGAGATATAACGGAAGGTTTTACTGTTCAGTATACGTGGTACGTTCCTCAAGATATACAAGGTTATATGAATGAAGCTGGTGAAGATTGGTTCCGTAACCGATTGGATGAATTGTTCACTGTAGAATTGCCGGATGATATTCCGGGTGCACATGATATACAGGGACGTATTGGTGCTTATTGGCATGGCAATGAACCTTGTCATCATGTAGCCTATCTTTATAATTATCTGAAAGAACCTTGGAAGTGTCAGAAATGGGTTCGTACTATTGTTGACCGTTTCTATGGAGATACACCGGATGCGTTGAGTGGGAATGACGATTGTGGACAGATGTCAGCCTGGTATATGTTTAACTGTATCGGTTTTTATCCGGTTGCTCCATCGAGTAATGTGTATAATGTCGGTTCTCCTTGTGTAGAAGCGATAACCGTTCGGATGAGTAATGGAAAATCTATTGAAATGGTAGCGGATAATTGGTCACCGAAGAATGTGTATGTGAAGGAATTGTATGTCAATGGTAAGAAGTATGATAAATCTTATTTGAGATATGAAGATATACGTGATGGCGTGAAGTTACGTTTTGTGATGAGCAGTAAACCGAACTATAAACGTGCGGTATCGGATAAGGCAGTGGCTCCATCGTTGTCTCTTCCGGGAAAAACAATGAGGTTTCAATACGGACTTTAAACAGAATCTTTATCTTTGCATAAAGGCTTTCAAATAATATGGTATAACATAAAATAAAAACAATGAGAAAGTATTTATTGCTATCAATGTTCCTGTGCTTGGTATCGTTACTTCATGCCCGGAATAAGTTTGAGTTAGTTTCTCCTAATGGAGAAATAAAAGTGTCATTCAATCTCTCGGATAAAATCTATTATAGTATAGATTATAACGGAGATGTATTGTTGAAAGATAACTATCTTCAGTTGACACTAAAAAATCAAGTGTTGGGGCAGAACCCCAAGTTGCGTCGTCAGAAGCGTACGAGTATCGACGAACATTTGACTCCTGTTGTACCTTTGAAATATTCGAAAGTCAATAATCGTTATAATCAATTGCTGCTGACCTTCAAAGACTATTCAGTAGAATTCCGCGCTTTTGACGATGGAGTTGCTTACCGATTTATTACTTCACGAAAAGGTGATGTTGAAGTAATGGGCGAAGAGTTTGCGATCAACTTTCCGTCGGATTATTTGCTTCACTTGCAACAACCGGGAGGATTCCATACAGCTTATGAGGAACCTTACACACATGTTCAAAGTAATGCATGGAAGCCTGAAGAACGGATAGCAGTTTTGCCGGTATTGATTGATACACAAAAAGACTATAAAATATTAATCAGCGAGTCGGATTTGGCTGATTATCCATGTATGTTTCTCAAAGGAACGGGTACAAACGGAGCAATCTCTGTTTTTCCTAAAGCTCCGTTTGCGTTTGCCGAAAACAGTGATCGTAGCGTGAAGATTACTCAAGAAGCAGATTATATTGCCAAGACAAAAGGTACAAGAAATTATCCTTGGCGTTACTTTGTGATAAGTAAGAATGATAAGCAGTTGATTGAAAACATAATGACCTATCGGCTTGCTGAAAAGAATCAACTTCAGGACGTTTCATGGATAAAGCCGGGGCAGGTAAGCTGGGAATGGTGGAACGATGCCTCCCCTTACGGACCCGATGTGAATTTTGTTTCCGGCTATAATCTGGAAACTTACAAGTATTATATCGACTTTGCTTCAAAATTCGGCATTCCTTATATTATTATGGACGAAGGTTGGGCCAAAAGTACTCGTGACCCTTACACACCGAACCCCAAAGTCAATTTGCATGAACTAATTCGTTATGGCAAAGAAAAGAATGTAGGGATTGTGCTCTGGCTGACATGGTTGACTGTGGAAAACAATTTTGACCTGTTCAAGACTTTCAATGAATGGGGAGTGAAAGGACTTAAAATTGATTTCATGGACAGAAGTGACCAGTGGATGGTCAACTATTACGAACGGGTGGCCCGAGAAGCGGCTAAACATAATTTATTTGTCGATTTTCATGGTTCTTTCAAACCGGCAGGATTAGAATATAAATATCCGAATGTGCTCTCTTATGAAGGAGTACGCGGTATGGAACAAATGGGAGGCTGCTATCCGGATAACAGTCTGTATTTACCGTTTATGCGTAATGCTGTCGGGCCGATGGATTATACTCCCGGAGCAATGATTAGTATGCAACCTAATGTGTATAGATCAGAACGTCCGAATTCTGCCAGTATCGGAACACGGGCTTATCAGCTGGCATTATTTGTAGTTTTCGAAAGCGGCCTGCAGATGTTGGCGGATAATCCGACTCTTTATTATCGCAATGAAGATTGTACCCGCTTCATCACACAAGTTCCCGTAACTTGGGACGAGACTGTGGCATTGGAAGCTAAAGCGGGTGAATATGTAATTGTGGCGAAACGCAAAGGTGATAAGTGGTTCATAGGAGGAATCACTAACAATGGTGAAAAGGAACGTGAATTTACCATCAATCTGGATTTTCTGAATAAGGATCGTTCCTATCGGATGACATCTTTCGAAGATGGTATCAATGCAGGACGTCAGGCGATGGATTATCGTTGTAAGTCGTCGCAGGTGAAAGCCGGAGAACAGTTGACTGTGAAGATGGTCAGAAACGGAGGTTTTGCAGCCGTCATTGAGTAAAAAAACATCGATTAGAGTGGTTATCTTCTTGAGAACCACTCTTTGAACTCTGCTACTCTCGCCTTGCTGACAAGTATTTTTTCTTTGATTCCGGAATAACGCAAATTGATGGACAGTCGACTGTTAAACCATAAATCAATATCTTTGATAGCTTCTCTTGAAATTAGATATTGGCGGTTGGCACGAAAGAAAAGACTGGGATTGAGACAATCAGTGAGTTCATCCAATGTTTGGGAAAAGCAATATTCCGTTCCATCGGTTAAGACTACTTTCACTTGACAATCTTTAATATAAAACAATTGTATCATATCTACGGAGACAGGCAATAGCTTGTCTCCTTTTGTAGGAATGAGGAAATGGCTTTTGTAGTTTTCCTGTTTTTTGAGTGAATGTATAAGTTTCAGTAGCTCGTTCTCCTGCTGTGGAAGAGGAGGGTGATGCTTATCAATGACATCCTGTAAACCCTCCAACTTATTGAAAGCATGTTCTATGTCTTCTTTACCAATGGGTTTTAATAAGTAGTCGATGCTATTCACTTTGAATGCGCGTAGTGCATATTCATCGTAGGCGGTTGTAAAGATAATCGGGCAAGTGATGCTGACATGATTAAAGATTTCGAAAGCAGAGCCATCTGCCAGGTGAATATCCATAAACACCAGTTCCGGCATCGGATGGGAACTGAACCACTCGATAGTGGAACTGATACTGTCTAGTACAGCCTCAATTCTTGCATCCGGTTTTACCTCGTTGAGCAGTGAAGTCAGGTTTCGTACTGCTGCTTTCTCGTCTTCTATAATGACAGTCTTCATGGTATTATAGCAATAATCATTATTCTTGTAGTGATGCTGCAATCAGAGGAATGCAGACAGTAAACTCTTTATCTTCTGTTATTTGTATGTCCCGTTTAAACAAAAGCCTGTATCGTTTGGCAAGGTTGGCTAATCCGATGCCCGTTCCGGGAGTTGCAGTCCATTTGGGTTGAATGTCGTTACTGACGGATAAATTGCCATTATCGTCCGTTGTGATATGGATGGTCAGAGGCTTTCGGTTACTGATCTCGTTGTGCTTTACTGCATTTTCAATCAGTACTTGCACTGCCATTGGAGGAAGGAGGTGTTCTTCGTATGCATTGTTTATCTGTATGTCGAATTGCAGATTGTTCTCAAAACGCATCTTTAACAGAAATATGTAAGCAGAAGCAAATTCCATTTCTTCCCGGAGGCTGACACTTTGTGACTCATTGCTTTGTAAAGTATATCTTAGAACCCGGGAGAGTTCCTGGATGTAATCCTGGGCTTTATCCTGATTTTCGCGTACCAGTGAACGCAGGGTATTCAGCGAATTGAACAGCATATGTGGATTAAGCTGATTTTTCAGGACTTCATATTGATTGCGAATATTCTCCGCCTGAAGCTGTTCATTTTCAATAAGTACCTGTTGTTGTCGATATATCAGGTGAATGATGCAACAACTGCTGGTGACAAGACATGCTACAATGAAATCTCGCAATGGATGCAGATAATGATGTACCATGGCATCGATGGCCGGAATATCAAATGTTCGGTGCAGGAAAACAAATACCTGTCCTGACAGGTTACTCAATATCCATGTCAGGACGAAGGATAGCAGGATCTTTGTTCCTGTAATCTTGATGGAGGATTGATTGAAATGGAATAACCGGGTATTGATAGCGAAAAGCAGCAGTAAGGACAGAAAAGTGAATAGTATTTCATTTGCCACATCGATGAATTTCATGCCTGGAAATAGGGAATGGCTTTCGAAACGGTCGAAAAGCGATACCGATTCCGGGAAATGAATCAGTACAGCTACCGCCAGCGAGATGATGACTGTGGAAAGTATATACTTATCTTTTTTTATTGCTTTTGCTATCATACAACAAAGATAGTGGTTAATTACGAATTACCCATTACAAAACGTGAATGCCGTAGCCCGATTGACAGATTATTGTTTCTGAATGTGTGCGGTGACGTACATACCGGGCCGGAATTGTGGATTTGTCTCTTTAATGGAAGCATATACCTCGAGCGAACGATTGGTTTCGTCCACCTTTTGTCCGATAGAAATCACTGTACCATGAAAAGTCTGTGTTCCCATTCCGTTCGCACGAAACTGTACCGGACTGCCGACCTGTATGTCTACGAGATCTTTTTCGTAAGTAGTCAGGCAAAGCATCGGGGCACTTTTATCTATGAGTTCGCAAAGTGCTTCGCCCGGATTGATATATTTGCCGACATTCATTGCTACATTGGCTGCATAACCGCTGATAGGAGCTTTGACTTCCAATAGTGGCTGTATTCCGTTCCTAAGTAATGTTTCCGGATGGATGCCTAAAAGAGACAGTTGTGCGGCTGCAGCATCTTGGCGACTTTTCATAGAAAGATAATCCGCTTTACTTTGCTGGAATTTCTTTTGAGAAGCAGCTTGTTCGGCAGAAAGATTTTTTTGGCGTTCGTATTCTGCCTGGAGATATTCTGTTTGCGCGTGACTGTCCAGATAGGTTTGTTGAAGGGTGATAAACTCCGGATTTTCTAATGTGGCGATGACACTGTTTGCAGCCACCCGTTGTCCTGGCAGTAGAGAGGCTTTTTTTATGATACCTCCCATAGTCAAAGCGATGGTTGCCTGACGTTGGGGAGGAAGAACTATTCGCCCGTTGAACGAAACCTGATTAGGCTTTGAGGTGGCTGAAGTGATGGCGTCCACTTCGGGTTGTGCGATGGTGTCTGTTGGCATTTCGGCAACGGGGGACGTGGAAGATTTGTCGTCCGTAGTTTGCTGGTTTCCCTTGCAAGCTACCAGCGCAAGTAAAAGGATTGGATAAACTATCTTTTTCATATACAATGTTTTATAATAATTATTATGGGTGATGGATGTCATTCAAAGTCCCAATTTCGTACCTACTTGAAAAGTTCATATTCTAAGGCAGCAATATTGTATTGGTAGACTGTTTCAATATAGCCTCTACGGATATCTCTGGCAGTAGTTATCGACTGTATATACTCGGCAATGCCTGTTTCGCTCTGCTGTAATTGTAGATTAGCCGCCTTTGTCAGTTCATCGGCCTCTTTTAAGGCAGAAGAGGTGTAATATCGTAAACTTTCGTTATATCTGCGGAGGGAAGCCTCTAGCTCGAATATTTTATTTCTTAGTTCCCGAATGTTGGCATCCGCTTGGATTTGCGCGGAAGTGGCAGATAGCCGTGCTTGTTTCACTTTGCTCTTTTGAGGTAGGAAATAGAGCGGGAAAGACACCCCAACCATCCAGGCATTTAGATTTTTCAACGGGAGAATGTCCTGACGTGTATATCCCACACTGATTTCCGGGAAGAAATGGCTTTGTTCGATGTGAAGCATTGCTTTTGCTTCATCTGCCTGACTTTGGAAGTAAGCGGTATGTGCTTCCGACAAACTTCCGTTCGAAATGCCGATATAGAATAAGGATAAGGTGGAATCGGCGGGAACAATCGGCTGGTTGGAGTAACAACTCCATTGAAAACGTGCCAATGCCATTTTCTCTTCTTCCTGTGCCTGAAACCTGCGGTTGTGCAGATCAGCAGCCATGGTTGTCATCATGTTCTTTTCAAGCAGGGTAATCTCTCCTTGTTGATAGCGTAGTTCTCCGATGCGTTGCAGTTCTTCCGCCATTTTGTCTTGATCTCGGTACATTGAACAGAGGTTGGTGGCATACTGGTAGTAGGCCCACGCCCTTTTCACCTCTGCTGTGATTTCTTTTTCCACCATCTGCCGATAATGAGTGTTTGTTTTCACTTGGCGGTTGACTAACGCATTCTTATAGAATGGAGTCAGAAGCGAGCCCAGATTTTGTTCGAAAGCCAGTTCCTTATCTTTTTTGTTTTCTCCGTTAAGTTGTCCCCAGGAATAGTTGAACGAAGTAGGAGTAGCTTCTATTATTTCTCCACGCGTAGCTTTGACCTGTTGAATAGCGTTATTGGCTATTTTTAGGCGCGGATGATTCTGTTTGGCTATTTCGATAGCCTGTTCGATGGTGACTGCTTGTGTTGGTTGAGCGGAAATGAAAGTGGGAAACAACAGGAGCAGGGGAGTCAATATGAAAAAAGGTCGGTGGAACTTGTTACCCGGACGTCTCCAGGTGACAAATGAATTTACAATTTTGTAGAACACCGGAATAATGAGCAAAGTCAGTACGGTGGAAATAATCAGTCCGCCGATTACTACTGTTGCCAATGGGCGTTGTACTTCCGCGCCGGCTGAAGTGGCGATTGCCATTGGGACGAATCCCAGAGAGGCAACCAGTCCTGTCAGGAACACAGGACGGAGCAGGTGGGGAGTCCCTCTTTTGATAATCTGATTCGTACTCATAGAGTAAGTATTTTGTTTACGGAGTTCGTTGAAATGATTCACCATAAGGATGCCATTCAATACTGCCACACCAAACAATGCAATAAATCCTACTCCAGCCGATATGCTGAACGGAAGTCCGCGTAGCCAGAGCGCGACGATGCCTCCGATGAGTGACAGGGGAACGGTTGAGAATACCATCAAGGTATAGGTGATGTTCTTGAAAGCAAAGAACAGTATCAATAGAATAAGCATTAATGCTACGGGAATGACTACCAGTAATGTATTGATGGCATTTTGCAAGTTTTCGAACTGACCGCCATATTCAAAGTAATATCCCGGTTTCAGTTGGATGTTTTTGTCCAGTGTCTTTTGAATGTTGGCTACAACCTGTTGTATATCCGCGTCCCGCACATTGACACCGATGACGATACGTCGTTTCGTTGCATCCCGGTTTATTTGCAATGGTCCGCTGACAAGGTCGATGCTTGCTACTTCTCCAACTGGAATTTGAATCCCTTCCGAAGTGCGTACAAACAATTTGTCAAGATTCAAATCGGCTACTTTATCCTGGTCAAGTCGTACTACAAGGTCGAATCTCCGTTCGTTTTCGAAGATTACACCTGTTGATTCTCCGGCATAAGCGGTTCGGATAATAGTGTTGAGTTCTTCTATGTTGATACCGTAACGGGCAATTTTGCTGCGGTTGTATTTTACTACCAGTTGGGGTAATCCCATCGTCTGTTCAACGATGACATCGGCTGCTCCCGGCACCTTTTCTACAAAGGTGGCTGCTTCTTTGGCTTTTTCGTACAGTTCGTGCGTGTCTTCTCCATATAGTTTGATAGCAATGTCTGCCTTGGCTCCTGTCATCAGCTCATTGAAACGGAGTTGTATCGGTTGTGAGAAATTGAATTCTGCTCGTTCGGACAGCGGAGTGAGCGCTTCTTTCATCTTATCCACCATTTCGGCACGACTTCCCGCGCTTGTCCATTCTTTGAAAGGTTTCATAATAATCATCACGTCGGCGTCTTCTACTGCCATTGGATCAGTGGGGACTTCTGCCGTTCCGATTTTGGCTACGACATGTTTGATTTCAGGAAATTTGTCCATTAATGTTTTCTCTGCCAGGCGGGATACTTCAATACTCTCGGTCAGTGAACTTCCTGCAGGCAGTGTCATTTGCATGGCAAAATCTCCTTCATCCAAAGTGGGGATAAACTCTGCTCCCAAACGGGTGAAAAGGAATAGTGAACCTACCAATGCGGCAAAAGCTATAATGACGGTACGCCATTTGTTACGGAGACAGGTGTACAGACCATGTTGGTATATCTTGTTCAACTTCTCAAAGAAGCGGTCGGCAAGTGTGGGTTTCACTACAATAGTATGCTTCAGGAAGAGCGATGCCATCATTGGAACATAAGTTAGCGAGAGAATTAAGGCTCCGATAATACAGAATACGAGTGTTTTGGCCATAGGTGTGAAGTATTTTCCCTCAATTCCGTTTAATGTGAGGATAGGGAAGAATACAATCAGGATAATCAATACTGCAAAAGTTGCGGAACGTGCTACACCAGAGGCTCCTTTTTCTACTTCTTTGTCCATTTCTTGGCGGGTCAGCGTACGGCCTCGGAATTGTTTTCCGTAAATGTGGGCGAGAATACCCTCCAATATGACAATAGAACCATCTACTACAATACCAAAGTCAATAGCTCCAAGACTCATCAGATTGGCGGTTACATTGAATATACGCATCATGATAAAAGCAAAGAGCATTGCCAGTGGGATGACTGATGCGACTATCAGCCCGGCGCGAAAGTTCCCGAGAAAAAGGATCAGTACCAGAAAAACGATTACCGCTCCCTCAATCAGATTGTTGACAACCGTAGAGATGTTCCGGTTGACTAGTTCCGAACGGTTTAGGTAGGGTTCGATACTGACTCCTTCGGGTAATAGATGCTGTATCTTTTCTACCCGTTTCTCAAGTTCTTGAGTCACGACATTTGCGTTGGCTCCTTTCAACATCATGGCAATTCCACCGACACATTCACCTTCGCCATCTTTTGTCATAGCACCGAAACGCTTGGGAGAACCGAATCGGACAACTCCTACATCGCTGATGTGTACCGGAATTCCATTTCGGTTGGTAACCACAATCTGTTCGATATCCTTGATCCGGGTAATCATACCTTCCGACCGGATATAGTAGGCATTCTTCACTTTCTCAATGTAGCTTCCACCTGTGTTTTGATTGTTACTGCTAAGTGCTTCGAACACTTCACCAATAGTAATATTCAAAGAGAACAAGGCATCCGGGTCTACGGCTACTTCATATTGTTTCAGATAACCGCCGAAACTATTGATTTCTACAATACCGGGTATACCGGACAACTGGCGCTTCACCATCCAGTCTTGAATGGTACGGAGTTCCATTGCATCATATTTCTTCTCATATCCGGGAGCCACTTTCAGTATGTACTGGTAAATTTCTCCCAGTCCGGTAGTGATAGGCATCATCTCCGGTGTTCCGAGTTCTGTAGGAATTTCACCTGCTACGGTTTGTATTTGTTCATTTATCAGTTGTCGTGCATCGAGTGTGGGTACACTTTCTTTGAAAACGACCGTAACTACTGATAGACCGAAGCGGCTGACGGAACGGATATCTTCGACATTCATAATATTGCTCATCGCTATTTCGATAGGCATGGTGATGAGCTGTTCTACTTCTTGTGGCGCGAGTGTAGGGGATACAGTCACAATTTGTACCTGATTATTTGTAATGTCGGGCACGGCATCAATAGGCAGTGTCAACATCGCATAGATGCCTCCGATAAACAGGAAGAGAGTAGTGAGTCCTACAAACAGCTTCTTTTTAATTGAAAAGCGTACAATTGCTGTAAACATGATTCTCGTTGTATTATTATTTCATGCTACAAAATTACAGTCTATCTTCGTCCGTTATCATTAAGAATAAATGAAGCGGAAAGATTGTGGGGTGAAGTGACGGAATCACGGATTGAAATGTGTCAGACGATTGTTTTTTGTTTCACTGCCGAACAAACATTTTATTCTGTCTGCTCGTTTATTATAGAAACAAACTAAATGTATATTCACCATGAAAACATTCGTCTTGATGATGGTAAGTCTGTTGTTTGCCGTTTCTTTGGAAGCGCAGAACAAGTCTTTTTATGATTTTACAGTGAAAACGATTGATGGCAAAGACTTTCCTCTTTCTTCATTGAAAGGTAAGAAAGTGCTTGTGGTCAACGTGGCTTCTAAGTGCGGACTGACGCCACAGTATGCTCAACTGGAGAAACTGTATGAGAAATATAAAGATAAAGACTTTGTAATAATCGGTTTCCCTGCAAATAACTTTATGGGGCAGGAGCCCGGAAGTAATGAGGAAATAGCTCAATTCTGTTCTTTGAATTACGATGTGACTTTCCCGATGATGGCTAAGATTTCCGTCAAAGGGAAAGAAATCGCTCCCCTTTATCAATGGTTGACAGAGAAGAAACTGAATGGTAAAGAAGATGCGTCGGTTCAGTGGAATTTCCAGAAATTCATGATTGATGAGAACGGAAACTGGGTGGGCTTTGCCTCTCCCAAAGAAAGTCCGTTCTCTGAAAAGATCGTTACTTGGATAGAGAAGGAATAAGAGAGACTTTCTGCAATTCGCTTTCGAAATTGGGAGTGAAGATCCCTTTTCCTAAGTTTTCTTTTATTTCTTCAATGGTCCAGAATCGTCCTCCATCCAGTTCTTCACTGGGATGGATTTCTCCATCGTAAACAGTCTTGTGAACAAAGACAAGTTCTTTTTCACGTTCGGACTCGAAAACATAATTAGTAAGTAGTTCAGGAATAAAGTCCGTGATGCCTAATTCTTCACGGACTTCTCTCTTTAGAGCGATTTCTACGCTTTCGCCCAAGTCGATATGTCCGCCTACGGCTGTATCCCATTTCCCCGGTTGGATGTCTTTCCATTCTGGACGTTTTTGCAGATACAACTCTCCACGGGTATTGAAAATATGAAGGTGGACTACCGGGTGAAGTAGTTTGCTGCCACTATGACATTCTCCACGAGTGGCCGCTCCGGTGATATTCCCCTGCTCATCTACGACGGGGAACATTTCTTGGTTATTATCGCTTAGCATGGTACTTTTTTATTTGGTGAACTGAATTCCTTTGGATACAGAATATTTATGGCATTAATAAGGAAGAATCTCCATAACTTAAGAATCGGAAATCATGTGCTAAAGCATAATCATAAATCGCACGCCAGTTTCCTTTAACAAAAGCTGAAACCAATAATAATAGGGTACTTTGTGGCTGATGAAAGTTAGTAACCATCGCTTTTACTATCTTGTACTGATATCCGGGAGCTATGATAATTTGTGTGCTGGTATGGAGAGCTTCGAGCCCATTTCTATCGAGATAACCCAATATCTTTTGGAGAGCAACTACCGGAGGGATCTGATCGTATTTCTCATAGGGTTGCCACTGTTTGACGTGCAGTTCTTCTTCCGTAGCATCCGGATGATCTGCTAAAATAACTCCAATGTGATACAAGCTTTCGAGAGTGCGTACAGAGGTGGTTCCTACAGCAATGGCACAGCCATCATGATCGATTAGTTTCTTAATCGTGCTCCGGTTGACCGATATATATTCGGTGTGCATCTCATGACCTTCGATCTCTTCACTTTTTACAGGTTTGAATGTTCCGGCTCCTACATGTAATGTTAACTCTTCAAGATCGATACCTTTTTCCTGCAGTGCATCTAATACTCGCGGAGTGAAATGTAAACCGGCAGTAGGTGCAGCTACCGAACCTTTAATCTTAGAGTAAACGGTCTGATAAGTTTCCTTATCACTTTCTTCCGTATCCCGGTTTAAGTAAGGAGGAATAGGAAGTTCTCCGAATACTTCAAGAATATCGGCAAATGTCACTCCCGGATTATCCCATGAGAAATCTACCCAATGACTGGTTCCTTTACATTCTCCTCTGACGGCAGTCAATGTGATTGGAAATCCTTTGACGGTCATTTCCCGCTTTAACTCTCCGTCTTTCCATTTTTTCAGGTTGCCGATCATACAAAGCCAAGCGGCATGTTCTGTCTGTTGGAAGTTCAATGCATAATCATTCGGCTGAATCGGTTCAAGGCAGAATACTTCAATCAGTGCCCCTGTTTCTTTCCGGAAATGAAGACGTGCTTGAATGACTTTCGTATTATTGAATATCATTAGACTACCTTGTGGGAGATACTCCGGCAAAGAAGTGAAGATATCTTCGCTCACCTCTCCACGACGGTATATTAAGAGTTTGGACTGGTCGCGGGTAGGCAACGGGAATTTTGCAATACGTTCATCCGGAAGAGGATAACTGTATTCACTGATATGTATATGTCTAGGATCTTCTTTCATTGTCTTTTAAAATAAAAAGAGGTTAGAACCCATTCGGCTTCTAACCTCTTTCACCAGTCGGGGTGACTGGATTCGAACCAGCGACCACACGCCCCCCAGACGCGTACTCTAACCGGGCTGAGCTACACCCCGAATTGCGGATGCAAAAGTACTGATTAATTTTTAATTAGCAAATAATCCGCTGAATTTTCTATATGATTTATGTTGATTTATGGCTATGATTCTGATTATTAGCCTTTCTTTGGGTTGTACAAATCCTTTTTTCAATAGGTTTGTCGATTATTGGATCATCTTTTGATAACTTTTTGTGTGATATTAGAAGTAGATATTAATAATTTTGCTTGAATTAGAAAACAATCTGCTTATTTGTCGTTTGAACGCACTAATTCTTTTCTTATCCTAAAAACACTATAAAAAGTAGGCCGGTATATAATAAAACTAAATAGAGAAATGACAAATGAACTAACAATCAGTAAGTTTGTTTATAAATTAATGCAAATAAAAGGTGTTTGACTTCCTTAGTATGATACTATATTTCCAATTTTGGTGTGTGGTAAATTAGGAAGTTATACATTTGTAAAAAGACTTAGTTTAGAAAGGTGTTAAATGTTAGACATTAAAAATAGAGAGACATTAGAGATATACGTCTTGGGTGACGATTTTAAATTTTATCAAAATCTGAAGTATCTTCCTCTGACTTCTTATCCTTCTAATAATCAATTAGCGTTGATTATATATTGTTTAAGTGGAAGGGCTAAAATTACAGTGCATGAAGATGTACACTGGATACAGCCGGAGGAATTGATTATATTACTACCCGGACAATTTATCTCATTTAGTGAGCCAAGTGAAGATTTCTCGACCGTTACGATGGTTATATCTACTTCACTGTTTAGTGACGCGTTAAGTGGTGTGCCCAGATTTTCTCCGCATTTCTTTTTCTATATGCGGACCCATTATTGGTATCCGCAGTCGGAACGCGATGTTCCCCGGATATATAATTATCTGGGTATGATAAAAGATAAGGTTACTTCTCAAGATATGTATAGGCGGGAGCTGATTATTCATTTGTTGAGGTATCTTTATCTGGAACTGTTCAATGCTTATCAGAAGGAATCGACTTTGATGACTGTCCGTAGGGATACCCGTAAAGAAGAATTGGCAAATAAATTCTTTGGGCTTATTATGAAGCATTTTAAGGAGAATAAAGATGTAGCTTTTTATGCAGATAAACTGTGTATTACTTCCAAATACCTGACTATGGTAATCAAGGAAACAAGCGGGAAATCTGCCAAAGACTGGATTGTTGAATACATCATATTAGAGATCAAGGCTTTATTGAAAAATACAAGCTTGAATATTCAGGAAATAGCTATTAAAACGAATTTTGCGAATCAATCGTCGCTTGGACGTTTTTTTAGAAAGCATACAGGTATGTCGCTTTCACAGTATCGAATGAGTAACTTAGAACAATAGCGCGGGCAATTGTGCAACAATTGCCAATTATTTATAGGGATTGGGAAGAGAAAGGGAATGAAGTTTACTTCATTCCCTTTTATTATTATGTAATCTGTCCGGTGTCGGATTAAATTCCCATACATTCGCGATAGAAGTCTAGCATCTCGAAAATAGTCTCCTTATCGGCAGTTTGGTTGATGCAAATATCTCCAATATCCTGCAGTAGAGTGAAATTGATTGTGCCTGAAGTATTCTTTTTGTCATGCGTCATGAATGCATATAATTGGTCGTATTTTTTACAATCGAAAGTAAATACGCCATAATTGTCCTTGATAAATTGGATCGTTTGTCTCATTTTCTCTTTCGGGAAATCTACTTTGAGATGAGAAAGATACAGTTCGCATACGATTCCCCAAGCTACTGCATATCCATGCAATACAGGGCGGTCCTCTGCTAGTGCCATACTTTCGAATGCATGTCCCACAGTGTGTCCCAGGTTTAATGCCTTGCGGATTCCATGCTCAAAGGGATCCTGTTCTACGATATCTTCTTTCACTTGTACCGATTGGCCTACTAATTGTTTGAGAGCTGTATAGTCAATATTAGAAGTATTGAAATTGAGTAATTCCACCCAATGTGCCGTATTGCTAATCAAACCATGCTTCAGCATTTCAGCATATCCGGAGAAAAAATTGTGTGCATCCAGTGTACGCAGGAATTCCGTTTCAATCAGTACGTTGTTTGCCGGAGCAAAGGCACCGATTTCATTTTTCAGTCCGTTGAAGTTGATTCCTGTTTTACCACCCACTGATGCATCTACCATAGCCAGTAGAGTGGTCGGTATATTGATATAGGAGATACCACGTTTGAATGTAGCTGCGGCAAAACCTCCGAGATCCGTCACCATCCCTCCTCCAAGATTGATAAGCAAAGAGTGGCGGGTAGCTCCTTGAGTACTTAATGCCATCCAGACGGAGGCAAGCGTTTCCAGAGTTTTATGTACGTCTTCGGCTCCGATACAGATTTCTACAGCATCTTTCAGTAGACCTGATGCCTTTAAGGAAGGAAGGCAAAGACGCTGGGTATGCTCGTCTGTGAGGACGAATAATTTGTCATGCGGGCATAACTCAATGGCACGACCGAGGCTCGTTTCCAAGCTTTCGCAGAGAATAACTTCTTGTTTACTCATGATTCTTTTGCTTTTTTACTCTGCAAATGTATATAAAATATCTTTTTTTACTTACTTTTGTCTCATTAAAACATTCAATCATGAAAGCATTATTACCTGTATATTGTCGTCCTTTAGGATATGTGGTCTTGTTGGTAGCTCTGTTCATCCCTTTTATTCTGGTGATGCAGGGAGCGGTAACCGATACTAACTTGTTATTTTATAAAGAATGTACAAAGTTGCTGATGATGGCAGGATGCTTGTTGATAATCTTTGCATTCAGTAAAAATGAGAGCCGTGAAACGGAGCAGATTCGTAATTCAGCTGTTCGTAATGCTATATTTTTAACATTTTTGTTCGTCTTTGGTGGCATGTTGTGGCGTGTAATGCAAGGAGATGTGATTAATGTTGATACTTCCTCTTTCCTGACCTTTTTGGTTTTTAATGTGCTTTGTTTGGAATTTGGTCTTAAAAAAGCGCTTGTTGATCGATTCTTTAAAAGATAATTTTCTTTTCAATTAAACCTTTTGCGATTCGATTTGTCAAAAAGACATTGTTATTGCTACTAATATAATCGTAAATAAGGTAAATGAAAAGATTTTCAGCAGGGTTGGTGTTGATGTTGTTATGCACCTTCTCAATTTTTGCACAGAATAAGGTAATTACCGTTTTGGGACGTGTGGTGGAAGCCGACACAAAAGAGCCTGCAGCGCAGGCTACAGTTCAATTGTTATCATTGCCCGATAGTGCTTATGCCGCTGGTATAGCCAGTAGTAACCAGGGATGGTTCACTCTCCCCAAAGTAAAAGCCGGGAAATATGTATTGAAAGTTTCCTATATCGGGTTTCGTACCAAACTCGTACCAATACAATTATCTGCTAATGCCACCGATAAAAAGATGGGAACCATTGCATTAGATCCGGATGCTGTTATGCTGAAAGAAGCTGTGATTACTGCCGAAGCTCCGCAGGTGACCGTAAAAGAAGATACTCTGGAATATAATTCGGCTGCTTATCGTACTCCGGAAGGAGCGATGCTCGAAGAGTTGGTAAAGAAACTTCCGGGAGCAGAGATTGATGATGACGGTAATGTCAAAATCAATGGTAAAGAAGTAAAGAAGATTATGGTAGATGGTAAAGAGTTCTTTGGGGGTGATGTGAAAACCGGATTGAAGAACTTGCCGGTCAACATGATCGATAAACTGAAAACGTACGATAAAAAATCGGACTTGGCACGTGTCACCGGAATAGATGATGGGGAAGAAGAAACTGTTCTCGACCTGAAAGTGAAGAAAGGAATGAATCAAGGCTGGTTTGGTAACGCAAGTGTTGCCGGCGGTACAGAAGACCGTTACGGAAGTAACTTGATGTTGAACCGTTTTGTCGATAATAGTCAATTCTCCTTAATCGGTTCGGCCAATAATGTGAACGATCAGGGATTCTCTGGTGGAGGTGGTGGCCCTCGTTTCCGGAATAGCAATGGTTTAACTGCTACCAAGATGCTTGGAGCTAACTTTGCTACTCAAACTGATAAACTGGAACTGGGAGGTAGTGCCCGTTATAATTTCAGTGATCGGGATGCAATATCTACAAACTATTCGGAACGTTTCCTACAAAATGGAAATTCGTACTCCAACTCAAACAGTAAAGGCCGTAATAAGAATACAAACTTCAATGCCGACTTCCGTTTGGAATGGAAACCGGATACATTGACTAATATTATTTTCCGTCCGAACGTTTCTTATGGAAAATCTAATAGCTATTCCATTTCCGAATCGGGTACTTTTAATGGAGATCCATTTAATTTGGTATCCAATCCTAATGATTTTCTAAACAAGGTTCTGTGGGGAAGCGCAGATGATCCATTGGAAGCTATTCGTGTCAATGCCAGTAATAGTGAGTCAAAATCTGAAGGTCAGGATCTTTCTGCAAACGCTTCTTTGCAAGTGAACCGGAGATTGAATAATCAGGGACGAAACATTACCTTCCGTGGTACATTTAGTTATGGAGATAATGACAGTGAACAGTTTAGTGAATCATTAACGCGTTATTTTGATAAGGCAGCAAATAAAGCGGATGATGAACGTAAACAGTATACTACTTCTCCAACCAAGAGTTATGATTATATTGCCGAACTGACTTATAGCGAACCGATTGCGAGAGCCACTTTCTTACAGTTCCGCTATAAATTTCAATATAAATATAGTGAAAGCGATAGAAGTACATACAGTTTGATTCCTGATGCAGATAAAGGACAGGATTGGTTCTGGAATTTTGGTGATGGTCTACCTGAAGGGTATGAAGAGAATAAGGATAGAGATTTGAGTAAATATGCTCAATATAAATACTATAACCATGATATTAATGCAGGGTTGAATATTATCCGCGAGAAATATCGATTGAACTTTGGAGTGTCTCTGCAACCGCAGAATACTAGATTAGATTATAAGAAAGCTGAAGTAGATACTGTAGTAAAAAGAAATGTGTTCAATTTTGCTCCTAATGTTGATTTTCGTTACAGGTTCTCTAAAGTTAGCCAGTTACGTTTTACTTATCGGGGACGTGCAAGTCAGCCGAGTATGGAAAATTTGCTGGATGTAACCGATGATTCTAATCCGTTGAACATTCGTAAGGGTAATCCGGGATTGAAGCCTTCTTTCTCTCATTCTATGCGTTTATTCTACAATACCTATAATGCAGATAAACAGCGTGGCATAATGGCTCATGCAAACTTGAATATGACTCAAAACAACATTACTAATGCCACTACTTACAATCAGAGTACTGGTGGAGTAACAGTTAAACCGGAGAATATCAACGGAAACTGGAATGCGATGGGGATGTTTGGATTCAATACGGCATTGAAAGATAAGCGTTTCACTATAAACTCTTTCTCTCGCGCCAACTATACCAATGCGGTTTCTTACCTTTTCAATGACGATACCAAGATAAATGACAAGAACACCAGTACAACATTGACTTTAGGAGAGAATCTAAATGGAACTTTCCGTAACGACTGGTTTGAATTTACCTTGAATGGTTCAATCAACTATAACTTTGAACGAAACAAACTGCGTCCGGAAAATAACCAGGAACCTTATACATTTGGTTATGGTGCAAGCACTAATATCTCTTTACCTTGGAGTATGACGTTGTCAACCAATATAACTAATAACGCACGCCGTGGTTATCGTGATGCCAGTATGAATAAGAATGAACTTATCTGGAATGCGCAGATTGCCCAGAACTTCCTGAAAGGCAATGCTGCAACCATCAGTTTTGAAGTATATGATATTTTGCGGCAGCAATCCAATATCAGCCGTTCGTTGACTGCCGATATGCGCTCTGTTTCCGAGTATAATGGAATTAACAGTTATTGTATGCTTCGCTTCTCTTATCGCCTGAATATTTTTGGAAATAAAGAAGCTCGTGGCAATATGCGTCATGGTGGTTTTGATGGTGGTGGCCCACGTGGTCCGCGTGGTGGAGGCTATGGTGGCGGCAGACCACACTTCTAAATCAAGATAACAGATTTAAATGGAAAATAAAGTCCCGGCACAACATTCAATGTTGTCACCGGGACTTCTTTGTTAATCCGATAATTTACTCTATATTTGTTGTTCAGTATCTGTATGAAAGGAGATTCCTATGATTGATTGGAACTATGTGCTTAGCCAGATAGCAACAGTAGCTTTTGATATTCTTTATTTTGGAGCCATTATCGGTACGATTGTCATAATCATTCTTGACAACCGGAATCCGGTTAAAACTATGGCATGGATACTCATATTACTTTTCTTACCTATTGTCGGGCTCGTCTTTTATTTTTTCTTTGGTCGGAGCCAGCGTCGTGAGCGCATTATCGGACAAAAAAGCTATGACCGCCTATTAAAGAAACCAATGGCCGAATATCTGGCGCAGGATTGTTCAGATGTTCCCTATGAATATTCCCGTCTTATTCAGCTTTTCCAGCAAACGAATCAGGCATTTCCATTTGAGGGAAATCGTGTGGCAATCTATACGGAAGGATATACCAAACTCCAATCATTATTGCGTGAGCTACAAAAAGCGAAGCAGCATATCCACATGGAATATTATATCTTTGAGGATGATGCTATTGGGCGTCTGGTCAGAGACGTACTGATCGAAAAGGCTTCTCAAGGAGTTGAAGTGCGGGTGATCTATGATGATGTAGGTTGCTGGCATGTGCCTAACCGCTTTTTCGAAGAAATGCGTAATGCCGGCATTGAGGTCAGAAGCTTTTTAAAGGTACGTTTTCCCTTATTTACCAGTAGAGTGAATTACCGGAACCATAGAAAGATTGTTGTCATTGACGGGCGTGTGGGGTTCGTTGGGGGAATGAATCTGGCAGAACGCTATATGCGTGGTTTCTCCTGGGGAATTTGGCGTGATACGCATATCATGCTGGAAGGTAAGGCTGTGCACGGTTTGCAAACGGCTTTCCTGCTCGATTGGTATTTTGTAGACCGCACCCTGATAACTGCTTCCCGTTATTTTCCAAAGATTGATTCTTGTGGAAACTCTTTAGCGCAAATTGTCACGAGTGAACCTATCGGACCATGGAAAGAAATCATGCAGGGCTTGACGGTTGCCATTACCAGTGCAAAGAAATATTTCTATATGCAAACCCCTTATTTCTTGCCTACAGAGCAAATATTAGCTGCTATGCAAACAGCTGCATTGTCTGGGGTAGATGTGCGCTTAATGCTGCCGGAACGTGCTGATAATTGGATTACTCATCTTGGATCACGTTCTTATTTGGCCGATGTGATGCAGGCAGGTGTTAAAGTTTATTTTTATAAAAAGGGCTTTCTGCATTCTAAACTTATGGTTTCAGATGATATGCTTTCCACAGTAGGATCTACCAATGTCGACTTTCGTAGCTTTGAGCATAACTTTGAAGTGAATGCTTTTATGTATGACGTAGAAACAGCTCTTGAAATGAAAGAAATATTTCTTCAGGACCAGCGAGAAAGTACACAAATCTTTTTAAAGAATTGGGTTAGACGTTCGTGGAGACAAAAAGCTGCGGAGTCTATCGTGCGTTTATTGGCTCCGCTACTTTAATAGTGATGAGATTGATTGGAGAACTTATCTGAACAGTGAGAAGTTTACACTTCCATACACTCTTCTCTCTATGAAATGTGGATTTTCCTCGAAGTTATTATCTTTTCCGTGCTCCAGTACCAATAATCCTCCCTCTTTGAGAAGATTGTTCTGGAAGATTAATTCGGGTATTGTTTCCAATTCTTTTAATGCATAAGGAGGATCGGCAAAGATGAAGTCGAACTGTTCGCGGCCATTCTTGATAAATTTAAATACATCTCCGCGTATTGGTAGACACTTATCTGTTTGCACCTCTTTCATGATTTTGCAGATGAACGAGTGATGCGCAGGCTCTTTCTCAACGCTAATAACCCGATCACATCCGCGGGATACCAGTTCGATACTAATACTTCCGGTTCCGGCAAACAAGTCAAGAGCCGTGACTCCTTCTTCAAAATCGATGTAGTTATTGAGTACATTGAACAGATTTTCTTTGGCGAAATCTGTTGTAGGACGTGCTTTAAATGTTCGGGGCACGTCGAATCTTCTTCGTTTGTAAATACCGCTGATTACTCGCATGTTAATAAGGCTTGCATGTCAATATTAGTTGCAGGATTCATGATGAATACCTGTAAGATAAACTTTTTCAGTTCGCTCATTAAAATTTCTTTCTCGGAAAGTGTTCCTGTTAGATGTAGCTCATCTCGTTCCTGATCAAATTCCAGTTGCTTCCAAGCGTACAATAAATAGTAAATACGGTCTTCTGTATGCGTGCATTCAAAAGAATTGGCCAGAAGTAGATGACCTCGTTCAAAGCAATAGATATCAATACCGTCTTTGCGTACAGAAGCATACATCTTCTTACTGTTTCCTAATCTGCTTTTTACAGAAAAATAATCGATAAACGGAGTAGATTGAGAATAAAAGCGAGCTTCGGGATATTGTTCATTCAAAAAGATCTGTGCACTTTTGTCTATACAGAAAATGACAGCTACATTATTCTTTCTTAGAATATTGTAGAGTACCGTTTCGTTTTCTCTTTTCTGATGATTGTGATAAAATAGAAGTTCCGCCTGTTCCTCTTCAAACAAGTCTAATGGCACGATTGTAAAACGTTTGCTTGCCATCATAATGTTTACCCGTTTGTAAGGATGATTGAGGAAGTCTGATTCGTGGAAGACTGCCTTTAGATTTGCTGTTAGGGATAGAGATGCATCTATCTCTTTCTCTATGATTGAAAGCGAATCGTCATGAATCGGGTTATAGATAGAAAAAGAAAATCCATCCGTACTAAGACGGATGGATAAAGTATATTGTTTTGATTTAGTAAAATCAATCATTATTCCCAGTTACCAGCACCATTGTTCGGAGTATCGATAGAACCTACCATCAAACCGCAGTATCTACCCAATTTGCTCTGAACATCTTTTAAATTAATAATTTCTTGCTTGTCAAGTCCGTCCAAATAAGTTTCATACGGAGCCTTTACTTCGAATAAGTATACAGGAGCACCGGATTTAGCAGTATCGTTTCTTACATTCATTTCGAATTGAGCACCGCCTCCGTAAGGGATGTATCTCATAGAATCCGGGTTGAATCCTTTCGGGAAAATAGTATCCATAACAGCTACCCACATAGTGTCACGTTTGAAGTTTTCAAGTCCCCATTTCTTAACTTCATCATATTTGCCTGTCTTCTTTGCTTTTTCGATGATAGCCATAGCTTTCTTTTCAGTCAGTCCGTCTTCCAATTGTTTGTCGGTCAACATTCCCATCTTCATAACGAACGGCAATTTTTGATTTTTAACGAAGTCGATCAATGTGTCAAATTTGTCTGTATACATTCCGCGGTGCAGCGTACGGTATTCCTGCTGTGCCTTACGGATGTCGATCAAACGGGCAATGACTGCTTTTTCTCTGTCTTTTTTAGCGTTTTCAAAATTGATAGGACCCATAATGCTGGTGTAGCAGATGTAAATCAGTGCAGCAGCACAAAGCACCAATACAATATTAAATACTGTTTTCATGATAAATTATGTTTTTAGTTGTTATATTCGCATCGCAAAAATAGAATAAATAAATTTAAATACGATAGTTCCTCGAACTTTTTTCTCGTACAAAAATGATAAATAACTATTTAGAAAGGCAAATTAAGGAAAATTTTCCTTATCAGCCAACTTTAGAGCAGGAAATTGCTGTAAAATCTCTTTCAGAGTTTCTGCTGTCCACACTGGCGGATGAAGTCTTTATCTTAAGAGGTTATGCCGGTACCGGTAAAACGTCATTGGTAGGGGCATTGGTGAAAACCATGGATCAGTTGCAGCAGAAATCTGTATTGTTGGCTCCTACAGGACGTGCGGCAAAGGTTTTTTCAGTGTATGCAGGACATCCGGCTTTCACTATTCATAAAAAAATATATAGGCAACAGTCTTTTTCGAATGAGCTTAGTAATTTTTCAATTAATGACAATCTGGCTACAAACACTTTATTCATCGTTGATGAGGCTTCCATGATTTCAAACGAAGGACTGTCGGGGAGTGTGTTTGGAACAGGTCGTCTATTGGACGATTTGGTACAATTTGTTTATTCGGGACAGGGGTGTCGTCTCTTGTTAATGGGTGATACCGCGCAGCTTCCTCCAGTAGGAGAGGAGTTAAGCCCGGCACTTTTTTCCGATGCATTGAAGGGATATGGACTTGAAGTACGTGAGATTGATCTTACTCAAGTAGTCCGTCAGGTGCAGGAATCCGGAATATTATGGAATGCCACACAGTTGAGGCAATTGATAGCAGAGGATGATTGTTATTCTTTGCCTAAGATAAAAATAGCAGGCTTTCCTGATATTAAACTGGTACCGGGAACTGAACTGATAGAGGAACTGACTAATTGTTACGATCATGATGGTATGGATGAGACGATTGTTGTCTGTCGTTCCAATAAACGTGCAAACCTATATAACAATGGAATACGTGCTCAAATTCTTTGGCGTGAAGATGAATTGAATACAGGAGATATGTTGATGATAGCCAAAAATAATTACTATTGGACAGAGAAATATAAGGAGATGGATTTTATAGCGAATGGCGAAATTGCAGTTGTCCGGCGTGTTCGTCGAACTCGTGACATATATGGCTTTCGTTTTGCGGAAGTCACTCTCCGTTTTCCTGACCAGAATGATTTTGAATTAGATGCAAATCTATTATTAGATACTCTACATTCAGATTCACCTGCATTGCCAAAAGAAGATAATGACCGATTATTTTATACAGTACTTGAGGACTATATAGATATTCCAATTAAAAGAGATCGGATGAAAAAGATGAAAGCCGATCCGCATTATAATGCATTGCAAGTGAAATATGCATACGCAATAACTTGTCATAAAGCGCAAGGCGGGCAGTGGCAGAATGTGTTTTTAGATCAGGGGTATATGACGGATGAGTATTTGACTCCGGATTATTTCCGATGGTTGTATACAGCGTTTACTCGTGCGACGAAAACATTGTATTTGGTGAATTATCCGAAAGAACAGGTGGAGTGATTAAGATGTTTTTATCTCAAAACTTTTTTAAAAGTCCTTCATTTTTCATATACACATCATGGAGGATTTATTTATAGACCTTCTTATTACAAACTTACTTTTTATATTGAGATATTGCAACTTTATTATTAGATGTTATAGAATAATTCTCCATTTCCATTTGTAACATTGATTGTTGCTTCGTTCGAATATTCAAGTCTGGTAATAAATTCGATGCTTTCTTTGTCTAGTTCCAATATGTCGGTAGCATAAAAACACTAACAGACAGTTTACGGAATCTTCCGTCTTTGTTTCATATTATAATTATTGTTCCAACATTTTGAAAACCTTCTATTTGGGTTCCACTGTTTTCTATTGTAGTTTGGGCAATATACAGATTTAGTGAAGATACGTTGTACTCACCACCTCCTTGTGTAATACTGATAGTCGCCTTATTCTCGCTACCAATCTTTACTTTTATATTTTCCTGTTTTATTTCTAATTTAGAAATTGGTTCTGTTGTAATTCCCTCCTGTTTGTCATCATTACATCAACCCTGCAAGGAGAAGGATAGGCATAACCATTAATAACTTATTTATCGTTTTCATATCTTCAGTTTCATTTTAATAAGTTTATTATTTTCAGTCTTTGAGAGATTTGATACTGTCGAATACTAGTTCTTCATCCTAGAAAGAGCGAGCTATTCTTTGCATAGTCGGTAATTGCACTGTTTCAAAATTGCTTCAGTTGGAGGCCATAGTAAAAATCATGTGTGAACCGTAAGCATTGGCACGCATACCCCGCAAATTATTTTCTCTTGGAAAAGATTTTTTTTAAAAAAAAGATAAATCGGACTAAGTGTTTATTATTTTAGCATTGTTTTATTAACAGAGGAGGGGAAGTCGACACCATTCTTGAGAGTTTAATAAAATGTATAACCATTAAATAAAATGTATGGAAAGCAAACATTCGCTTCGAAACTCGAAGTTATTTCGGGCTTTATTAGTCTTTTTGTTTTTGGCAGTTCCTGTACAATGGGCTATGGCGCAGTTGACCTTATCAACTCCCCGTACAACTTTGGGCACTGTAATCAAGCAAATTCAATCACAATCAAAGTATCAGTTTTTTTATAATGACAAACTTTCAACCATTACGGTTGAGCCTCTTAAAGTGAAGGACGCTTCTTTGGAGCAAGTATTAAGTACACTCCTTAAAGATAAAGCAGTCTCTTATAAAATAGAAGAGAATATTATTTATTTATCTGAAAAGGGGGATTCTAATCCAGTACAACAGCAAAGTGGAAAAGAACGTACTATAACCGGACAAGTATTGGATTCTAAGGGTGAACCTCTAATTGGTGTTAGTATCTTAGTAAAGGGAACAACAGATGGAGCTATTACGGATTTAGATGGTAATTATAAAATAATCACAAAAAGTAATAATCCTATTATTGTTTATTCTTATATTGGCTATAAGACACAGGAGGTGCCTTTAAAAGGGCAGACCTCTATCAATATTACGTTGATGGACGATACACAAGTGATTGATGAGGTTGTAGTTACAGCACTAGGTATCAAACGTTCAGAGAAAGCTTTGAGTTACAATGTAACACAAGTAGATGCCGAATCGGCTTTGGCTGTAAAAGATGCAAACTTTATCAACTCTCTAAATGGAAAGGTCGCAGGTTTGAACATCAACTCTTCTTCTTCCGGTATTGGTGGTGCAAGTAAGGTTGTTATGCGTGGATCAAGAGGTATTGAACAATCTTCCAATGCACTTTATGTAATTGACGGTATTCCAATGTATAATTTAAGTGCTTCAGGTGGTTCTGAAGAATTTCAATCACAAGGTTCCACAGAAGCTATAGCAGATATTAATCCGGAAGATATTGAATCAATGTCGGTCTTGTCCGGAGCTGCTGCTGCCGCATTGTATGGTAGCAATGCTGCCAATGGTGCTATTGTAATTACTACAAAGAAAGGAAAAGTTGGACGTGTATCTCTGACAGTATCCAGTAATACAGAAATGTTATCCCAGTTTGTTATGCCGGAATTCCAAAATCGTTATGGCACATCCGGCACAGATGCCAGTTGGGGAAAGAGACTGAACGATGCCAATTACTATGGATACGATCCTGCAAGTGATTATTTCCAAACAGGACTTATCGGAACAGAGTCTGTAACACTTTCTACCGGAACTGAACACAATCAGACTTATTTGTCTGCTGCTGCGGTTAATTCACGTGGAATTATTCCCAATAATAAGTATGAACGCTATAACTTTACATTCCGTAATACAACTCTTTTCCTAGATGATAAAATGAAGTTGGATGTGGGGGCTCAATATATTATGCAGAAAGACCGTAATATGGTAAACCAAGGTATCTATGCCAATCCATTGGCTTCTGCTTATTTATTTCCACGTGGTAACGACTGGGAAGATTATAAGATGTATGAACGTTATGATTTAGAACGTAACATGTATACTCAATACTGGCCGCAAGGTGGTGGTTCTTTTCGTTTACAAAATCCTTACTGGATCAACTACCGTAACTTGCGCGAAAATGACAAAGACCGTTATATGTTGAGTGCAGCTTTGAGTTATGATATCTTAAGTTGGTTGAATGTAGCCGGGCGTGTACGTTTGGATAATTCCTATAACACATATACACAAAAATACTATGCTTCTACTATTGAAACCATAGCTGAAGGTAAAAATGGTTTTTATGGAGTAACAAATACGCGTGACAAACAAACATACGCGGATTTGTTGCTGAATATTAACAAGACATTTGGAGAGGATTGGAGCCTGACTGCCAATATTGGTGCTTCCTATTCCGATAATCGTTCTGAAGCTCTTGGTGTCAGTGGACCGATTGCCGCAAACGGTCTTCCTAACTTTTTCACTGTTGCCCAATTGGATAAGGATACAGGTAAACGTGAGGAAACCGGTTATCGTGAACAGACTCAATCTATATTTGCATCAGCGGAAGTTGGCTATAAGAGTACCTATTATTTAACTCTTACCGGACGTAATGATTGGCCGAGCCAACTGGCGGGCCCGAACTCAAAACAAGCATCTTTTTTCTACCCGTCAGTAGGTACTTCTATTGTTCTGTCAGAGTTGTTTAAGTTACCTGAAAGTATTTCTTACTTGAAATTACGTGCTTCATGGGCATCTGTTGGTCTACCCTTCGGGCGTTTCTTAGCATATCCGACTTTCTCTTGGAATACTTCTACCGGAGCATATTCTTCTCAATCTGCATATCCATTATATGATTTGAAACCGGAAAGAACAGATTCTTGGGAAGTTGGTCTTACTGCACGCTTTCTGAAAAATTTCAATTTGGATGTTTCATTCTACAATACCAAGACTTATAACCAGACTATGGATGCCAAACTTTCTCCAACAGGAGGATACAGCACTTTTTATGCACAGACTGGTAATGTACGCAACCGTGGTGTAGAACTCTCTTTGGGTTACAAAAATACATGGAATAAATTTACATGGAGTTCGAATTACACATTCAGCGCCAATAAAAACAAAATATTAAGCTTGATTGACGGGTATATAAATCCTGTGACAGGTGAAGAGATTACAAAAGACCGAATGGATGTAGGTGGTTTATCAAAGGCCCGGTTTATTTTAAAAGTAGGTGGTTCTTTGGGTGATCTTTATTCACAGTCCGACTTACTCCGCGATTCGAATAATAAGATTTATGTAAATGAAGATGGAAATGTGACAGTAAACGATAAGGTTGATGACATTTATCTAGGTTCTGTCTTCCCAAAAGCTAATATGGCATGGCGTAATGATTTCCAATATGGCAACTGGGGGCTTGGCTTCTTGTTAACAGCCCGTTTGGGAGGTGTTGTATATTCTGCAACCCAAGCCGTACTTGATTCCTATGGTGTGTCTGAAGTAACAGCGGCAGCCCGCGACAATGGTGGGGTTGTGATAAATGGTAATGATAGAATTGATGCACAAAAATGGTATTCAGTAGTCGGTGCTGACAGTGGTATTCCTCAATACTATACGTATAGCGCCACTAACTTGCGTCTGCAAGAAGCTTCAGTAAGTTATACCATTCCAAGAAAAAAACTGAAAAACATAATGGATATAACTCTTTCATTAGTAGGACGTAATTTATGGATGATTTACTGTAAGGCTCCTTTCGATCCGGAGTCAGTGGCAACTACAGGTAATTATTATCAAGGAATTGATTACTTTATGATGCCTAGCCTTCGTAGCGTAGGATTCAATTTGAAACTTAAATTCTAAAAACTGAAAAGATGAAGAAAAATACAATAATACAGTTTATAGTCGCTGGTTTGTTTCTTTTTGGTACAACTGCATGTACGGGAAACTTTGAAGATTATAATAAGAATCCTCATGAACCGGATCAGAACGATATGGGGGTAGATTGGTATTTAGTGAGGTCACTAGCTCTTAACTTGCAGGATTTAATGATGCCGGAACAAGAAAACTTTTCTCAGTATGTAGACTGTTTGATGGCAGGAGGATTCTCGGGATATGTAGCAGACTCTAATTTGGGAACAGGTTGGTCTGGTCGTTATGCAACTTATAATCCTTCGGATGACTGGAAGAAAATTCCATTTAATGACTTTTATTCAAAGTTCTATCCAGATTATTTCAATTTGAAGAATCAGAGTGATGATGAATTATTCTTATCATTGGCCGAGCTATATCGCATTGTTGTTATGTTACGTGTAACAGATACATATGGTCCTATTCCTTATTCACAGGTGGGAGCCGCTAACGCAATCAAATCCCCTTATGATTCTCAGCAAGCTGTTTATACTAAGATGTTTGAGGATTTGGATAATGTTATCTCAGTATTGAGTAAATATGCTAGCCAGAGTTTCAGTTCAAGTGCAGACAGAATTTATAATGGTAATACATTAGCATGGTGCAAGTTTGCCAACTCTTTGAAGCTTAGAATGGCGATGCGTACTTGTTACGTAACAGGATTCAATGTGAACGGAAAAACATCGCAGCAATTGGCTGAAGAAGCTGTAGAAGCAGGTGTAATGACTACTGCCTCTGACGGTGCTTATCGCAAAGTAGCCGATCATAATCCGTGGCAACGTTTTATGGTACTATGGTCTGATGCACGAATCTCGGCTGATTTGACTTGCTATATGAATGGTTATAATGACCCTCGTCGTGAAGCCTATTATGACAAAAGTACTTTTGGTTCCGTATCAGGAGACGCATATACAGGAGAAGAAGGTTATGTCGGATTACGTCGTGGCATTTTACAGGGACAATATAATTCTTGGTCGCAAGGTTCTTCTTGTATGAAAGTGACTGCAAGTGATAATATTGTCGTATTCCGCGCTTCAGAAGTAGCTTTCTTACGTGCTGAAGGCGCTCTTCGTGGGTGGAATATGGGAGGCTCTCCGAAAGACCTTTATGAAGCAGGTATCCGTTTGTCATTTGAAGAAAACAACATCAGTAGTGGAGTAGAAAGCTATTTGGCGAATACAGGAAAAGTAGAAGGTTATAAGGATCCATTAAAAGGACAAAGTGGGCAGACTTATGATTATTCCGGTTCAATAAATACTACTGTTACAGTAGCATGGGCTGGTGGTGATTTTGAGAAGAGCCTTGAACAAATTATTACTCAGAAATGGATTGCCAATTTCCCGAATGGTATGGAATCATGGTCTGAATACCGACGTACAGGTTATCCTAAGTTGATGCCGATGGCAGCAAATGCCAGCAGTGGTATTGTTGACGACACAGAAGGTGCACGACGTATGCCATATCCGACTGACGAATACCGTGAAAATAAAGAAAGTGTAGAAGCAGCTGTTTCGACTTTGACTCAAGAGTCTAAGACCAAAAAAGGAGATTCAATGGCTACTCATGTTTGGTGGGATTGCAAATAATTATATATTAAAAGAAAATTGAACGAATATGAAGAGAAATAGTATATTCAAAACATTGTTTTCTGCAATGACACTGGTTGCCGTAACATCTTGTTCTGACTGGACAGATATGGAAAACATTAAAATAAACGAACCTACTATCGAGGATCAAAATCCCAAGCTATATACCAAGTACTTGGAGAACTAAGTAAAGACAATTACATAAATAGAAATGTTTTCTTAATTATAACATATATGAGAAAGACTTTAAAATATATTTTACCTACAATATTGGTATGTTCTATGCTTCACATTTCTTGTTCTGACTGGACAGATGTAGAAAGTATTAAACTAAATACGCCAGCCATTGAGGAACAGAATCCAGAACTTTACGCTCAATACGTAAAGTCTCTTAATGAATTCAAGACATCAGAACATCAGGTTGTGATTACTTCAATTGACAATGTAAGCAGTATTCCAACCTCACGCAGCCAACATCTTACTGATATGCCTGACAGTATTGATTACATTTGCTTGAATAATATCATGGAAGTGAGCGAAGTAAATGCATCTGAAATAGAAGAGGTGCGTCGGTTAGGTACAAAAGTGCTAGGCTTGGTAGATTTCGATAAAATAGAAAGCACATGGAAAAAAAATCTTGATGAGGAAGCTGCCAATGTACAAACTGTTTCCGATGAAACCGGGGATGAGGGAGAAGAAGAACCTGTTGATAATGCAACACGCTTTATCGAATACTGTAAGAATGAAGCAGCTAAACAAGTTGCAGCAAGCAGTGCTTTGGGAGTAGACGGAATTGTAGCAAACTATACAGGTTTTGACCTTAATTCACTGGTTGAGGAAAGCGAAATAGCTGCTGAAACGGCACGTCAAGCGGCATTTTTTGATGTGGTATCTAATTGGAAAGCTTCAAATATGGATAAAACAATTATTTTCAAAGGTTCTCCGCAAAATGTCATCGACAAGAAGTTATTTGCTGATTGTAAGTATATTATTATAAATGCACATGCTGCCAAGAATCAAAATGAAATGTCGTATCTCGTGTTAATGGCATCTGCCAAGGACGTACCCACTGACCGCTTTGTGATGGGGGTGACTACTCCTTATCTTACCAATTCAGGGAGTTATAATGGGGAACTAGGGGATGGATCGTCTGCCATCATAGGAGCAGCTCAATGGGCTGTCTCAAAAACTTCTGACTATACCAAGGCAGGAATCTCAATTGATGCGGCGGAAAAAGACTACTTTAATGTTGCCAACATTTATCCGACTATAAAAGAAGCCATTAATATATTGAGTCCAACCGTTAAATAAAAAACATCTTATGAAACTAAACAACCTAATAATTACTACCCTTGCCAGTTTCTCGGTATTTCTCGGCAGTTGCCAGAATAATGATGAAAACGAGCAACACTATGATAACAAGCTTTTCATTTCAGCATCCAACTTTACTAAAGAAATACTTTTTAAAGCTGGTGATGCAAATGTAGAAGCAGGTATTTCCGTTGCTATAGCCAAACCTGAAGAACATGATATCATGGTAACTATGGCGCCAGCTCCCGAACTTTTGTCAACTTATAAAATGGCATATTATGATGAAAATGCAATACTTCTGCCTGAAGAACACTATTCTATGCCTGAAACTACTACAAGCATAAAGTCCGGTAGTATAGTCAGTCCTGAAGTGTTTATTGAATTCACCAATACAGGTGAGCTTGACCTCAAGACTACTTATGTGCTTCCCGTAACTATTAAATCTGTGGAGGGAATTGGGATATTGCAAAGTGCCAAAACATATTATTATGTATTCCGTGGAGCATCGCTCATTAATGTAGTATGTAATATTAGTCGAAATCGTGCTTATCCCGACTTTAACAATGATCCTAAGTTCAATAATTTGACAGAGCAGACAATGGAAATTTTGTTCAAAGCTACTTCATTCCCCAATACATTAAATACACTAATGGGTATTGAAGGTAACTACTTATTACGTCTTGGCGATGCTGGCGTTCCATCCAACCAATTACAAGTAGCTACATCTGGCGGAAATTGTACAAGCACAGACCTCCAGTTTGAAAGTGACAAATGGTATCATCTAGCTGTTACCTTTAATAGAGGTGCTATTAAAGTATATGTCAATGGAGTAGAGAAACTTTCAGACTCTGTATCCAAGACTTCTGTTAATCTAGGAGCTAAACATACGAATGAAGAAGATGGTTCACGTTGTTTTTGGGTGGGTTACGCTTACTCAAGCGATCGTTACTTTGATGGAGTTGTTTCTGAAGCTAGAATTTGGAACCGGGTACTTACTGCTGAAGAAATCCAATCTACCAATCACTTCTATGCAGTAGAAGCTGATTCTGAAGGACTTATCGCTTATTGGAAATTCAACGAAGGCTCGGGAACTGTAGCAAAAGATTACAGTGCGAGTGGCTATGACTTGACAATTGAAAACGAGCCTAATTGGGTGTCCGTCTCATTACCTCAATAATAAACTCATAAAATTTCGAATATGATAAATAATATCAAACATAGTTTTCTGCCATTGGCAATGTTTGCCATGACAATTTTCACATCTTGTGAAGATGATATTGTAGTAGGAAGCAGGATTGATGAATCTCCTTATCTAACATCCACGCAGTTAAACGGTTTACTATTGGATGAAAATACTAATAAAAACAGTTCTGTTGTGGAACTCCGTGACAATGAACACAGTACTAATGTTGTGTTTCGGTTATCCAAACTTCCTCAAAAAGGAGTAGATGTTCAAATAGCTGTTGATGAATCATATGTGGCCACTTATAATGCTGTCCATGAGACTGATTTCAAAATTTTCCCCGCAGCCAACGTCAAAATAGCCAACAATGGTACTTTTGTGCTTGCGCCGGATGATAAAAATACTCCGAGTGTGAAAGTAACTCTCACCGCATTCGAAGGGATGAAAGAAGATGAAACATATATCATTCCTTTGACAGTTACATCAACAACAGAAGGAGTTACATTTACCGAATCATCCAAACACATGGTACTTCTTGTGCAAGATTACCGTAACAAGCCTAACACCAATAAGGGAGAAGATGCAGTACAGATGGTACTTTACTTTGAAGTTAATGATACCAATCCGCTCAATGCACTGGAGTTTCTGACAGAAAGTGGTAAGTATTACTTTGACCACATAGTGCTTTTTGCAGCTAACATTAATTGGGACCCTGAAAAGAAGCGTGTTTATTTGTCAAACAACGAAAATGTCCAATTTTTGCTTGATAATAATGACAAATATCTACAACCACTTCGTAAGGTTGGCATGAAAGTTATCATCAGTATCTTAGGTAACCATGATGAAGCGGGAGTGGCCCAGCTTTCAGATATGGGAGCTAAAGAGTTTGCTCGGGAATTAGCTGCTTATTGTCGTGCATACAATCTGGATGGTGTTGCTTTTGACGATGAATATTCAAACTCACCGGATTTATCTAATCCATGGCTTGCAAATCAGTCTGCTTATGCAGGTTCACGGTTGATGTATGAGTGCAAATTGGCGATGCCTGAAAAGATTGTTTCGCTCTATAATCTTGGAGCAATGTACTCAAATAGCCTTCAGGTGATTGATGGCGTTGATCCCGGTCAATATTGTGATTACGCTGTAGCTGATTATGGAGGGTCTGCAAGCCCTGGTACTGGTATGACACTGAAACAATGTGGCGGCATGTCGATTGAATTGCGCCGTGGTAGCGGAAATTCAAGTGAATCAACGGCACGTTCTAAAAAAGAAGCTGGATATGGATACTATATGTTTTTTGCGCTTGATCCTTCATTATATAGGTCGCAGGTATCTCGTTGCCAGAGCGTATGTAGAGGATTGTATGACGAAGAACTCGTTTACCCGAGCTACTATTACAGCAAAAATAGCACAGAGCGTAAGGCTCTCTAACAGAAGTTTATATTTCACCTTAAAAATAGAAAAAGATGGACTTTCTAAAAAATATAATGATAACATTGTTGGCAGCTACCATGTTGTGGAGTTGTTCCGATAATGATGAATCGATCAATGGGGGTGAGACTAGTATCTCATTGTCTACCAATACGATCCAGGCTGATAAAAATGGAGGAAACATTACTGTTACAGTGACAAGTTCGGGAGATTGGAGATTGGCGGGTGTATGCGATTGGGCACATCCGTCGGTTACGTCAGGAAAAGATGGTGACGTAGTTACTTTTACAATCGATCCTAATACACTAGACGAGAAGCGTACGGCAACCTTCAAATTCTTTACAGGTTCTGCTGTAGCACCTTTGCAGGTGGAAATTTTGCCTGATTATATTATAGATTTACTTTCTGATGATAATTTGTCAATTTCAAAAGAAGAAAATACTATACAAATTCAGCTCAATACAAATATTGCTGAACCTGTCATCACTTATAGCGAGGGTGGTGAAGAATGGTTGGCATTTGATAAGCGTAGTGATTTTGGTGGTAAAGTTACCCTATCATTTAAAGCTGCAAAAAATGTAACTTATAAAGAACGTTCTGCTACAATCACTATTTCAAGTCCACTTGTAACGAACCCAGTAAACGTCAATGTAAATCAAAAGCGAACGGAAGCTATTATTCCGGAAACAGACGTTCTGATGTATGATCTTTCAGCGCGTACCATTTCATTCAAAGTAAGATATAATGTAGAATATACGGCTTCAATTGCACAAGGGGGCGAATGGATTACAGAACAATCGGTATCTCAACCGCAATTAGGAGATGATGGCTTGACAACAGTAACTTTGACTTATAATCTTAGTGGTGCTACAAATACACGCGGAGGTATTGTCAGGATTACTAATACAAATAACACGATAACTAGTGATATTGCTGTAGTACAAAAGGATCTTGATGTTGAATTAGTAAATATTCCGGACCAAAACCTCAGAACACTTGTAGTAAAAAACAATTGGGCTCTTTCAATTGCAGGTTCTCAATGCATTATTTTAGAAGCAGGGCTCAATGCTACTTCTTTGTCAAACAGTTCATATTCTAGTCAACTTACGGATCTTACGGGAATAGAAAACTTCCCGAATCTTACTTCATTAAGTTTAGGATATTGTACAAATATGAAGAAGCTTGATATTTCAGGGTTACATAAAGTAGAATCATTATCATTCAGTAACGCGAGATATTGTGAAGAATATAATTTAGGAGATAATCCAATCTACAATTTTAATGCAGGGGGAACTTATGCGTATTCATATGCAGAAAGTCTCAAAATTAGTAGTAGTAAGTTGGAATCTTTAGATTTAAGTATTATTTCATGGTATGCAGATTATGACAATGTGACTTCTATTGATGTTTCAGAGTGTTCAATGTTGACGACTTTAAATGCTAATCGTAGTGATAAAGTTAAAACTCTTTATCTGAAAAAAGGTCAAGAGATTTCGAATCTAACTAAAAATGACGCAACGACTATTGTTTATAAATAAAGAGGTTACTATCTGTTGTTCAGTAGAATAAAGTAGTTTAATTCATTGCTTATCATCTTTAGACAAAATCCTCTTGCTTTACCTTATTTATATAGAATGGTGGAGCAGGAGGATTTTTCTTTTGCTTCTTAATAGATATCCTTGGTTTTAATGGTTTGTGCCACCGTAGTGGCACAATTGTGCCATCACTTTGTCACAAGCGTGCCACCTCGATGGCATAACTGTGCCAATATTATGTCACTATCATGGCGTTTAAAGCTTATTACCAATCATAGTCTTCAATATACGCATCAAACTTTGGTGGTTGTAAAACACCACAATGCTTAAGGATATTCAGTACTTGTTGTTGTTCGGCAGGAGAGAGTAAACGTTCGCCTTTGCGGACACGATAATAGGTTCTGCGACTGAAAAAACTTATTAAGTGTGTGATTACACTTTCCATTTGTTTGTGGGGCAGGCTTTCCAAGATGCCAATGAATCCTTTTGCATAGCGCGCTTTGATATTGGAACGATAATAAGGGCAATCTCCTTTTACAGTAGTTAAACGCTTGGGACTAATAATTGTCCAGTGTTCGACTTTTTCCGGTACACTTTGTTCGGCGAGTTGCCTAAGGCATGTGTCGGCTTTCGGACATTGTCGGTTAAGGCACATCGAGTATTGATAAGGGACTTCTGAAAAGTCAAGTTTTTCTTTCATGCTCATGAATTATTGTTTGTGGAAGCAAAGGTAGTGAAAAAGTAATCAAGAGAAGATAAAAACAGCCTGAAAGTATCTTCTTGCTTTCAGGCTGTTTTTATCAACTGGAATATTTATTATGTCTTAAGGACTTTTATTCCTTAGAAAAAGAATAAGGCATATCCTCTTCTTTTGTTCCTCTATTCTGATTAGGTTTGTTGTCCATGTCTACTTTGATAGTACCACCTTTGAATAAATCCTCGTGACGAAGATAATTCTTGGTATAATCAGTGCCATTGAGATTCATGGAGTTGATATAGAAGTTCTTTTTGCTATTGTTCGGGGCATCAATCACTAAACTATTGCCATTCTCAAAATGAAGGGTCGCTTTCTTGAATAGCGGAGCACCTATAATATATTCATCCGTTCCCGGGCAAACAGGATAAAAACCTAGTGTTGAGAATACATACCAGGCAGAAGTTTGTCCATTGTCTTCATCACCACAATAACCGTCAGGTCCCGGAGTGTACATTCTGTCCATGACTTGGCGTAACCAGTATTGAGCTTTCCAGGGTTGACCTGCATAGTCATATAGATAAATCATGTGCTGAATCGGTTGATTGCCATGTGCATAGTTGCCCATATTCATTACAGTCATTTCGCGGATTTCGTGAATGACTTGCCCATAATAACTGTCGTCAAAAATAGGAGGTACGGCAAAGACAGAATCCATCATAGTGATAAATTCATCCTTTCCGCCCATCAGGTCGATAAGTCCTTGAGGATCGTGGAAAACAGACCAGGTGTAGTGCCAGCTATTTCCTTCCGTAAAGGCGTCACCCCATTTCAACGGAGAGAATGGAGACTGGAATGTACCGTCTGCATTACGTCCGCGCATTAGCTTAGATTCTTTGTCGAAAAGATTCTTGTAGTTCATGGCACGTTTGGCGAAGAGGTTGATTTCCTTTTTCGGACGTTTCAGTTCTTTGGCCAGTTTGTAGATACACCAGTCGTTGTAGGCATATTCCAGTGTCCGGGCGGCGTTCTCATTGATTTTCACATCGTAAGGAACATAGCCCAGTTTGTTGTAGTATTCGTGCCCCAGGCGTCCTGTAGAAGAGACTTCGGGGTGTATATTTTCTGTGCCGTGAAGCAAGCCCTCATACAAAGTTTTTATATCGTTTACTTTTACACCTTTCATATAGGCATCTACTAAGACAGAGGCAGAATTGTTACCAACCATACATCCTCTATGTCCGGGACTTGCCCATTCGGGGAAGAATCCGCTTTCTTTGTAAGTATTGATAAGTCCTTCCTGCATTTCCTTGTTGACAGAAGGATACATCAGATTCAATAATGGGAAGAGGCAACGGAATGTGTCCCAAAAACCTGTATCGGTGTACATATATCCCGGCAGGACTTGACCGTTGTACGGGCTGTAATGAATCGGTTGTCCGCTGGCATCCAGTTCATAGAATTTACGCGGGAAAAGTAATGAACGATACAGACAAGAATAGAATGTGCGGTATTGGTCAAGGTTGCCACCTTCTACTTCTATTTTGCCTAAAACTTGATTCCAGGCTTCTTTTCCTTTCTTGGCTACCTGCTCGATATTATCTTTACCCAATTCTCTCATATTTGCGGCAGCCTGTTCGAAACTGATGAAAGAGGAAGCGATTCTGGCATGTACTTGTTCGCCTTTCTGTGTCTGGAAACCAATAATAGCTCCGGCATGATCAGTAGTCTGTTCGGCTATGTTTTCTTGCAGATTGCCATTGGCTACTGTGGCTTTATAAGTGAAAGGTTTGTCGAATTCAATGATAAAATAATTCTTGAAGTTTTCGGGAACTCCGCCGCTGTTGCATGTGGTATAACCAATAATCTTGTTTTCTGCAGGGATTATTTTGATGTAGGAACCTTTATCAAAGGCATCTACAACAACATAAGAATGATCGTTTTCAGGAAAAGTAAAGCGGAAAAGAACAGCACGTTCTGTCGGTGCCATTTCGGTGACTACGTCATGTTCTGCGAGATATACTTTATAATAATAAGGAGTGGCAGCCTCCCCTTTATGCGCAAACCAACTGGCACGCTTTTCTTCATCAAACACCGGTTTGCCAACTATTGGCATGATAGAGAACTGTCCGTAGTCATTAATCCATGGACTGGGTTGATGGGTTTGCTTGAAACCGCGAATTTTATTTGCGGTGTAGGTATATTGCCATCCGTCTCCCATCTTTCCGGTTTGCGGTGTCCAGAAATTCATTCCCCACGGACGGGCTATGGCAGGGTAAGTGTTGCCTGTTGATAATTCAAAAGTAGACTGTGAACCCATTAACGGGTTGACATACTGTGTCCAGTCTTTGGCTTTGGCAAAGACTGTGCAACTAAGCACACAAGCTATTAGTAATAGTCTTTTCATGGTATATGTGTTTTATAATTAGGCTTGTCAGTCATCCTGATTTCCATGGTTCCACCGTTTACAATATCCTGATGGTTGAAGAATGGAGTTTCCAAAGACTTGCCGTTCAGTGATATGCTTTCAATGTATTTATTCTTTTTAGAGTTGTTCTTTGCTATAATACTGAATGTCTTACCTTCGGGTAGATTGATCACTGCTTTATCGAATGCAGGACGCCCGATAGAATATACCGGTTTTCCGGGACATACCTGATAGAATCCCATAGAATTGAGTATGTACCATGCAGACATCTGACCGCAATCCTCATTACCGGATAGCCCGTCTACGCTGTTTGCATACTGGCTACGATAAACACTATCCACTAATTCTTGGGTTCTCCATGGACGATTTACGTAATTGTACAGATGGATCACATGGTGGCTCGGTTCGTTGCCATGTGCATATTGACCGATAAGTCCGCTGATATCTGACGATGTTGTTTCACCTTCGAGTGATGAATCAGCCGTAAACAGCGAATCGAGTTTCTGAACAAATGCATCCTCGCCACCCATCAGGTTGACCAGTCCTTCTACATCATGAGGTACAAACCAAGTCCATTGCCAGGCTGTTCCTTCACAATAATCATCGTTACGATGAGTTGATGCACGCGGATTGAATGGGGTGCGCCATTCACCTTTGGAATCAAGTCCACGCATGAAGCGGGTTGATTTGTCGAAATAGAATTCGTATGCTTTGGCAAAACGTTCGTATTTGGCTTTGGACTCAAAATCATTCATAGCTTCTGCGAAAATAGAAATACACCAGTCGTCATACGCATATTCCAAGGCTTTTGCTACGGATTCATTTTCGCGGTCGCAGGGAATATAACCAATGGCATTCTTATAATATTTCGCTTTTGGCATGAGGTGAGGCAGTACCAGGTCTGGGCATTTGATACCGGTGGTGTCATATTCGGCGGCACGCAGACAGGCTTTATAGGCTTCTTTAGCATCAAAGTTGCGATATCCTTTCATATAGGCATCCACGATGACTGGAACGGCATGATATCCAATCATAGTGCCGGTATAATTGGATGCTAGATCCCACATCGGGTATATTCCACCTTCCTGGTGTTTCTTTATCAGTGAATTGATAAATTGATTGTTCAAATCGGGGGCAATAATCGTCATTAACGGGTGCAATGCACGGAAAGTGTCCCACAGTGAGAATACTGTATACACAGGATTGACTGTATCTCCCTGATGCACTTCGAGATCCATTCCTAAATAACGTCCGTCTGCATCACTAAATAGATTCGGACTGATTCCCGTATGGTAAAGAGCGGTGTAAAAGATCGTTTTATCTTCCTTGTCGGAAGTGGTGATATCTATTTTCGAGAGATATTGATTCCATGCTTGGCGTGCATCTTTGCGTACTTTATCGAAATCCCATCCGGGAATTTCTGATTCAACATTCTTGCGTGCACCTGCTATATCGACAGCAGAAACGCCTACTTTCACAAGCACTTGTTCGTTCTTCTTCGTATCGAAATGCAATAGCGCTTTGCAGACGGGAAGCCGTTTGCCGTCGTCCATGGTAATGGAATCCGTAATCAATGTATAAGAGAACGGTTTAGAGAATTTGGCATAGAAATTAATATATTGGTCGAAAGCCCAATAAGTCGTTTTCTTATGTCCGCAGATTTCTGTGTCACTGATTACTTCGATTTCCATTTCTGAGTTAGTCTGTCGTTGCAGGCTGTAATCCAAATCGATGATAAAACCGGATTCCAAATTTTCGGGGAAAGTATAACGGTGGATAGCACCACGTTTAGTTGCTGATATTTCAGCTTTTACCTGATAAGTATCCAGAAAAACGGAATAATATCCTGGTTCTGCTACCTCATTCTCGTGAGAGAAAGAAGAAGCATAGACCAGTGTCTGGCTTTGGGGATCAGTAGTTAGATATTGCTGTTTTCCAACAGTAGGCATCAACAGCACATCCCCGTAGTCGCAACAACCTGTGCCGCTGACGTGTGTATGCGAGAAACCATTGATGGTGGAGTCTGCGTAATAATAACCAGAGCAGGCATCCCAACCATCAATCCGGGTGTCCGGACTGGGCTGAATCATACCGTGGGGAACTACTGCTCCGGGGAAAGTATGTCCATGTCCACCGGTACCGATGAAAGGGTTGACGTAAGCACTATAGTCTTTTACATTAGTGGGGGCTGTACAGGAGCTAAGTGTGAATAAACCTCCTAAACATCCTACTGTTAGGAATGTTTTTAATTTCATGGTATTAATAGCTTTTAGATTTTACTCGGTCCATCTTTTATCTCTTATTTGGGAGAAATAAAGATGTTGTTTCCGACAATTTTATAATCAATAGGTATCGAGTTTTGTAATGATTTCAAAACAGATTCGATGTTTGACTTCTTTTTCAACACGCCGGAGTAAGTTTTATCCGCTTGAATGTCAGGAGACAGAATGATTTTAACATCATAGAAACGTTCCAATGCTTTAGTGATAGTGAAGATATCTGCTTTCTGGAATGGAATCAGATTGTCATGCCAGACAGCATCCAGTTTGGCATCCACCTGTTTCACGGTCAATCGTCCGTTATTTTTGTTTAGTTCAGCACGTTGTCCGGGGGCGAGGATAATCTGTCCCTCTTCCTTGTTACCTTTTACTTCAATCTCTCCTTCAATTAGAGTCGCTTCCGCAATCCGGCAACGTTTGTCCGATTTGAAGTTGAATGTAGTTCCCAATACGCGTACACGCATAGCATCGCTCTGGACGATGAATGGCTTATGGCGATTTTTGGTAACCTCAAAATAAGCTTCTCCTTCCAGATAGACATTACGCTCCTTCTCTGAGAACTCATGCGGATATTTTAAAGTTGATGCGTTGTTCAGCCACACTTTACTTCCATCAGGCAAGACTATTTCTTTTACGATGCCTTCATTGGCCACTGCGACCATCATTTGTTGGTTGTTTCCGTTTTGATAAAACCAATATCCGGCTCCACCACCAATGACCAACATTACAGCAATAACTGCAGCATATTTCATCCAACGATGCATACTAAGTATTTTACTCTGTTTGCTCTTCTCTTCGTCCAACTTTTTATAAAGCAGTTTTTCTGCACGAAGTATTCGCTGCTCGTTAGCATACTGGTCGAATTTACCGAGATGATAAATTTCTTCCATACGAAAGAGCTGACGGGCATTTTCTTCCGATTCCTTCATCCAGGCATTCACCTCGATAAGCTCTTCTTCAGAACATTGTCCTGTCAGATATCTGTTTATTATTTCTTCACTCAGATTACTCATTTTCTTTTCCTTCATATTAGTAATACAATTCAAAACACAAAAACACTTATCGCTATCTCCATAAAAATAAGAAAAGAATCGTCCAAAGAGGATTGAGGCGGTCTCGTAAGTACTTTAAAGCCTTGTACATATGAGCTTCTACGGTACGGGGTGAAACACCGAGAATATCGGCTATCTCTTTGTTTTTCATATCGTGCAGATAGCTTAGTTTGAAAACTTCTTTGCATTTGTCCGGAAGTTCATTAATCGCATCGTGGATTTCTTTGCGGAGTTCCCTGTCTTCAATTCTTCGGATTACCTCATTATTGTCCGGTTGATAAAATTCAGTACGCCTTTGGTTGATTTCTTCCATGGCGGCACAGTAGCCGTCTTCCACATTGCGGTGTTTTAAGACATTTAGGGCGCGGGTATAGACTGCACGATAGAGAAAGGCTTGGATTTGTTCGCCTATTTCTATATTGTCTTTCCGTTTCCATAATTCCACAAATACATCTTGTACCACGTCTTCAGCCTCTTCTTCTCCTACCAGGCGGGTAGCATAGAAGATCAGATTAGGATAGTATCTGCGAAATAAGCTTTTGTAGGTTACATCGAAGTTCTCATTCATTCTCTCTGACTAGTTTAGGTGGATTTTAAGGATTTCTCTCTTTGAAAGTGCCTCCGGATATTTTGGGAGCATTACCCATTTCAAATTCGACAGTCGCTCCACTCATGATTTGCTCATGGGTGATATAAGTTTTGTCATACGGCTGTCCGTTAACTTTAATAGATTGGATATAGATATTTTCTTTATTGACTTTGGGAGCGAGTACGGTAAAGGTCTTTCCATTAGACAGATGGAGCTGTATTTCAGGGAACAACGGAGTTCCTATTTCATATTTACCGCTGACAGGATTTACGGGATAGAATCCCATAGCACTGAATACATACCATGCTGACATTTGTCCGCAGTCTTCGTTGCCGCAGAGACCGGCTGGTTCATTCTTGTAAAGTTCGTTCATAACTTTGGCTACATATTCTTGTGTGCGATTTTCCTGTCCTATGGCGTTGAATAGATAAATAACGTGATGGCTCGGTTCATTACCATGCGCATATTGTCCTATCATACCTGTGCTGAAGATAGGTAGCTCATCATCTGCTGCCGGATGGTAGGTAAACATGCTATCCAGTTTTTCGGCAAAGCGGTTTTTACCTCCTACAAGGTCGATCAGCCCGTTAATATTATGCTGTACAGACCAAAAATATTGCCATCCGTTGCTTTCGCAGATGTGCGGTGTATAGTCATCGGCTTTGAAATCCTTGATAAAGACGCCTTTGTCGTCACGTGGCTGCATGAAAGAAGTGGCGGGATTATAGACATTCTTGTAGTTTTGAGAACGTTTGTAAAATTCGTCTGCGATGTCTTGCTTACCCATCTTCTTTGCCATTTCGGCAATACAGTAATCATCGAAAGCATATTCCAGAGTTTTGGATAACGACCAGTTTTCTGCGTTGTAGTGGTCTGTTACATTGTAAGGTATGTATCCTAGTTTTTTGTAGAGTCCGATACCGCGATAATTATCCAGATTGGCTGTTGCTATGCAAGCATCGAGGGCTTTCTTAGCATCAAAGTTACCGATTCCTTTCAGATAGGCATCTACAATGACAGGGACAGCATGATAACCGATCATCATATCTGTTTCACTTCCATAGAAGTTCCATACAGGTAGACGTCCGTTCTGTTCGTAAAAAGCAATGAAAGATTTCACCATGTCGTTAACACGTTCCGGCTCGGTGTAGGTAAAGAGGGGATGGGCGGCACGGTACGTATCCCATAAGGAGAAAGTACTGTAATTTACCCAACCGTCGGCCTGGTGCACTTTCTTATCGGGGCCGTAGTAAGCTCCGTCTACATCACTGTAAATAGTAGGAGCAATCATTGAGTGATAGAGAGCAGTGTAGAAATTAACTTTATCATTCTCGTTATCCCCTTTTATTTCAATCTTTCCGAGTTGATGGTTCCAGTTTGCTTTCGTTTCGGCCAGGTATTTGTCGAAGTCGTTTTCGGGGACTTCTGCTTGCAGGTTCTTCGCTGCGCCTTCCATGCTGACACCGGAAATAGCAGTGTTTACTAGTATCTGTTCATCCTTTTGAGTGTTGAAATCGAAACGGGCGATCACCGCAGTGCCGATGCGTTTATTATCTTTGATGATAGCGGTAGTGTCCAACTCCATTTTCTCAAAAGGTTTGGAGAAGCGGGTGCGGAAATAGATATGCTGGTCGCGCGCCCAGCCGTCAGAGAAACGGTAACCTTGAATAGTGACGGAGTCTACGACTTCGATATGAGAATCGTTGGTGAAATCCCAGTTCATGGCTTTCTTCAGATTTAAGATGATGGCAGATTGGGCTTCCGGGAATGTATAACGTTGGATACCACAACGCTCGGTGGCGGTCAGTTCAACGTTGATGTTGTAATCAGTCAGACGTACTTGATAGTAACCGGCATGGGCACTTTCATCTTTATGGGAAAATTTAGAGTGGATGCCAAGTGGAGCTTCCGCTTCCTTGTAGGGAAGGGTGACAGGCATGAAAGAAATGTCATACAAATCTCCTGCTCCGGTGCCGGAGAGATGTGTGTGGCTGAAGCCGGCGATAGTGCTATCCGGATAGAAATAACCGGAGATACGATCCCATCCGGGAAGTCCGTTATCCGGGCTAAGTTGTACCATGCCAAAAGGAGCTTGGGCACCAGGATAGGTATTTCCGGTGAAGTCGGTTCCGATAAATGGATTTACATAAGATGTGTAATCTATTTCGTGTTTTTCTTGCGTAGGGGTACAAGAAATGAGCATGCAGGTTAACAGCAGGCATAGATAAGCAGGTGTTCTCATTGCTTTTTAGGTATTAGTGATTACTTATTTTATTTATTTGAAGGATAAGAAAAATAATTAATCAGGTCACAAAGGTAGAAAAAAACTGTGACAAGCCTAAATTATAGGCTTAATATTTTTTAAGAGAGACAAATAGACTTCTACATCCGGTCAATATTCCTCGACGGCAGATAACGTGTTCCCCGGTGCCGCAGGGTTGTTTCATCGGTGCCGGACGAGGTGCTCATCGGTGCCGCGATTTGTATAATATTTAGGCGCGGATTACACAGATCACACGGATTTTTATTCTTTAAACCGTGAAATCCGCGTAATCCGCGCCTAATTTTAAATCTTTATGTAAAGCGAGCCTGTTATCTTTTTATCAAGCCCTTTTTATTTACTTTTAGATTCCTGCTAGTTCCAGTACTTTTTCAACAGCTGCCGGTAGTCCGTCAGTGTTCTTACCTCCAGCGGTTGCGAAGTGAGGCTGGCCACCGCCACCACCTTGAATCAACTTGGCAGCTTCTTTCACCAGATTACCGGCTTTCAGACCACCCGCAACCAGGTTGTCGCTAAGCATGACTGTCAGCATCGGTTTTCCATTGTCTATACTTCCGGCAACGAAGAACAGGTTTTCTGTAATCTCACCACGAAGTTGGAAAGCGATATTCTTCACTACTTCTGCCGGTAGCGGAGCACAGAACTTAACCACTTTGATGCCGTGAATTTCCTGTATATTCTTCAACAGTCTTTCCTTCAGAGCTGCTTCTTTTTCTTTCATGAAGTCTTCTACCTGCTTCTTCAATCCTGCATTTTCATCCAGATATTTGCGGATTGCAATACCCAAATCAGGAGCATTGTTGAAAAGAGCTTTCAAATCACTAAGTGTATCTTGCACTGTATCCAGCAATTCTTCTACACGCGCTCCGGTGTAAGCTTCAATACGACGAACACCGGCAGCAACTGAACTTTCCGACATGATTTTCACCATACCGATATTTCCGGTTGCAGCTACGTGTGTACCTCCACAGAATTCAATAGAAGAACCGAACTGGATCACACGTACTTTGTCGCCATACTTCTCACCAAAGAGAGCGATAGCCCCCAACTCTTTAGCTTCCTCGATAGGAATGTTGCGGTATTCTTTCAAAGGAATATTGGCACGAACTCTTGCATTGACAATATGCTCTACTTTACGGATTTCCTCATCGGTCACTTTCTGGAAGTGAGAGAAGTCAAAACGCAATGAGTCCGGTGTAACCAATGAACCTTTCTGTTCGATGTGTTCACCCAGCACTTCACGTAAAGCGGCATCCAACAAGTGAGTCGCCGAGTGATTGGCTGCGCAAGCGGCACGTTTGTCAGTGTCTACACAAGCCATCATCGGAGCTTCCGGATGTTCGGGCAACTTTTTGGTAATATGTATCGGAAGATTATTTTCTTTCTTGGTATCGATCACTTCAATCGTTTCGAATTCGCTTACCAATACACCGGTATCACCGACCTGACCACCACTTTCTGCATAGAATGGAGTATAGTCAAGTACAATCTGATACAATGTTTGGTTCTTTTGTTTGATCTGACGATAACGAAGGATAGAAGCTTCGTATTCAGTGTAATCGTAACCAACGAATTCGGTCGTTCCTTCTTTCAGTATAATCCAGTCACCAGTCTCGATAGCGGCAGCATTACGTGCACGCTGTTTCTGTTGCTGCATTTCTTCATTGAACTCTTCAATGTTGACAGTCATTTCGTTTTCACGGAGAATCAGTTCTGTCAAGTCGAGTGGGAAACCGAATGTATCATATAAAGTAAAGGCATCCTTACCGCTGATTTCTGTTTTTCCGCTGGCTTTGGTATCTTCCATGGTCTTATCCAGTAAGCGGATACCTGTTTCCAGTGTGCGGAGGAATGATTCTTCTTCTTCCTTGATTACTTTTTCAATCAGTGTTTTTTGTGCAACCAGTTCAGGATAAGCTTCTCCCATGTTATCAATCAATACAGGAAGCAACTTATACATAAATGCCTGTTTTTGTCCAAGGAAAGTATATCCGTAACGAACAGCACGGCGAAGGATACGGCGGATCACATAACCAGCTTTCGCGTTAGAAGGCAACTGACCGTCTGTGATAGAGAATGCAATAGTACGGATATGGTCGGCAATTACACGCATGGCGATGTCCTGCTGCTTATCTTTTCCGTATTCTGTACCCGACATAGCTGCAATAGCTTTCAGCATTGGCTGGAATACGTCTGTATCGTAGTTGGATGTTTTTCCTTGTAAAGCCATACAAAGACGTTCGAATCCCATACCGGTGTCAATAACCTTTGCAGGAAGCGGCTCAAGGCTGCCATCTGCTTTGCGGTTGTATTGCATGAATACGAGATTCCAGATTTCAATTACCTGCGGATGATCGTGGTTCACGAGGTCACGACCGGAGATCTTGGCACGTTCTTCAGCAGGACGAAGGTCGATGTGGATTTCGGAACAAGGTCCGCATGGTCCTGTATCACCCATTTCCCAGAAGTTATCGTGTTTGTTACCGTTAATGATGTGATCCTTTGGCAAGAACTGTTCCCAATAAGAAGCAGCTTCGTCGTCACGGCTCAATCCTTCTTCGGGACTTCCTTCAAATACGGTTGCATAGAGATATTCCGGATTCAGTTTCAAAACTTCTACCAGATATTCCCACGCCCAGCTGATTGCTTCTTTCTTGAAGTAATCGCCAAACGACCAGTTACCAAGCATTTCAAACATGGTGTGGTGGTACGTGTCGTGTCCCACTTCTTCCAAGTCATTATGCTTTCCGCTAACGCGCAAACATTTCTGCGAGTCCGCGACTCTTTGGTATTTCGCCGGGTGGTTACCCAAAATAATATCTTTAAACTGGTTCATCCCCGCGTTCGTAAACATCAGGGTAGGGTCATCTTTAATCACCATCGGAGCCGAGGGGACGATGTGGTGTCCTTTCGACTCAAAGAAATTCTTGAATGAATCTCTGATCTCTTTTGCAGTCAACATATTCTTCTATATATCTATCGTTGAGGTTAATATTCTCAAAAAACAGTGCAAAGATAGCTTGTTTTTATTACTTTTGCCGTATTAACAAGCGAAATATTTCCAAAAAGATGCGCAAAGTATACTACATCTATAATTCACAGACCCAGACTTATGATCGAATTTACCCTACCGTACGGCAGCGTGCGCTTAGTATCCTGCGCCGGCTTTTCTATGGAATGGGGTTGGGAGCAGGTTGCTTTATTGTATTGCTTCTGATTTTTGGCTCTCCATCGGAGAAAGAATTAAGAATCGAAAACAGCCGTCTTTTGGCACAGTATAATGTACTTTCCCGTCGTCTGGACGACGCTATGGGAGTACTTCAGGATATCCAGCAGCGTGACGATAATTTGTACCGGGTGATTTTGCAGGCCGATCCTGTTTCTCCGGCTATCCGCCAAGCTGGTTATGGCGGGACGAACCGTTACGAAGAACTGATGGATTTGGCGAATTCTAAGTTGGTAGTGAATACGACTCAAAAACTGGATGTGCTCTCCAAAAGACTGTATATTCAGTCGAAATCTTTCGACGATGTGATTGATATGTGTAAGAACCACGATGAGATGTTGAAATGTATTCCGGCTATCCAGCCTATTTCGAATAAAGATCTTCGTCAGACAGCATCCGGTTATGGTACACGTATTGACCCTATTTACGGTACGACAAAGTTCCATGCAGGTATGGACTTCTCTGCTCATCCGGGAACAGATGTATATGCTACCGGAAACGGAACTGTAGTAAAAGTAGGATGGGAGACTGGATATGGGAATACCATCGAAATCGATCATGGTTTCGGATATCTCACTCGATATGCTCACTTGCAAGGATTTAATACGAAAGTCGGAAAGAAAGTGGTACGTGGTGAGATTATCGGAAAAGTGGGTAGTACAGGAAAGAGTACCGGTCCGCATTTGCATTACGAAGTGCATGTGAAAGGACAGGTCGTGAATCCGGTCAATTATTATTTCATGGACTTGAGTGCCGAAGATTATGAAAAGATGATTCAGTTGGCAGCCAATCATGGTAAAGTATTCGATTAAAATCTTTAAACAGGAGTGCTATGCTTAATACAGATAAAGAATTGAAGCTATATTATTCAATAGGAGAGGTTGCCGACATGTTCGGAGTCAATCCGTCGTTACTCCGCTTTTGGGAAAAGGAATTTCCACAAATCTCTCCTAAGACAGCAGGTAGAGGAATACGTCAGTATCGTAAGGAAGACGTAGAAACAATCGGACTTATCTATCATTTGGTCAAAGAGAAAGGGATGACACTTCCCGGTGCCCGGCAACGTTTGAAGGATAATAAAGAAGCTACAGTTCGTAATTATGAGATCGTTAATAAGCTGAAAGCGATCAAAGAAGAACTTTTGGCCATTAAACGCGAACTGGATGGGCGGGAATAAATAATGCTATCGATCATGGATTCGATAGGCAAGAAACCTCATAACAAAATGAACGGTGAACAATTTGCATGATACTGCAACTTATTCACCGTTCATCGTTTTCTTATTTACCGTTTGAAAGCTATTCTTCTACACGGCTCACCTGTTTGATATTCTGTATTTTCTTCAGATTGTTGCAGATGGTTTTTACATCATCCACATCATGTACCCACAACTGAATTTTTCCTTCAAAGATACCATCTTCGGTTTCGATGGTCAGCTTACGGATATTTACATTGAGCTGTCTGGAGATAACTTGGGTGACTTCATTCAAAAGTCCCATATTATCTATACCTTTTATATATATATATACCAGGAAAGAAAGTTCTTTATGTGTATCCCATTCGGTTGCTAATATGCGGTTGCCATAGCTGCTCTTCAATTTGGCGGCAACAGGGCATTGGCGCTTGTGAATAATGATCCGGTCGTTTTCATCCACATACCCCAGTACATCGTCACCGGGAATAGGATGGCAACATTCGGCCATGATATATTTCTTCTGCAAACTTTCTTCCGTCAGTTTGAGCACCTCTTTCGGGTTGATTTTTTCTTTTTCCTGCGGTTCTTTCTCTTCCTGCTTCTCTTTGCTATTGCCGAAAGAGAAAGTCAGATATTTCTTCCAGTTACTGGTTTGCTTTTCTTTCAGTTCATTCTTGTCCGCTTCTCCCAGAACGATTGCTTTACTACCGATGGCAGCCAGCAGTTCTTCCTCATTCTTGGCATTATGCAGTTTGCGTAGCTTCTCGATAACAGCTTCTTCCGGACGGACTTCCTCCTTTTTCAGAAACTCACTAAGGATTTCTTCTCCTATCTTTTGATTTGCTTTACGCTCTTTGCGGAGAATAGCTGCTATCTTGGCGCGGGCGCGGGCAGTGGTTGCAAAAACTTCCCATTGCGGTTGTACGCGTTGAGATTTTGAAGTCAGGATTTCAACTTGGTCACCACTTTGCAATTTATGGCTCAACGGCACTAATTTATGATTGACTTTGGCGCCAATACAATGGCTACCAATATCCGTGTGAAGAGAAAATGCGAAGTCGAGAGCCGTAGAGTTCTGCGGCATAGTCTTCAGTTCGCCTTTAGGAGTGAACACGAATATTTCAGAAGCAAATAAATTTAGCTTAATGGTATCCAGAAAGTCGATGGCATCCGGTTGCGGATCATCTAATATCTCCTTAATCGTTCTCAACCATTTTTCCAATTCGCCTTCATCTTCGCTGCCTCCTCCTTCTTTGTATTTCCAGTGGGCTGCGAAACCTTGTTCGGCAACATCATTCATTCGTTCACTACGAATCTGGACTTCAATCCATTGCCCATTGTTGCCCATCAGAGTGACGTGCAATGCCTGATAACCATTAGCTTTAGGATGGCTGACCCAGTCGCGCAAACGGTCCGGGTGGGGTTTGTATATCTTGGAGATAGAAACGTAGATATCGAAACAGTCGTTGAGCTCTTCTTCCTCATTGCGTGGTTCGAAGATGATTCGAACAGCCAGTAAATCGTATATTTCTTCGAAAGGAACATGTTTGGTTTGCATCTTGTTCCAGATGGAATAGATTGATTTTACGCGGGCAAGTATCCGGTATTTCAATCCCATCTTATCTAGTTGGGTACGAATCGGGGCTGTGAAGTCGTTGAAGACCTTGTCACGTTCAGCAGCAGTGGCATTCAACTTCTCTTCTATTTCCGCATATTCTTCGGGATGTTCATATTTGAAGCTTAGATTCTCAAGCTCCGTTTTTATCTTATAGAGCCCCAAACGGTTGGCAAGTGGAGCATAGATGTAAAGCGTTTCGCCTGCAATCTTATATTGCTTGTTGGGTAACATGGAACCAAGGGTACGCATGTTGTGCAAACGGTCTGCTATCTTGATAAGAATGACCCGGATGTCGTTCGACATGGTGAGCAGCAACTTCTTGAAGTTCTCTGCCTGTGCCGAAGCGCGGTCACCGAAGATTCCACCGGATATTTTAGTCAGTCCGTCCACAATCTGGGCAATCTTCGGACCAAAGATATTCTCGATGTCTTCCACTGTGTAATCAGTGTCCTCTACCACATCATGCAGCAAGGCTGCACAAATAGAAGTGGAACCGAGACCTATTTCATTGCATACAATGCTGGCAACGGCAATCGGGTGCATAATATAAGGTTCGCCCGAACGGCGTTTGATACCTTTATGCGCCTGATTGGCAAAGTTGAAAGCCTTCGTAATGATTTCAACTTTTTTGCGATGCTTAGTATTGAGATAATCATTCAGTAGTTCGTGGAACGCCTGATTAATCATCTCTTCGTCAGCTATTTCTTTGGGGGCCAGATTATCCATAATTGTTATCCTTTCACTTGCTTAATTCTGCAAAAATAAGCAAATTTCCGAACGATGCAAGCAGGAAGCTAGTTATTTGTATATTTTCAATCGTTTTCCTGCTGCAATTTTAGTGCTAGACATTCCATTCCACCTTTGTATATCCTTAATTGTGACGCCGTACTTTCCGGCAATAGTGGACAAAGTGTCTCCACTTTTTATTGTGTAATAGGTCAGTTTCCCCTTGCCGGCAACGGCTGTTGTCGTTTTGCGGGTTGTGGGTGTAATTTCCTTTACGGCAACGGTTTTCCGGTTGCGGAATAATTCATCGGCACGATGCGCATAAATCGTATCTTGCTTATCGATAAAAGTACTGATCGCGTCAATAGGCAGTCTTAACGTATAAGGTTTGCTGCTACCTGGAATCATTTGCTTCTTATATTGCGGATTCAGACTTTTGATTTGATCCAGAGGTAGATTACAAAGGTCGGCGATTTGTTCGAAGTGTAGATTCTTGTTTACTTGTACTGTGTCAGTACTTGCCGGAATATTGGTTTCCATCGGGCAGATATTGTGGTCGCAGTAATAAGTCATCACGTAGTTGGCAGCGATAAAGGCAGGCACATAGCCGCGTGTTTCTTTAGGCAGATAATTGTAGATTTTCCAATAATCAGTTTCGCCATTGGCACGGCGGATTGCCTTATTGATTGTACCGGGGCCACAGTTATAAGCAGCAATTACCAGGTTCCAGTCTCCATAGATATCATACATTTCTTTGAGATAACGAGCGGCAGCCCAAGTTGCTTTAATCGGGTCACGACGTTCATCTACCAGGCTGTTTGATTCCAAACCATAGATTTTACCTGTACCAATCATAAATTGCCACAGACCGGAAGCACCTGCACGTGATACGGCTGATGGGTTCAACGCAGATTCGATAATCGGCAGATATCTTAGTTCCAGTGGAAGTCCGTATGCATCCAGTGCTTCTTCAAAAATCGGCATATAGAAGTTGCAGGCACTTAGCATGAAAGAAACCTGATTGCGCAAGCGTCCTGCATACATATCGATGAATTTGCGGATAATATCATTATAAGGCATTTCCATGATGGCCGGGATGCGTGACAAGCGGTCGATATAGACAGAGTCACTGAATAAAGGATTAATTTCAGCCGTACTGCAATCCTTGCCTAAATCAATATAATTTTTAGCTTTCCAGTCATTCAACAGACTGTCAAGTGGATAAGTCATACTTTTAGGCAGGTCGATGCTTTCTTTGCGTTCAGTTCCATTTTCACGAATCACTACATCTACACTTTGCGCTTTTACCTGCGACGTGGCCACTAGTAAAAGAAAAATAATCGAACAATAGTTAACTAATTTCTTCATGCTTCAATAATAAGATCAATCTAAATTGTGTTTTTTAAAATCGTAATACGCATTGCAGACCAACCGACTTGTTTTTAAAACTGTTGGAGCGGAACTGGTTGTTATTATCAATAACGGCCGGCTCTACTTTCATACTCAAGTCGGGGGTTATATCGAAGTTGGACAACTCCGCATCTACATAAGCGTCGATGATAGAGATCAGGTAAACTCCGATAAATGCAAATATACTAAGGTCCCGATAACGGCGGAACATATCTTTTCTTCTTTTTAAGGTGTTTTTCAGCTGCTCCTCATTATAAGTGGAGTTCGGGGGTAACAAATCCTCGTAACTTTTGGTGTTCGGATTGCTGTCCATGATGTCCAGATAGGCTTGCGAATAGTCTTTGTACATCTTGCCGTTCCAGCTTAAAGCGTAGGCACAACCTGCAAACCCTCCATATATAATAGGTAGTTTCCAGTATTTACGATTGTAAATCTGTCCTCCACCGGGGAATACGACTGCCAGCCAGGTAGCTTTGGTCGGATTCGGGATAAATATCTTCTTGTTAATATCTTGAGTCGTTGGCGGTACACTGTCGGTCTTTACAACAATCGATGCCGGCTGCTCTATCTTTTTCAGCTCTTTTTTGTTGGCTGCGTCCAGGCTGTCTGCTATCTGTATCTTGGCAGCCGACAAGCTGTCGATGGCCGGAAGTTCTTTGGAGGGTATAATCCGGATAGAATCCTGTCTTGTAGAATCCTGTGCAATCGGCTCACGATGTCTTCGTGCACGGGCTTTCGGCGCTTCACGCTGTATGATTGTTGTATCTTTCCGTACCGGAGTAACAGTGGACTGTGCATACACATCAATCCCTGCCACCTGTAAAAAACAGAGAAGCAGGGCGCTGACTAGTAACTGATATTTCTTACTTTTTCTTGTCATTTACTTCTTTAGCGTATCGAAGATTTCCATGATACGTTCCAGTTCCTCCTCGTTACCGAAAGGAATACTGATCTTTCCCTTTCCCTTTTCAGAGCAAGTGAGTTGTACCTTGGTGTTGAAAAAGCCAGAGAGTTGTTGCTTCAATAAGTTGAACTCTTCGGGAAGTTTGGCACGTTTCGGTGTTATTTTCCGTGTGCCGCTTTTCACCGCTTCTCCTTCGCTTAATGATTTAACAATTTCTTCTACTTTGCGGACTGAATATCCGTGCTCTTGTATTTCTTCGAATATTTTAACTTGTAGTTTAGGGTCGCCTAATGAAATCAGCGCACGGGCATGTCCCATGTCCAGCTGCTTGTTTTGCAGGGCCATCTGTATTGGAGCCGGCAATTTCAGTAAGCGCAGGTAGTTGGCGATCGTCGTTCTTTTCTTTCCGATACGTTCGCTAAGACGTTCCTGTGTCAATTCATACTGATCGAGCAGATGCTGGTAGGCAAGTGCGATTTCTACGGCATTCAGGTCTTCACGCTGGATATTTTCAATCAGCGCCATTTCCATCATGTTTTCGTCGTCGGCAGTGCGTATATAAGCAGGGATTGTTTTCAAGCCTGCTCTTTGTGAAGCGCGATAACGACGTTCTCCCGCGATGATCTGATATTCATCGTCCGAGAGTTTGCGTAAAGTAATAGGTTGGATGATACCGATTTCCGTAATGGAATCAGCCAGTTCCTGCAACGCTGTTTCGTCAAACTCACGGCGGGGCTGGTTAGGATTGACAGTAATCTTTGCCAGCTCTATTTCATTAATGGAAGAAGACCCTTCGGTTTTCACATCATCCATTGAGAGCAAGGCGTCTAAACCGCGTCCTAATGCATTTCTCTTTTGTGTTGCCATATCTTCTTCTTTTATTTATTTCGGTTGATAATCTCTTTAGCAAGAGCCAAGTGGTTCTTGGCACCGGTAGATTCCGCATCGTAAAGGATGGTCGGAACACCGTAGCTGGGAGCCTCGCTCAATTTCACATTTCGTTGAACAACGGTATTGAACACCAGTTCCTGGAAATGCCGTTTCACTTCGTCATAGATCTGATTAGCCTGACGCAGACGAGAATCATACATCGTCAGCAGGAAACCTTCGATCTCTAAAGCTGGATTCAGTTTCGACTTGATGATTTTGATGGTATTCAACAGTTTACTGATACCTTCAAGAGCGAAATATTCGGCTTGAACGGGAATAATCACCGAATCCGCTGCCGTTAGGGCGTTGATCGTGATTAGTCCTAATGAAGGAGAACAGTCTATCAGAATATAGTCATATTCTTTCTTCAAAGGAGTGAGCACTTCTTTTAGTATCTTTTCTCGGTTTGGGAGGTTCAGCATTTCAATCTCTGCCCCTACAAGATTGATGTGCGAAGAGATCACTTTCAAAGAATCAATCTCCGTGTCAAGGATAGCGTCCTGTACGTTGGCTCTGTCAATAATACACTCATAGATAGTGCATTCCGACTGCTTGATGTCTACTCCCAGACCGGAAGAGGCATTAGCTTGCGGGTCGGCATCTATCACGAGTACCTTTTTTTCCAGTGTAGCAAGTGAAGCTGCGAGGTTAATCGTAGTCGTTGTTTTTCCTACACCACCCTTTTGATTGGCCAAAGCAATAATTTTTCCCATATTCTCTAAATTTATTGGCAGCGAAATAAGTGATAAATCCTTAGAGCGCCTACGAAAAAAGAGAAACTTTGCAATTTCTGTTGATAAGTCGCCTGTTTTGTTAATAACTGTCGGACGAAACGGTTACAAAACTTCAACAGGTTCATCATCTTCTTTTCTCTTTAACGAGCTTGCAAATATACATATTTATATTGGATATCTATTTCTTTTTTTGCTCGCTTGCAGAAGATTAAGATTTGTAAACGGGTAGGAGTGGGGTGGAAAGAGACTTTTCGATCTGATGTAGGGAGGTGTTTGGCGGTACGGCTTCTTTTTGTTACTTTTGTGCGAATATAAAAAAGGAAAGGATTGAAGATATGGAAAATGAAAAGCCGTTGATACTTGTTTCTAATGACGATGGCGTGATGGCTAAAGGGATTAATGAACTGGTGAAGTTTCTTCGCCCTTTGGGAGATATTGTGGTAATGGCACCTGATGCTCCGCGCTCGGGCAGTGGTTGTGCGCTGACGGTGACGCAGCCTGTTCATTACCAGTTAGTAAAGAAAGAAGTAGGTTTAACTGTTTATAAATGTTCGGGAACACCGACCGATTGCATCAAATTGGCACGGAACACAGTGCTCGACCGGACACCGGACTTGGTAGTCGGTGGTATCAATCATGGAGATAACTCCGCCACTAACGTACACTATTCCGGCACAATGGGAGTGGTATTCGAAGGTTGTTTGAATGGAATCCCTTCTATTGGCTTCTCTTTGTGCAATCATGCACCCGATGCCGATTTTGAAGCTGCCGGACCTTATATTCGCAGTATTGCCACCATGGTACTGGAAAAAGGACTTCCTCCTTTAACCTGCCTGAACGTAAATTTCCCGGATACAACCGATATCAAAGGAATCAAAATCTGTGAACAGGCAAAAGGCCGTTGGACGAACGAATGGGCTGCCTGTCCCCGTCTGAACGATCCGAATTATTTCTGGTTGACCGGTGAATTTACCGATCACGAACATGAAAATGAGAAGAACGATCATTGGGCTTTGGCAAATGGCTATGTTGCTATCACTCCGACCACGGTTGATGTGACAGCTTATCACTTTATGGATGAACTTAACAACTGGTTTAATTAGTTGATATTACCTATCATTTATCAACTATCAACTATCAACTATTATGAAGTATTATCTGATTGTCGGCGAAGCTTCCGGCGACTTGCACGCTTCTCATCTGATGGCTGCCTTAAAGGCAGAAGATCCGCAGGCTGATTTCCGGTTTTTCGGAGGTGATTTGATGGCTGCCGTCGGAGGAACGATGGTGAAACATTATAAAGAACTGGCATACATGGGTTTTATTCCCGTGTTGCTCCATCTGCGCACTATCTTTGCAAATATGAAGCGTTGTAAAGAAGACATTGTTTCCTGGCAACCGGATGTTGTTATTCTGGTGGACTATCCGGGATTCAATCTGGATATAGCCAAGTTTGTTCATGCAAAGACACAGATTCCAGTTTATTATTATATTTCTCCGAAGATATGGGCGTGGAAAGAGTATCGCATCAAGAATATAAAACGAGATGTAGACGAACTTTTCTCCATTCTTCCTTTTGAAGTAGAGTTCTTCGAAGGAAAGCATCAATACCCCATCCACTATGTTGGTAATCCTACCGTGGATGAGGTGGCGGCTTATCAGGAAGCTCATCCGAAAAATAAGGATCAGTTTATTGCGGAGAATCAACTGGAAGATAAACCGGTAATAGCTCTTCTTGCAGGTAGCCGGAAACAGGAAATCAAAGATAATCTGCCGGATATGTTGAAGGCTGCTTCTGCTTTTCCCGATTATCAGCTTGTTCTGGCGGGTGCTCCTGCCATTGCTCCCGACTATTATAAAAAATATGTAGGAGAAGCGAAAGTGAAAATCATTTTCGATCAAACCTATCGTTTGTTGCAGCACGCAGATGTGGCTTTGGTCACTTCAGGCACGGCTACTCTTGAGACGGCATTGTTTCGTGTTCCCCAAGTCGTTTGTTATTACACTCCGATAGGGAAAGTGGTTTCCTTCTTGCGGCGTCATATCTTGACCGTGAAATTTATTTCGTTAGTTAATCTGATTGCCGACCGTGAAGTGGTAAAAGAGTTGGTGGCGGATACGATGACCGTGAAGAATATGCAAAGTGAATTGAAAAATATCATTGAAAATGAAGCATATAGAAATGAAATGCTTTTGGGATATGAATATGTGGCCGAACGGTTGGGACCTGCCGGTGCTCCCCGTCATGCAGCTCGTGAAATGCTGCGCTTGTTGAAAAAATAACTTTCTTTTTCTGAATAAACGTAAAGCCGATGCAGTAATTGCACGGCTTTTTTATTTATTAAGCAGAAGACTAAAAAAAGAAAGGAAAAAGATATGAAAAAAATTAAGTGGCTTTTAGGAATGTTGTTATTGGCATTAGTGCCAATGTTGCAATCATGTGATGATGATGGTTATTCTATCGGAGATTTCAGTTGGGATTGGGCGACCGTTCGGGCAACCGGTGGAGGAGGTTATTATTTGGAAGGTGATCGTTGGGGATTGATTGATCCGGTTGCTACTTCCATACCTTGGTTTAAACCGGTGGACGGTGAACGTGTAGTGGCCTTTTTCAATCCTTTGTATGACATGGAAGGAGGAAAAGGAGTTCAGGTAAAGATGGAAGGAGTACAGGAATTGTTGACAAAGGAAGTGGAAGATATGACCACAGAGGAAGAAGCGGTGGAATTCGGCAATGATCCTATCCTGATTTATCAGGGTGACATGTGGTTGGGAGGAAAATTCCTGAATGTTATTTTCCGTCAGGAGCTGCCTCGCTCGGAGAAACATCGTATCAGTCTTGTACAAAATAAGATAGAAACGGGAGAATCATCAGAACCGGGGACATTGAATGTGGCTGAAGATGGTTACGTACATTTGGAACTGCGTTATAATACATATGAGGATGTGACTGACTATTGGGGATGGGGACGAGTTTCTTATAATCTGGAAAAGTTCTTCCCAACGGAAAAAGATGCCGAATCAACAATGAAAGGTTTTAAAGTGACTATAAATTCAAGAGAACATGGAGAAGGAAGAGTGATCGTTCTTGATCTGGATCATCCGGTAGGTGTGCCGGAAGCTGCGAAGGATGTACACTCCACTTCTTCGATCCGATAACCTAACTATGATTTACTGTGTGTGAAAAAGGTCGGGATACTTCTATCGAAGTTCCCGACCTTTTGTATTGTGTGCAATTCTAATCGATGAGAAAAACTCCTGTTAGAACCATGTTAATGCATATAGGTAAACGACTGCTGCCGGTATGGCCATCAAAGAACTGTCAAACCGATCGAGCATCCCTCCATGTCCCGGAAGAATATTTCCCGAATCCTTTACGTGCAATTGGCGTTTTAGCAATGACTCCGTCAGGTCGCCCCATGTACCGAATATAACCACTACCAATGCCAGTCCTGCCCATTCCATCATTGACATAAATGGGAAGTAGTGAGCAAGTATAAAAGACACTCCGATTGCTACAACTCCGCCGCCGATAGAACCTTCCCATGATTTCTTGGGAGAGATGCGTTCAAAGAGTCGGTGTTTGCCTATCAGTGAACCGATGCAATAAGCACCCGTATCATTCAGCCAAAGGAAAATAAAGATGGATAACGGTAGAATCGGATTATAGCTTATGTTACTGAATTCCGATGCCGGATCATTATGGAAAGCCAATACATTCAGCAAAGCAAAAGGCAGACCGATATAAAGTTGGCTAAGCATCGAATAAGCCCAGTTAAGTACTGGGTTCTCCTTTTTCAGATACAACTCGCTAATCATCATGTAAAGCAATAAAAGCACATACGGGATGAATATTTTCGAATCGGCTGCATCAATGCAGAATCCCATGATTGCGAGGAATAAATAAGCCCCGCCGAGCATATTAATGTTCTTGTTTATCTTGACTCCTTCTGCGCGCATATTTACCAGCTGTGCAAACTCATAAATAGTCAGTGCACTGATAGCGGTGAACAGAATGCCAAAACTGAATGCGTCATAAAGGATGCACCCTACCAAGATGGCAACGAAGAGTACACCCGTAATAGCTCGTTTTATGAAATTGTTAATCAAAATCTATTCGTTTTAATTAGTTGGACCCGTTAGCTTGTTCTTCTCCATTGGACTTACCCTCTACGGTAACTTTGCCTTCCACTGTAACCTTGTTACCTGCTGCGGCAACTTTGGTGTCGATGGGTGCTTGTTCCTCTGCAGTATTTTCAGCTTCCTCTTCTTTGATTTCTTTTTCTTCTTCTTTCAACTTTTGGGCAAGTTCCCTTTCAGCTCTTGCGGCATCCTGGCTTTCTTTAGCAGCCATGATTTCTTCCGAACGCGAAGCCCAGGGGCGTTTGCCGAAGATACGTTCAACGTCTTCCGCAAAGATTACCTCTTTGTCAATCAGTAATTGCGTCAGTTCGTTGTGACCTTCTTTGTGCTCTGACAGAATTCTCTTGGCGCGGTCATACTGCTCGTTCACCATTCTCTTGACTTCTTCGTCAATTAGTTCGGCTGTCTTTTCGCTGTATGGACGGTTGAAAGAATATTCATCGTTGTTGTAATAACATAAATTCGGCAGCTTGTCGCTCATACCTAAATAAGCAATCATGCCGTATGCCTGTTTAGTCACTCTTTCCAAGTCGTTCATGGCACCAGTTGAAATGCGGCCGAGGAATAAATCTTCAGCGGCGCGTCCTCCTAAAGTAGCACACATTTCATCCAACATCTGCTCCTTAGTAGTAATCTGACGTTCTTCCGGCAGATACCAGGCAGCTCCTAATGCACGTCCGCGGGGAACGATAGTTACCTTAATCAACGGATTGGCATATTCCAATAACCAGGAGATAGAGGCGTGTCCTGCTTCATGCAAAGCGATGGAACGTCTTTCAGCTTCCGTAGTAATCTTGGTTTTCTTTTCCAGACCACCGATGATACGGTCTACCGCATCCAGAAAGTCTTGCTTGCCTACAAATTTCTTTCCGTGGCGGGCAGCGATCAATGCAGCTTCATTGCAGACATTGGCGATATCCGCACCCGAGAATCCCGGAGTTTGGCGAGCCAGCAAGTCTACATCAACACTATCGTCTATTTTGATCGGGCGCAAATGCACACCAAATACTTCTTTACGTTCATTCAAGTCGGGCAGATCCACATGTATCTGACGGTCAAAACGTCCTGCACGGAGCAACGCTTTATCAAGTACGTCTACACGGTTAGTAGCAGCAAGGATAATTACACCGCTGTTGGAACCGAAACCGTCCATCTCTGTCAATAACTGGTTCAAGGTGTTTTCGCGTTCGTCATTTCCTCCCATTGCAGGATTTTTGCCACGAGCACGTCCTACGGCATCAATCTCATCGATAAAGACGATACAAGGAGCTTTCTCTTTGGCCTGTTTAAACAAGTCGCGAACACGGGATGCACCTACACCTACAAACATTTCCACGAAGTCAGAACCTGCTAGTGAGAAGAAAGGAACATTAGCTTCACCCGCCACAGCTTTGGCAAGCAAAGTTTTACCGGTTCCCGGAGGGCCTACCAGCAATGCTCCCTTGGGTATCTTACCTCCCAAATCCGTATATTTCTGCGGTTCCTTCAAGAACTCTACAATTTCCTCTACCTCTTGTTTTGCTTCTGCCAAACCCGCTACATCCTTAAATGTAATCTTGATGGCTCCACCTTTTTCAAAAAGCTGGGCTTTTGATTTTCCTACGTTAAATACACCGCCGGGGCCACCACTGCCACCTCCGCTCATACGGCGCATGAAGAAGATCCATAACGCTACAAGCAAGACAAGCGGGAGTATCTGAATCAGGATTGCGGGAAAAATATCCGATTTGGGCGGATAGTCGGAAGAACCGTCAAAATGACCGGCTTCCTTTTCTGCCTGCAAAAACTCTTCCAGTTTATCGGTAGATGGCGTTCTACTTGTAATGATAGGGTTACGTCCCACTTTGGTAGAGTCCGCTCCAAAAACAGCCCCTACAGCAGTCGGTTTAAGAAAAGCTTCGATTGACTTATCTTCATAACCCAATACTTTGCTTACATAGCCCTTTTTTACGTAGTCCTGAAACTCACTGTAAGTTACAGCTTTGCTTCCAGCTCCCTTTGAATCACTGCCCCACCAGAGGCCGAGAAGCATAAGGGCAATAATCATATACATCCAGTTCAGGTTGAACTTAGGCATATTAACCTTATTGTTAGGTTTATTGCTATTGTTATTATTGCTATTATTATTGTCCATAATCATTAATTAGTCTAGATCGGGGATTTGAGTAAGTTTGGCATCTGCCCAAAGGTGTTCAAGATTATAAAAATTTCTTGTCTCCGGTAAAAAGACATGTACCAGTACGTCGGCATAGTCCATTGCCACCCATTCTGCATTCCGGAGTCCATCGATTGCATAAGGTTTGCTATCCGCACCTTTACGTGTAAATTCTTTGATTGAATCTACAATGGCATTCACTTGACTGGGAGAATTTCCCTGACAGATAACGAAATATTTACAGATGGTATCTTCTATGCTGGTTAAATCGGCAACGATTATCTTTTTACCTTTTTTCTCTTGAATTCCTTCTTTTATTTTTTCAATTAATACTTTAGTATCGTTCATTCCTGTAATTGAGATTAATAATTCATGTTCTCTATTTGTTTATAACAAAAAAAGGCAATCCTTTGTTTCTGGCTATAAACGTGATATTTTTGACAAATATACGCTGATTTATTGGATACAAGAAAGTTATCCCTCAATTTTTGTGTTTTTTAGTGGAGATACTTTTGTTTAGAAAGCTTATTTGGACATTTTTGCAAAAAAAATATCAGAATTGTTTTGAATTCCCAAAATATTTGTATCTTTGCACCCGCAAACGAAAATCATTGGGCTATGGTGTAATGGTAACACTACAGATTCTGGTCCTGTCATTCCTGGTTCGAATCCAGGTAGCCCAACAGAATCAACGTCAATTTAGATAGAACCCTGCTAAGAATTAATTCTTGCAGGGTTTTATTGTTTTCAGACATTCATAGTCAGAAGAAACATGAATCTGCAGTGAAAAGAAGCCATGAACTTGATGCCCAAGAAATGAATCCTTAAACAGGCTGTGTAAGCTTGTTTAGTAGAAAAGAAAAACAGGTTTTATTACCCAAGCGAGCATAAAACCTGTTTTTTTATTTTTCTAAATCGGGCAGAGGATTATTCTTCTGCTTTAATTGATTCGTCGATTACTTTAATTTTTTGTAATACCAGTTCCAGGTCTGCTTTCAACTTATCTACCTTGCGGTTCAGTTCAGTCAACAGGCTGCTGCCTTTCTTGGAAGTAGAAGTCAGGAAACCCAGATTGTTCTCATAAGTCTGAAGTTCGTTCTTCATATTCTCATAAGCACGTACCAGTTTCTCGCGTTCTCTATATAAAGATTGAGTACCGCTTCCTTGGATATTACTAATGTTCGAACGGAAGTTGCTTAATTTCTTGTTGGAAGCATTGATGTTGAAACGGTCGAATAACTGGTCGATCAATCCATGATATTGCTTGTATAGCTTATCTTTTTCTTTGAACGGCACATGACCGATAGAATTCCATTCCTTCATCAAATCCCGAACCAGGTTGCTTGCTTCTTCGGTATCCATGTTCTCATCGATAGCGGATAACTTTTCGATCAATGCTTTTTTCTTTTCCATATTCTCTGTTTCGACAGAGCGTTGTGAAGAAGTGCCCTTGTTCTTTTGCTCGAAGAAATAGTCGCAAGCAGTGATGAAACGTTTCCAGATAGCATCCGAATGTTTTTTGGCTACCGGTCCGATGGTCTTCCATTCTTTTTGAAGTTTGGTCAGTGCATCGGCAGTAACTTTCCAGTCCGTGCTGTCTTTTAAAGCTTCCGCTTTTTCGCAGAGTGCTTTCTTCTTTTCCAGATTCTCGTTCATACCTTCTTTCAAGCTCTTGAAGAATTCTCCTTTCTTCTTGAAGAAATCATCGCAGGCATGACGGAAACGTTCGAAGATCTTCACATTCATCTTTTGAGGTGCAAAACCGATGGTTTTCCATTTGTTTTGTAGGGCAATCACTTCCTGGGTCTTATTTTCCCAGGCAGAGAATGTTTTCAATTCATCATACTCAATCGCTTCAACGATTTCGCAGATTACGGTCTTTTGGTCCAAATTATGCTGCTCAGCCTCTTTCAGCGACTCGAAGTGCTGCTGATGACGGCGGTTGACAGCGGTAGAAGCGGTCTTGAACCGATTCCAGATCTCATCACGCAGTTCTTTGGCCACCGGACCTGTATCGCGGAATTCCTGATGCAACTTCTGTAGCTGGTGGAAAGCAGAAACCACATCCTCCTCGTTAGCCAGCTTTTCAGCAGCTTCGCAAAGGCGTGTCTTGATTTCCAGGTTCTTTTTGAAGTCGTATTCACGGAATTCATTGTTCAGTTTCAATAAATCGTAGAACTTCTCTACATATAATTGATAGTTTTTCCAAAGCTCATTCACTTTGCCTTGAGGTACCAATTTCGTATCATTCCATTGCTGTTGCAACTTCTTGAATTCTGTATAAGATTTGTTGGCATCATCTCCGGATTCTACCAGTTCTTTCAGTTCTTCGATGATGGAAAGTTTCACTTGCAGGTTTTCTTCCTTTTGGCGTTCCAGTTCGGCAACCTGTCGGCTGCGTTTTTCTTTGATAACCCCCATCAGACGTTTGAATTCTTCCTCTGTCGGGTCTTCTTGAGCAACAAAATCTTCAATGTTTCCGCCGTTGTCTGTAAACTGTACCTTAGCAGCTTCCAACTCGGCATTATGTAACTTGTAGAATGATTGTTTCAGATTGTCAATTTCCTGCTTATTTGCATTTTCGGCATCTTGCGCAAGCTCTTTCAGCTGGTTTAGTACATCTTCCTTAGTGGCAGGTTTAGGAGCTGCTTCAGGTTGAACTTCGGCAGTAACTTCTTCAGTCGGAGTCTCTGTAATAGCTTCAGAAACCTCGACAGTTTTCTTTTCTTCTTCTAATTCCCCTTGGTTCAAGGGTTGATTAGTGTCATGAGCGTCCATCATTGTATATTAGTTTTGGGTCACAAATTAATGAAATAAAACGATTACTTCATACTATTTTGCTTATTTTTTTTTGTTTATCGCATTTTTATGATAATAAAACGGTAATTCCCATGTACAACATCATTCCGATGATATCATTTGTAATGGCTATAAACGGACCTGTCGCAATAGCAGGATCGATTTTTAGCTTCTCCAGAGTCATCGGTACCAGTGTTCCGAAAATGGAGGCGAACATGACCACGGCAAACAGGCTGATGGATACGGAATAAGTCACTGTAGCTGTTGCACCGAACCGGATAAAGTTGTAGGTGTATACCAGTAAGGAGATAATCGTGGCATTGATTAATGCTACTATAGCTTCTTTAGTAACTTGTTTGAATGTATTTTTGGCGTCCAACGAACTATTAGCCAAGCCTTGTACAATGATTGCCGAAGATTGTGTTCCGACATTTCCTCCTGTACCACCGATCAGCGGGATATAGAGTGCCATTTCGGGATGAGCGGCAAAAGTTGCATCGAAATTTCCCAATATCATAGAGTTGCCGATTCCACCAATCATACCGATTAATAACCAGGGGAGGCGGGCAGTGGTCTGTTTCAATACATTATCGTCCGTTTCTACGTCCTGCGAAAGACCGGATGCCAACTGATAGTCACGTTCCGATTGTTCACGAACTTCATCCATGACGTCGTCGACGGTGATTTGTCCCACAAGCCGACCGATACTGTCGATAACGGGGATGGCCACCAAGTCATACTTTTCAATCGCCTGTACCACCTCGTCGATAGGAGTATCTACATGCACGGAAATCGGATCTTTCTGCATCACGTGTTTCACTTTGGATACAGAAGGAGATGTAATCATCTTTTTGAGCGGGAAGATACCTCGCAGACGTTCGTCGTCGTCAATGACATATACATAATAGATTTCGTCCAGCTCTTCCGCCTGTTGACGCATCTCTTTCAGACATTCGGGCATACTCCAGTTCTCGTTGACGAGTACCATTTCCGTACCCATCAAACCACCGGCGGTATTTTCGTCGTATTTCAACAAGTCGACAATGTCACCTGCCTGTTCAATGTCCTCGATGTGCGAAAGAACCTCTTCCTGCTTATCTTCATCGAGTTCACGCATCAGGTCTACGGCATCGTCCGTATCCATGTAGTCAACGAAGCGTTTGGCGATGGTCTCCGAAGGAAGCATTTCGAGCAGCTCCTTACGAGCATCCTCGTCCATTTCGACAAGCACGTCGGCGGCAATTTCGTTATCGAGCAGGCGATAGACGAATTTGGCCTCTTCCGGATTCAGGTCATTGCACAATTCGGCGATGTCGGCCGGATGGAGGTCGATGAGAAGCCCTTTTACCGTATCGGCGTCTTTTTGCTCAATAAGGTGTTTAACGTTGTCAATGTATTCCTCGTTCATCGTTGTCAATTACAAATTACGAATTACAAAATTCAGTTCTCTGCTCACTGCTGCCCGTCAGTCGGTTATTGGTTGTTGCCTGCTGTCTTTAATGCTTCTTCCACCTTATTGGTCAGGTCGATAAATTCTGCTACCGATAGTTGTTCCGGGCGTTTATTGAATAATATGTCCTCCGTAAGTGGACAATCTTTGCCTAAAATAGGTTTGATAGAGTTACGTAATGTTTTACGTCGTTGGTTGAAAGTCGTTTTCACTACCTGTTTGAATAGCTTTTCGTTACATCCCAACTCTTTAGTCTCGTTGCGCGTCATGCGGATAACCGCACTTTTCACTTTGGGAGGCGGGTTGAACACGTGCTCGCTCACTGTGAATAAGTATTCCACTTTATACCATGCCTGTATCAATACGCTAAGGATACCGTAAGTCTTGCTGCCCGGTCCGGCTGCAATGCGTTCGGCTACCTCTTTTTGAATCATTCCCGTACAGCAGGGGACAATATCTTTGTTGTCCAGCATCTTGAAAAAGATCTGGCTGGAGATGTTGTACGGGTAATTACCGGTCAGTACGAAAGGTTTGTCGTCGAACAGTCGGTGAAGGTTCATTTTCAGGAAGTCATCTTCGATGATGTGGTCCTCCAACGATGGATAAGCTTCGCGAAGATAGGCAACCGACTCATAGTCAACTTCTACGACTTTTATCAACCGGTCTTTTTTCACCAGAAACTGGGTCAATACTCCCATGCCCGGTCCCACCTCCAAAATAGGCAGTTCGGGGAAGGTGTCGACAGTATCGGCAATATCTTGCGCAACTTTCAGATCTTTCAGAAAGTGCTGTCCGAGAAACTTTTTAGGCTTTACTAATTTCATTTACCAACTAAATAATTACTTTTGCAGCCGACAAAGGTAATTCTTTTAAATGAAGAATGAAGAATTAAGGATGAAGAAACTATTAAAAAAGACGCTGAAACTGATATTACCGGTTGTTTTAGGCGGCTTTATCTTATTCTGGGTGTATCGCGACTTTGATTTTACAAAAGCGGGCGATGTGTTATTACACGGTACAAATTGGTGGTGGATGCTCTTCTCATTAGTATTCGGGGTGTTCGCGCAAGTCTTTCGTGGATGGCGGTGGAGGCAGACACTGGAACCGTTGGACGCTTTCCCGAAAAAGAGCGATTGTGTGAATGCTATCTTCATTTCTTATGCAGCCAGCTTGGTGGTTCCCCGGATCGGGGAAGTGAGCCGTTGCGGGGTATTGGCGAAATATGATAACGTCTCGTTTGCCAAGTCGTTGGGAACAGTCGTTACGGAGCGCCTGGTCGATACGTTGACTATTCTTCTCATCACAGGCGTGACTGTCTTGCTTCAATTACCGATATTCGCCACCTTTCTTCAACAGACCGGAACAAAAATTCCTTCCCTTGTCCATCTCCTGACTTCGGTATGGTTTTATATTATCCTGTTCTGTTTTATCGGCGTGGTGATCCTTCTTTATTATTTAAGAAAAACGCTGTTCTTCTATGAACGGGTGAAAGGTTTTGTGCTTAATATATGGGAGGGGATTATGTCTTTAAAGGGAGTGCGCAACATTCCTCTCTTTATTTTTTATACATTGGCCATTTGGGCATGCTACTTTTTCCATTTCTATTTTACATTCTATTGCTTCGCTTTTACGTCACATTTAGGAATTCTGGCAGCATTGGTCATGTTTGTAGGTGGTACGTTTGCCGTGATTGTGCCTACTCCCAACGGGGCGGGACCGTGGCATTTCGCTATCATTTCTATGATGATGCTTTATGGGGTAAATGTGACGGATGCCGGAATCTTTGCCCTGATTGTGCATGGTATTCAAACCTTTCTGGTTGTTCTGTTGGGTATCTATGGCTTTGCTGCCCTGTCGTTCACTAACAGACATCGAGGGTGAAATTTTAGCTAAAAGTGTGTATTCTTAAATGTTTTTGCTGACGTCCTTTGCCATCTGAAAACTTTTCCATAACTTGGCACTGTTTAATTATTAGATTTAAAATCGTTTTAAAATATTTATTATGAGTACCATTCTTTCTTTAGCTCCACAAAACGTGTGGAAGCATTTTTATTCGTTGACACAGATTCCTCGTCCGTCAGGACACATGGAAAAAATAACAGAATTTCTTCTAGGTTTCGGAAAAGGTTTGGGTCTGGAGTCTTTTGTAGACGAAGCAGGTAATGTAATTATCCGTAAACCGGCGACTCCGGGTATGGAAAACCGGAAAGGTGTAATTCTTCAGGCGCACATGGATATGGTTCCGCAGAAGAATAACGATACTGTACACGATTTTGAAAAAGATCCGATTGAAACTTATATAGATGGTGACTGGGTAAAGGCAAAAGGTACTACTTTGGGTGCGGACAACGGACTGGGAGTAGCTGCCATCATGGCCGTGCTGGAAGCAAAAGACTTGAAACACGGTCCTCTGGAAGCTCTTATCACTAAAGACGAAGAAACCGGCATGTACGGTGCATTTGGCTTGAAGCCGGGCACCCTGAACGGTGAAATCCTTTTGAATCTGGATTCCGAAGATGAAGGTGAATTGTATATCGGTTGTGCCGGAGGTATGGACGTAACTGCTACCCTGGAATATAAGGAAGTAGCTCCCGAAGCAGGAGATATCGCAGTGAAAGTTACTTTGAAAGGATTACGCGGCGGACATTCGGGATTGGAAATCAATGAAGGACGTGCCAATGCCAATAAGTTGTTGGTTCGTTTCGTTCGTGAAGCGGTTGCCAGCTATGAAGCCCGTTTGGCTAGCTGGGAAGGTGGTAATATGCGTAATGCTATCCCACGTGAAGCACATGCTGTTATTACCATTCCGGCTGAAAATGAAGAAGAACTGCTGGGCTTGGTGAAATACTGCGAAAACCTGTTCAACGAAGAATATTCGGCTATTGAAACTCCGATCAGCTTTACGGCTGAACGTGTAGAACTTCCTGCCGGTGAAGTACCTGAAGAAATTCAAGACAATCTGATTGATGCAATCTTTGCTTGTCAGAACGGTGTGACACGTATGATCCCTACTGTTCCGGATACGGTAGAAACTTCTTCCAACCTTGCTATTATAACGATTGGTGAAGGAAAGGCAGCCATTAAGATTCTGGCTCGCAGTTCAAGCGATAGCATGAAAGAATATCTGACTACCAGCCTGGAGTCTTGTTTCTCTATGGCAGGGATGAAGGTAGAGATGACAGGCGGATATTCCGGTTGGCAACCTGATGTAAATTCTCCGATTTTACATGCGATGAAGGCATCCTATAAACAACAGTTTGGTGTAGAACCTGCAGTGAAAGTGATTCACGCTGGCTTGGAATGTGGCATTATTGGTGCTATTATTCCGGGATTGGACATGATTTCTTTTGGTCCGACTTTGCGTTCACCGCATTCACCGGACGAAAGAGCGTTGATTCCTACCGTACAGAAGTTCTATGACTTCTTGGTGGCAACTTTGGAGCAAACTCCAATGAAATAACGTATTTCTCTTTATATAAATATTCTCCTATTATATAATAGGTAACCATAGTGAAGGCACGGATGATATTTCATCTGTGCCTTTTTGTCATATTTATTGTAGCGTATATTACAATTCTGCTTTATAACAAATAAATTAATTGATGCAAATCAAGAAATATGCTATAAAACATAAATTTCTCTCTTTTTTAGATCAATGTATAAACAAAGGCTGTATTTTTGTGTTGTAAAACATGTAATTAGGAGGATAACAAAATGAAAAGTTTAAAAAGATTGTTTAGAAAGATCGGCGAAGCCGATGTACATGTTTGGGGATATTCAACAATTAATACCAAACCAAACAAGTAAGTTTTATTTTTTAGTTTTCAAGAATTAGTAATTTTAAAGGTTTAAAGATTATGGCAAAGAAAATGGGTTCTTTAGTTAGAAAAATCCTTAGTGAAGTAGGTCGTAATGAAATGCTTTCATGGGGGTACAGAATTGAGAAATGAGAACAAGTACATTAATTAAGTTTAGAGTGGGGATACGTTATTAAATACGATATCCCCATTTTTTATATCTAAAATTTTATATAGAGTTGTTTTAGCTAACAACTGTGGCGGGGGATCTGTTTCAGTGTCAGTTCCTCCTTTAATTTCTGTGTTTGGGTACACTGTCTTTTGCCACTTGGGCTGGAATGTATCACATGCGAGTTTGGTTGGTTTTACTATCACACCCTCACCAAATCACTTGAAAGCCTTTGTTCATTGGTGTTACAAAGGGTGAGGGTAACTGTGATTGTAGGGCGAGGGTAATTTTTACTCTCACCCTTGAATTATACCTGTAATAAGTGCTTATCGGTTGATTTTTAGTAAGTTGTATGCTGATTTATCAGGTGCTAATACATGGAAGATGATGTATTTGTGTCTGATAACTGGTGTAATATTATCTGGAATAACAGGCTGAACGAGATAATAGATACGGATGAATTAATTGTATTCTGCAAGGTTTCGATTGGCTTCTCCATAGGGGAAAATCAGTTTCAAGCTTGTGAACAGTTTGTTTCATACGCTTGAAACACTTAGTTTCAAGGCATAAAACAGCTTGTTCACCGGCATGAACAAGCCATCTTATGTAGATATGCTGCAAATTATTGGGTATCTTCTATGAATATGCCCGGATTCTTATAAACGAGACAGTGTGTAAGATACCTCTATCTTGCACGCATCTGCAACGGTATCTTGCACTGCTTTAAATTCTTGTATATCAGTCAACTATCGCTGGTTTAGTGTAAGGTGCAAGATACTTTTGCATTTATGAACTTGTAAGAGATAGGTGAATCTTATTGCAGAAGATAAACTTTTCAATTAAATAATAAACCGAGTGGCAGTTTTTGGACTTTTTATTTTATTCCAGAGCGAGTTGATTAATAGGCTAATGTTTATACAATATGGTATGGGGCTGATAGCTTGATAAAAGCTTTTTTTAAGCTAAAAAGTACAAATCTTTAAACTTTATTTCCTTACTTTGTTATTTATAAGAGTGAGACTTATAGCAAACTTAAACTAGAAAGATTATGAAAGTAAAGCAGATTTGTATGATGGTGCTGCTATGGTTGGGAGTGATTCCGGCGGTACAGGCACAAACTTTCGACAAATTATGGAAAGAAGTGGAGCAAGCGGAGAAAAAGAGCTTGCCTAAGACTGTGATAAAACTGACTGATGAGATTTATCAGAAAGGGGAAAAAGAGAAAAACTCTCCACAAATGCTCAAAGCATATACGTGGCGGATGAAATATCGGGAAATGTTGAATCCCGACAGTCTTTACGCTGATTTGAAAGGACTGGAACAATGGGTGAAACAGACTGACCAACCAATGGATCGCGCCATCCTACACTCTTTGATAGCGGGAATCTATGCAGATTATGCAGCCAGCAACCAGTGGCAACTCCGCCAACGGACAGAAATCGTAGACCAGACACCTGCTACCGATATGCGTGAATGGACAGCCAATATGTTCATCGAAAAAGTGCGGACAAATATAAAGGAGGCGTTGGTCGATTCTGTATTGCTGCTCAAAACGTCCTCACGCGACTATATTCCTTTTGTAGAACTGGGGGAAACGAGCGAATACTATCACCATGATATGTATCATTTATTGGCTTCCCGTAGCATTGAAGCACTGCAACGGGTGGAAGAATTGGGTAACAGGATTACTAATGACGGTACTGTGAATCCGGTCAAACAAGATATAATAGCTATTTATGGAAATGTGATTTCCGCTTATAAAGCAACCGGATTAAAAGAAGGTTATGTGTTGACAGCACTTAACTACCTGGAATGGAGGTGGAATGCTGATCGGAATATTCGACCTCTGCAGGCTAAGGGTGAACTTCCGGTACTGACGGAAGATACTTATCTGAAAGCTTTGAACACATTGAAAAGCAAGTATGCTTCCGAACCGATCTGTGCCGAAGTTTATTTGGCAGAAGCCCGGTATACTATTGGAAAACAACAGCAGCTCAATGCATTGCAGCTTTGCGATGAGGCAATCCGCCTTTATCCAGGCTATCGCAGAATCAATGCTTTGAAGAATCTTCGGGAAGAGATATTGGCTCCTTATTTGAATGTTAATGCATCCGATTTGGCTTTTCCGAACGAAGGGATAGAATTAAGGGTCTCACACAAAAATCTGGATGGTTTCACTGTCCGTCTTTATCAGGCGAAGAAACTGATAAAGGAACAACATTACGCTGTGCTTCGTCCGAAAGATTACCGGACGCAGGATACTGTGTTTACATTCAAAGCTCCTGAACTTGGATCTTACGTGATGCGTATCATATCGGATATTCGTGCGAAGAGAGATAGTGAAAGCAAGTTTGATGTAACACGTTTCAAAGTGCTGACGTGTCGTCTGCCGGAAAAACAGTATCAAGTGGTGACGCTGGATGGACAGACAGGGCATCCCATTCCCCATGCGAAAGTGACGATGTACAGTAATGACGAAAAAGTGTTGCAGGAGTTTACGACAAACGAAGAGGGTAAGGTCGTATTTCCCTGGAAATCCGAATACCGCTATCTGAAAGCTTCCAAGGGGACGGATACGGCAATGCCGAAACAAGGCATTTATGCAGGAAGTTACGGATATTACGGCGACGAAGATAAAGTGACTGAAAATATGACTTTATTGACCGACCGTTCTTTGTATCGTCCCGGACAGACTGTGTATGTGAAGGGAATTGCTTATTCTCAACAATCGGATACAGCGAATGTACTTCCGAACAAGGAATATACGGTGACTTTATTAGATGTAAACAATCAGGAAGTAGGGCAGAAGTCGGTACGTACCAATGAGTTCGGTTCGTTTACCACCGATTTTGCATTGCCTTCGGCCTGTCTGAACGGAATGTTCTCTTTGAAAGCGGGAAGAGGCCGTACAAGCATTCGGGTAGAAGATTATAAACGTCCGACATTTGATATCACTTTTGAAAAGCAACAAGGAAGTTACAAACTGGGTGATGAGGTACAGGTGAAGGGTAAGGTACAATCTTATAGTGGTGTGCTGCTTCAGGATCTTCCGGTGAAATATACGGTAAAGCGTTCTGCATACAGCCTTTGGCGGTTTGCGGAATCTGTGCAGATTGCTTCCGGTGAAGTGATGGCCAATGAGAATGGAGAATTCACGATACCGGTTCGTTTGCAGGAAAGTGACTCTTATAAGAATAATGATAAAGTATATTATCGTTATTCCATAGAGGCTACTGTTACCAATGTGGCAGGTGAAACACAATCTTCTACGGACGTGATTTCGGCAGGAAATCGTTCGTTGGTTTTGCAGGTGGAATTGCAAGATAAGACTTGCAAGGATCAACCCTTCGAAACTATGTTTAAAGTGCAGAACCTGAATGGACAACCTGTGGAGGTGAAGGGGAATTATTACTTGTACCCTGCCAAAGACAAGGACTTTAAGCAGTTGGAAGAGAAATCGGTTGTAACGGGAACCTTTACTTCTAATGAAGACATGACGCTCGACTGGAAGAATCTTCCATCGGGACCTTATGTGCTGAAAGCATCAGTGAAAGACAATCAGGGTAAGGAAGTAACTGCTGACACCAACACGATTCTTTTCTCTGTCGAGGACAAACGTCCGCCTGTAGAAACGACGATGTGGTTCTATGGTGCAAATACGGAATTTGATGCTGCTCATCCGGCCGTGTTCTGTTTCGGTACGTCGAAAAAAGATGCTTATGTGATGATGAACGTATTCTCCGGTGATAAATTGCTGGAGAGCAAGACGTTGAATTTGTCAGATACGATTGTCCGTTTCGAGTATCCATATCGGGAAAGTTATGGGGATGGTGTCTTTGTGAATCTCTGTATGGTGAGAGACGGTCAGGTTTATCAGGAACAGGTACGGCTGACCAAACGGATTCCTGACAAGACGCTGGCTATGAAGTGGGAAGTGTTCCGTGATAAATTGCGTCCGGGACAAAAGGAAGAATGGAAACTGACGATTAAAACGCCGCAAGGACAGGCTGCCAATGCGGAAATGCTGGCAACGATGTATGATGCCTCCTTGGATAAAATATGGAATCGGCAACAGAATTTCCAAATCTACTATAATCAGATTGTCCCATATTCTAACTGGATGAGTGGATATTCCGGCAATAATTCATTTAACTACTGGTGGAATACGAAGAGTCTCAAAGTGCCATCACTGGAGTATGACCATTTTGTGATGTCGTCCGGTTTAAAAAATGTATATGCAATATCGGAGTCTTTAGCTGATGGAGTGGTGATTAGAGGTATATCGGCTCAAAGAAAGGTGTCGATGACAGGAAGTGTTGCAAGCCGGAACAATGCGATGGAAGTGAAATATGCACCGGCTTTAGTATCCGAGGCTTCTGATGATGTGGAATTTGAGTCAGGATGGGGGCAAACGGGAGTACTTGGCAAATTTGATAAAACGTTCGGAGAAGAAATGCTTCCCGAAGCATCTGCTGACTTGCGTACCAATTTAGCAGAAACTGCATTCTTTTATCCTCAACTTCGCACCAATGAACAGGGAGAGATCTCTTTCTCTTTCACGATGCCTGAAAGTCTGACGCGTTGGAATTTCCGTGGATATTCTCATACAAAGGGAATGTTGACGGGAACATTGGATGGCGAAGCCACCACAAGCAAAGAATTTATGCTGACTCCTAATCTCCCTCGTTTTGTGCGTGTGGGTGATAAGACTTCTTTGGCAGCTTCTATCTCTAATATGACTGGTAAGCCGCAAGCCGGAACGGTCAGCCTGGTCCTTTTTGACCCGATGACAGAGAAGGTTATCAGTACACAAAAACAGAAATTCAGCCTTGCTGCCGGAAAGACAATGGGTGTGGACTTCCAGTTTACTGTTAGTGATAAATACGAAATAGTGGGATGCCGGATGATTGCCGACAGTGGTACTTTCAGCGATGGAGAACAACAGTTGCTTCCGGTTCTTAGCAATAAAGAGCATTTGGTGGAGACACTTCCAATGCCTGTGCGTGGAGAAGAAACCCGTACTTTCTCACTTGATCATCTGTTCAATCAACAAAGTAAAACAGCCACAGATCGTAAACTAACTGTTGAATTTACGGGAAACCCGGCTTGGTATGCCGTTCAGGCATTGCCTTCATTGAGTCTTCCGACAAGTAATAACGCTATTTCCTGGGCTACTGCCTACTATGCCAATACATTGGCCTCGTTTATCATGAACAGTCAGCCGAAGATCAAAGCGGTATTTGAAAGTTGGAAACTGCAAGGAGGTACGAAAGAAACGTTCTTGAGCAATCTGCAAAAGAATCAGGAAGTGAAGAATATCATTTTGTCCGAGTCTCCCTGGGTGCTCGAAGCACAGACGGAAGAGCAACAGAAAGAGCGCATCGCCACCTTGTTTGATTTGAATAACATTCGTAGTAATAATATCGCAGCTTTGACTCGATTGCAGGAGTTACAAAACTCAAACGGGGCATGGTCTTGGTATAAAGGAATGAACGGCAGTCGATCTGTAACTACCTATATCGCCGAACTGAATGCCCGTCTGGCTATGCTGACAGGTGAGAAATTAAGCAGATCGGCTCTTTCCTTGCAACAGAAGGCTTTCGCTTACCTTCATCAATCAGCTTTGGATGAGTATAAGGAAATCCTGAAAGCACAGAAAGACGGTGTGAAGTTTACTGGCGTTTCGGGTAGTATTCTGCAATATTTGTATCTCATCGCTATTTCGGGAGAGCAGGTACCCGCAGTCAATAAAGCAGCTTATACCTATTATCTTTCTAAGGTAGGAGAATTGCTTACCTCCCCTTCAATGAATACAAAAGCGATTGCCGCCATTGTGCTTGATAAAGCCGGACGCAAGAAGGAAGCGCAGGAGTTTGTTGCTTCTCTGAAAGAACATCTGACGAAGACAGATGAACAGGGAATGTTCTTTGCTTTCAACGAGAATCCGTATACATGGGGCGGAATGCAGATGCAGGCTCATGTAGATGTGATGGAAGCGCTGGAACAGACAGGCGGCAATAACGATACAGTGGAAGAAATGAAACTTTGGTTGTTGAAGCAAAAGCAGACACAACAGTGGAATTCTCCGGTAGCTACTGCCGATGCAGTATTTGCATTGCTGATGAAGGGTGCTAATTTACTCGACAATCAGGGAGATGTACGGATTGTGATAGCTAATGAAGTGCTGGAAACTGTTAGTCCAAGTAAAACGACTGTTCCTGGATTGGGATATATCAAACGTTCTTTCACACAGAAGAATGTGGTGGATGCCCGCAAGATTGAAGTGGAAAAGAGAAATCCGGGTATTGCCTGGGGAGCTGTGTATGCAGAATTTGAATCTCCTGTGAGTGACGTGAAACAACAGGGCGGTGAATTGAATGTTGAGAAACAGTTGTATGTGGAGCGTACGGTGAATAACGTGCCTCAATTGCAGCCTATTACTTCCAAAACGGTTCTTCAGGTAGGTGATAAAGTCGTTTCCCGTTTGACCATCCGCGTAGACCGTCCGATGGACTTTGTACAGTTGAAAGATCAGCGGGGAGCTTGTTTCGAACCGATCGGCAGTATCTCCGGTTATCGTTGGAACAATGGGCTTGGCTATTACGTAGACATCAAAGATGCATCGACTAATTTCTTCTTTGATCATTTAGGAAAAGGTGTATATGTGTTGGAATATAGTTACCGTGTCAGTCGTGCAGGAACTTACGAAACAGGTTTGGCAACTATGCAGTGTGCTTATGCGCCGGAATACGCTTCGCATTCTGCTTCGATGACAATTATTATTAAATAGTTCCGGCAGGGGATTTTTATTCTCACCGACGAGCGAGGCGTTCCTCACCGATGAAAAGGGGGTTCCTCACCGAGGAAGGCATCCTTCGTCGGTGAGGAACTTTGTTCTTATAAACAGGGGCTTATAAGGACTGCTATTAAGTAAAGTCTTTTCCCAATCTGTGTTAATCTGTGTAATCTGTGGTGAAAAACTCATCTAAAACCCCTACATTTGTGCACCAAAATAAAAAATATCGCATGAAACGTAGTTTACTATCTATATTAACTTTGCTTACTGTCGCTTTGGCAGCCGTTGCCCAACCGCGTATCTCTTCAAATAAAGAGACACATAACTTCGGACAAATAGAATGGAAACGTCCGGTGACTGTGGAATATACCATCACTAACACGGGAAACCAACCGTTGGTGCTGACCAACGTCACGACCTCTTGTGCCTGTGCCGTGGCCGACTGGACGAAAGAACCGATTGCTCCCGGAGGAAAAGGAACAGTAAAGGCTACTTTTGATGCAAAGGCATTAGGGCATTTTGAGAAGTCGGTAGGCATCTATAGCAATGCCAGTCCGAGTCTGGTTTATTTGAAGTTTACCGGCGAAGTAGTACAAGAAATTAAAGATTATACCAAGCTGCTTCCTCATGTCATTGGAAATATTCGTTTAGATCGTGATGAGTTTGCTTTTCCTGATGTCTATCGCGGACAACAACCTTCATTGACTTTTAGCATCGCCAATCTTTCCGATCGTCCTTACGAACCGGTGTTGATGCACCTGCCTCCTTATCTGAAAATGGAAGCGGAACCTAAAGTGCTGTTGAAAGGTAAGAAAGGAACTGTTAAACTGACACTGGATGCAAGCCAGTTGAAAGATTATGGATTGACACAAACATCCGTTTATCTTTCCCGTTTTTCCGGTGATAAGGTGAGCGAAGACAATGAAATTCCGGTTTCGGCTATTCTTCTTCCCGACTTCTCACGTATGACAGAAAAAGATTCTCTGAACGCTCCTGCTATGCATATTTCGGAAACGAATATTGATCTTAGTATCCCGTTAATAAAGAAGAATAAGGTAAGCCATGATATATTGATTGCCAATTCCGGAAAAACTCCGTTAGTTATCAGTAAGTTGCAGGTATTCAATTCATCGGTAGGAGTGAGCTTGAAGAAGACTGTCCTTCCCCCGGATGGAATGACGAAACTTAAAGTGACCATTCGTAAGCGTGACGTAGGTAATAAGAAACATCATTTACGTATCTTGATGATAACGAATGATCCGTTACGCCCGAAAGTTGAAATCAATATCAAACGCTAAATCCTATTGTTATGGAACATCCTGAAAATAGTGAAGAATATAAGGGACTTGTTGTCAATAAAGGCATTGAGCAACCCTCATCTGTGAATCCCTACTTAAAGCGGAAACCTAAGAAACGCCAACTTTCAGTAGCAGAGTTTGTAGAAGGTATCGTAAAGGGTGATGTCACTATATTGAGTCAGGCTGTGACATTGGTGGAAAGCGTAAAGCCTGAACATCAGGCTGTCTCGCAGGAAATCATCGAGAAATGTCTGCCATTTTCCGGCAATTCGGTTCGGATTGGTATCAGTGGTGTTCCCGGTGCGGGAAAGAGTACGTCGATAGATGTATTCGGTCTGCATGTACTCGAAAAAGGGGGCAAACTGGCAGTATTGGCTATCGACCCCAGTAGTGAACGCAGTAAAGGCAGTATCCTGGGAGATAAAACGCGTATGGAACAGCTTTCCGTACATCCTAAATCGTTCATCCGCCCTAGTCCGTCAGCCGGTTCATTGGGAGGAGTGGCACGTAAAACACGTGAGACGATTATTCTTTGTGAAGCTGCCGGATTCGATAAGATTTTTGTGGAGACCGTAGGAGTGGGACAGAGTGAAACGGCTGTTCACTCGATGGTCGATTTCTTCCTGTTGATTCAGTTGTCCGGTACGGGAGATGAATTGCAAGGGATTAAGCGTGGTATTATGGAAATGGCGGACGGTATCGTTATCAATAAGGCTGATGGAGATAATTTGGAACGTGCCAAGTTGGCAGCCACTCAATTCCGTAATGCATTGCATCTGTTTCCTGCGCCTGAATCCGGGTGGACTCCCAAAGTATTAACTTACTCCGGCTTTTATAACCTGGGAGTGAAGGAGGTCTGGGACATGATTTACGAATACATTGACTTCGTGAAAGGAAACGGCTATTTTGAATATCGCCGCAACGAACAAAGTAAATACTGGATGTATGAAAGCATTAATGAACAACTTCGTGACAGCTTTTATCATAATCCGAAGATTGAAGCAATGCTCTTAGAAAAAGAACAGCAGGTATTGAAAGGTAACCTGACTTCGTTTATAGCTGCAAGAAGTCTGCTCGATACTTATTTTGAGGATTTGAAATAGCTTTAATTATAATGAGATTCTAATCTATTAAAGAATACATTTTGTATAAAAGGGTAGAAAGACTAGGTGTCTTCTACCCTTTTATACTATGAATGAAGTTTTTCCGCTTTTTCAAGATCAGCCCTTGATTTACTCTGTGTTACGATATACACTCCCAGGAATACGAGCGCGATAGCGATTCCTTTCTCCCAGCCGAAACTTCCGATTCCCATAGTAATTGCTGCAATTGTAGCCACAATCGGTTGCATATAGTTGTACATACTGACTACTGTCGGACGGAGAAGTTTCTGTGCAGTCATGATACAGAGATAAGCGAGGAAACTGCCTCCTAATACAACATAAAGTACCTGTAGAATGGCAACTGTGGAAATTGAAGCCCATTGAATAGTAGAAATATCGTAATATGAAAACGGTATATAACATATTGAAGCGTATATAAACATCCACTTATTAATTGTTACTGCCGAATATCGTTGAGACAATCCTTTGAATACAGTCAGGTATATAGAGAAGCTGATTTGTGCAACGAGACAAAGTAAGTCACCAATCAGGCTTCCGTTTCCGTTATTTCCCGCCTGACTGCTCACAATGAGAATGAGTGCTCCCATAGCCCCTACAAAAATTCCCAGTACTTTCTTATTTGTCACCGGCTCTTTTAAATAGATAGCTGCTACAACCATGGTCACAATCGGTAGAGTGGTGGTCACGATAGAAGCATCAATAGGTGAGGTCATAGAAAGCCCGAAGATAAATACTCCTTGGTTGAATACTAACGCAAACAATGAAGCGAAGAAAATCTTCAGCATATCACGATGATCCACATGTTCCTGTTTGCAAAATATAGAGAGCAGCCAGAAAGCTGCTGCTGCTCCCACCATACGGAACGTGGTAACTGAAATAGCGGAAAACTCTTGAAGAGCCGACTTACCGATGGGAGACATCAATCCCCACATGACGTTTGCTGTAAGTGCAAACAGATGACCATGCAGATTCTTACTTTTGTCCATGTTGATGCTATTTATTTTACATTATTTCTGATATCATTAACAAACAAGTAGAGAAAACGGTTGCAAAGGTAGCTTTTTATCGTATGATTTGTTTATATTTGCCTTGATTAAACTTGAATATTATGGAACAACAGGCCAATTATATCCGTCGTATCGAAATACACGGACTATGGGAACGCTTTAATATAGGATGGGATTTGCGTCCCGATGTGAATATCCTCTCCGGCATTAACGGAGTGGGGAAGACTACCATTCTGAACCGTTCGGTGGGATATCTCGAGGAACTTTCCGGTGAAATGAAAAGTGACGAGAAAAACGGAGTGCGGCTTTTCTTCGACAATCCCCAGGCAACCTATATCCCCTATGATGTGATCCGGAGCTACGACCGTCCCTTGATTATGGGAGACTTCACAGCCCGTATGGCAGACAAGAATGTAAAGTCTGAACTGGATTGGCAACTCTACCTGCTGCAACGCCGCTATCTTGATTATCAGGTGAACATAGGCAATAAGATGATCGAAATGCTTTCCAGCGACAATGAAGAGGAACGTCGCAAGGCAACCACATTGTCTGTAGCTAAGCGCCGCTTTCAGGATATGATTGATGAACTATTCAGCTATACACGTAAAAAGATAGACCGGAAGCGGAATGATATTGCTTTCTATCAGGATGGCGAACTATTGTTTCCCTATAAACTATCGTCCGGCGAAAAGCAAATGCTGGTTATTCTGCTGACCGTACTTGTGCAGGACAACAGCCACTGCGTACTGTTTATGGATGAGCCGGAAGCATCCCTTCACATAGAATGGCAGCAAAAACTGATTGCCATGATACGTGAACTGAATCCGAATGTGCAGATCATCCTGACCACTCATTCACCTGCCGTCATTATGGAAGGTTGGCTGGATGCCGTGACAGAAGTAAGCGATATATCTACCAATATAAATCAAACAAATGGCAACTTCACTACGAGATAATCTGACTTCTTCCTATTTCAATGCCGCCCATAAGCTTTATCCGAAGAAAGCCCGCCGACGTATCATCGCTTATGTAGAAAGCTATGATGACATTGCTTTCTGGCGCACATTGCTTGAAGAATTTGAAGATGATGAACACTATTTCCAAGTGATGCTTCCTTCGGCCACCTCCCTGGCAAAAGGAAAAAAGATGGTGCTCATGAACACGCTGAATACAGCCGAATTGGGGAGAAGCCTGATTGCATGTGTAGACAGCGACTATGATTTCCTGTTGCAGGGAGCTACTAATACCTCCCGTAAAATCAACCGGAACAGATATATTTTTCAGACTTATACCTACGCCATTGAAAATTATCATTGTTTTGCCGAAAGCCTTCACGAGGTATGCGTGCAGGCCACATTGAACGACCGTTCCATCCTGGATTTCAATTCCTACCTGAAGCGGTACTCCGAAATTGTATATCCACTTTTTCTCTGGAACGTCTGGTTCTATCGCCAACGGGATACTTACACCTTCCCGATGTACGATTTCCATACCTATACTTCTTTGCGTGAGATTAATCTCCGGTATCCGGAAAAGAGCCTGGAATCACTCCAACAACGGGTTAACCAGAAGTTGGCAGAGTTGAAAAAGAAATTTCCTCATAACATTAATCAAGTAAACGGACTGCAGGCTGAATTTAAAGAACTGGGTTTGGTGCCGGAAACTACCTACTTGTATATGCAGGGACACCATGTGATGGATAATGTGGTAATGAAACTCTTGATTCCGGTCTGCACCGTATTACGCCGTGAACGGGAACAGGAAATCAAACGACTGGCCGAACACAATGAACAATTCAGAAACGAACTGACTTGTTATCAGAACAGTCAGGTAAATGTGGAAATCATGCTCAAGAAGAATGTAGCCTATAAAAGGCTCTTCCATTACGATTGGCTGCGGCAGGATATCAGTGAATATTTAGAAGAAGGAAAAAATAAACAGAAATCATAAATAAAAGAAAAACTAAAAAAGAGAGAGAAGATTGCTTATGAAAGAAGTAAAGGAAGTAGTTGACACTGTGAGTGTAGCATTGGCAAATGGACAGCCGGAAGAAGCAGGTAATGTAATGATGCAAGAAGTAAACCATGCTTTGCTTTCGATGGGAGTAGATGAAGTCTGGGCGGATAAGATTGATAACTTTATCATCTTATTGTGCATAATTGGAATCGCTTTACTAGCCAATCTGATTTGTCGCAAGATTATTCTGCGTACTGTAGCCAAATTGGTGAAACAGACGAAAGCAACTTGGGATGATATTGTATTTAATGATAAAGTGATGCTGAATATCAGCAGATTGGTAGCACCTATTTTGATTTATATATCTATTCCTATCGCATTTCCCGAACATGCGGACTCCGGTTTGCTGGACTTCCTTCGCAGACTTTGCATGATTTATATCCTGGCAGTCTTTCTTCGCTTTGTCAGTGCGCTGTTCACAGCCGTTTACCTCGTATATAGCGCACGTGAACAATATAAGGACAAACCTTTGAAGGGACTTTTGCAGACAGCACAAGTCGTTCTCTTCTTTATAGGAGCCATTATTATTATCAGTATCCTGATAAAGCAAAGTCCGGTGGTATTGCTGACCGGACTGGGAGCTTCCGCTGCCGTTTTGATGTTAGTATTCAAGGACAGTATCATGGGATTTGTCTCCGGCATCCAGCTTTCCGCCAACAATATGCTGAAAGTGGGTGATTGGATCACGATGCCGAAATACGGTGCGGACGGTACGGTAATAGAGGTAACGTTGAATACCGTAAAAGTGCGTAACTTTGATAACACCATCACTACCATTCCCCCTTACCTGTTGATTAGTGACTCTTTCCAGAACTGGCAGGGAATGCAGGAATCCGGCGGACGCCGTGTGAAACGTTCCATTAATATAGACATGACCAGCGTGCACTTCTGTACACCGGAAATGTTGGCAAAATACCGGAAGATACAACTTTTGACGAACTATGTGGATGAAACGGAAAAGGTAGTAGAAGAATATAATAAGGAGCATCACATCGACAACTCCGTATTAGTGAATGGACGCCGGCAAACAAACCTGGGAGTTTTCCGCGCCTATCTGACTAATTATCTGAAAAACCTGCCTACCGTCAATCAGGATCTGACCTGCATGGTACGCCAGCTCCAACCTACCGAAACCGGTATTCCGTTGGAACTTTACTTCTTTTCTGCCAATAAAGTATGGGTTGCCTACGAAGGTATACAGGCAGATGTTTTCGATCATGTGCTTGCCATTATTCCCGAATTCGATCTGCGTGTCTTCCAGAATCCGTCAGGAGCAGACCTCCATCGGATAGGGGTAAAGATAGAAAACTAATCAAACGCTTATAAATTACTATTGCTATGACTACACCGTTATCCAACCAGATTATCCGTGAAATCACTCCTTTATCAGATAAGGATTGCTTTTACATTGCGGAGCGTTATAAAACGGAATTCACTTATCCTATTCACAATCACTCCGAATTTGAATTGAACTTCACCGAAAAGGCTGCCGGAGTGAGGCGGATTGTAGGAGATTCTTCCGAAGTGATCGGTGACTATGATCTGGTGTTGATAACGGGAAAAGACCTGGAACACGTCTGGGAACAGAACGACTGTCGTTCTAAAGAGATACGGGAGATTACCATCCAGTTTTCTTCCGATCTTTTCTTCAAGAGCTTTATCAATAAGAATCAATTCGACTCTATCCGCCGGATGTTGGATAAGGCACAAAAAGGACTTTGTTTTCCCATGTCTGCCATACTGAAAATTTATCCGTTGCTGGATACACTTGCTTCCGAGAAACAGGGGTTCTATGCAGTCATCAAGTTTATGACGATACTGTATGAGCTTTCTCTCTTTGAAGAAGAAGCCCGTACATTGTCCAGTTCGTCTTTTGCCAAGATAGATATTCATTCGGACAGCCGCCGTGTGCAAAAAGTGCAGGAATATATCAATGAACATTATCAGGAGGAAATACGTCTGGGACAATTGGCTGATATGGTGGGAATGACGGATGTGTCGTTCAGCCGGTTCTTCAAACTGCGTACCGGAAAGAATTTATCTGATTATATCATTGATATTCGTTTGGGTTTTGCTTCCCGGTTGCTGGTAGATTCTACCATGTCTATTGCCGAGATTTGTTATGAGTGCGGTTTCAATAACCTTTCCAATTTCAACCGTATCTTTAAAAAGAAAAAGAGTTGTTCGCCCAAAGAGTTTCGTGAGAACTACCGGAAGAAAAAGAAATTAATTTAGTGATTGGCGAGGGGATAGAGACCGGTTGACGCTAGTCCCCCTCCGGACTCCGTTTTTTCTGCAAAGGAAGCCTCTGAAGATGCTCTGGACGAGGGCTTGTGCCAGCGGCTTGTCACAGTTGTGCCACTACGTTGTCACTGTTGTGCCATTGCGATGGCACAGTTGTGCCAGCGGGTTGGCATTGCCTGTCATAAGCAGGAAAGGAAATAAAGATAGCAATGAAAGGAAATTCCATGTAGAAGCAATGAGATTGCAATGCTTATTTCAATAGATTGTATTTTCTTCGTATTATCATCGTAACATTTACGCTCTACCTTTGCCGATGTAATTTAAACGTAGAGTAAAGTTCGATGAAAAAGCCATTTCTATTAAGATTCTCTGTTGCAGTCTTCTTCAGTATCGTATGTGTACTTTCCGCATTGGCTGCTAATATAAAGGTGAAAGGAGCTGTGAAAGACAAACTTTCCAAAGAACCTCTGATCGGAGCTACTATCCGGCTGATAGGCACTCAAGCCGGAGCCGTTACCGATATGGATGGTAATTTCGAGTTGAATGTTGCCGGTGTTTTGGAAGGTATGTATGACGTCGAGATCAAATATGTAGGCTACAAGACAGAAGTGCGCCGTAAAGTACGTGTGGAAAATGGAAAGCTGGTGATTTTGAATCTGGAACTGGAAACAGATGCACAAGAACTTTCCGACGTGGTGGTAGTAGCCAAAAAGAACCGGGAAAATGAGAATATGCTGTTGCTCGAACAGCAGAAAGCAGTGATTGCCGTGCAATCCGTCGGCGTCAGGGAACTCTCCCGCAAGGGTGTTTCGGATGCAGAAGGTGCCGTGACTAAAGTTGCCGGAGTATCTAAACAAGACGGGGTGAAGAATGTCTTTGTCCGTGGATTGGGAGACCGTTACAATGCAACTACGTTCAATGGATTCGCTCTTCCTTCCGAAGATCCGGAATATAAGAATATCTCTCTTGATTTTTTCGGTACGGATATAATCCAGTCTGTAGGCGTAAATAAAGCATTCAACGCAGGAGGCAGCAGTGATGTTGGAGGGGCAACCATAGATATTGTATCCAAAGAACTGATAGGTAGCGGTCATCTGGGATTCGGCATTTCCGGTGGCTTGAACACACAGACTGTAGCGGCCGATTTTCTGAAACAGGATGGAGTGAACTTTATAGGCTTTGCCAATCGTACCGAACCTGTGGATGAAAACTCATGGAACTTCAAAAATAAGTTAGACCCTTCCGGTCAACATCTCCAGATCAACCGGAGTTATAGCATTTCCGGTGGCAAACGATTCTATGTCGGCGAAGACAAAAATCCGCTTTCTTTCTTCCTGACTGCCGGACATACGACGGACTATCAGTATACGGATGAAATCATACGTAATACAACTACCAGCGGTACGATATACAAAGATATGAATGGCAAGAAGTATACGGAGAATATCAGTCAGCTGGCACTTGCCAATGTTGATTTCGATATGCAGAACCGTCATCATATCAGTTATAATTTTATGATGATTCATGCTAATACTCAATCAGTGGGCGATTACAATGGTAAGAACTCTATTTTTAGTGACGACTATGAAAACCTCGGATTCACCCGTCGTCAACAGGCGAATGACAATATGTTGATCGTTAATCAGCTGATGACTAACTGGGGATTAACCAAATCGTTAAGTCTGGATGCAGGTGCTTCCTATAACATGGTGAAAGGTTATGAACCGGACCGTCGTATCAACAACCTGACCAAAGCCGAAAATGGATATACATTGCTTAGAGGAAACTCGCAACAGCGCTATTTCTCAACTTTAGACGAAAACGATCTGAATGTAAAAGCAGGCTTGGTCTATCGTCTGAAAGATGATATGGAAGAGATATCAAATGTCCGTTTCGGATATGCAGGCAGATTCGTTGATGATAACTTCAAAGCTACGGAGTATAACCTGACGGTAGGGCATGTTTCTACCATTCCTTCTTTGGATGGCTTCTCGCTTGACGATTATTATAATCAGGAAAACTTTTCTTCCGACTGGTTTAAGATACAGAAGAATATAGATGAATATACAGTAAAAAAGAATATTCATTCCGCTTATGCCGAAGCTACCTACCAGTTTACTTCCCGTTGGATTGTGAATCTGGGATTGAAATATGACAAGGTGGATATTGAAGTGGATTATAATGTAAATCGTGGAGGCTCTAAAGGAAACAATACCATTCAGAAAGATTATTTCCTGCCCAGCTTGAATCTCAAATACAATCTGAATGAGAAAAATTCGCTTCGTCTGGGAGCCAGCAAAACGTATACGCTGCCGCAGGCAAAGGAAATATCTCCTTACCGTTATGTCGGTGTGAACTTCAACAGCCAGGGTAACCCCAATCTGAAACCTTCGGATAATTATAACCTTGATCTGAAATGGGACTTTAATCCCACTCCGACCGAATTGATTTCTCTTACGGCTTTTTATAAACTTATCAAGAATCCAATATCCCGCATAGAAGTGGCAAGTGCCGGAGGTTATCTTTCTTATGAGAATATAGCAGACAAAGCAACCGTAGCCGGAGTAGAAGTGGAAATACGTAAGAATCTGTTTGTCCGTCCGGTGGGTAATGCCGCAAATGGAATAAATAAACTCTCTTTAGGATTGAACGGCTCTTATATCTATACGAATGCAAAAATGCCTTTGGCAACCGTCACTACCGGTTCGCAACTGGAAGGAGCTGCACCGTGGATTGTCAATTTCGATCTCTCACATAACTTCACGAAGGGTAAGCGTAGCTTTGTCAATACATTGGTACTTAATTATGTGAGTGATAAGATATATACCATTGGTACACAAGGTTATCAGGATATGATGGAGCAGGGAATCCTGACACTGGATTTTGTGTCTCAAGCTAAACTCAATAAACATCTCTCACTCAACCTGAAAGCTCGTAATCTGCTGAATCCCTCGTATAAGTTAAGTCGCAAAGCGAACGAAAACGGGGAGAAAGTGATACTGAATGATTATAAGAAAGGAATAAATATAAGCCTGGGTGTGTCGTGTACATTCTAAGCCGGGTGATGAAATAAGATTATTAACTAATAATGAAAGCAAAATGAAAAGATTGTTTGTGAACTTTATGACATTTGCCGTTATGGCAACAGCACTTACATTGACTGCATGTAGCAGTGATAGTGACGGAGACGGCGATGGTAACGGAAATGGTGGAAACAATGGCGGAACAGGTAGCTCTATCGTTGTGGGTGAAAATATCCTGTCCGGAACGCTGACCGGAGAGCAAACGTTGGAAGCTAAGGAATATATTCTGAACGGAACAGTCGTGATTGAAGACGGAGGACGTCTGAATATCCCTGCCGGAACAACGATTAAAGCTCGTGAAGGTTTCAGCAGTTATCTGCTGGTAGCACAGGGTGGTAAACTTTATGCTGACGGTACCGCTGCCAAGCCAATCGTTTTCACGGCCAACTCAACAAGTCCTACATCGGGTTATTGGGGAGGAGTCATTATCAACGGTAAAGCTCCGATCTCCGGTTCGAATGCAAATAAGAGTGATACTGGCTTGACGGAAATCGACAATAACTATAAATATGGTGGTAGTGTCGATAATGATAATTCCGGTTCATTGACTTATGTGAAAATCTGCTATGCCGGTGCCCGCTCTACAGCAGATATCGAACACAACGGATTGACGCTGAACGGTGTTGGAAACGGTACCAGGATTGAGAATATCTATATTCTTGAAAGTGCGGATGATGCCATCGAATTCTTTGGCGGTACAGTGAATGTAACGAACCTGTTGGCTGTAAACCCGGATGATGATATGTTCGACTTTACTCAAGGATATTCCGGTACATTGAAGAACTGCTATGGTGTTTGGGAAAGCGGTTATACCAGTACAGAAGCAGATCCGCGCGGTATTGAAGCAGACGGTAACCTGGACGGTATCTATCCCGATCATCTGCGTCAATCGGACTTTACGGTTGAGAACATGACGATTGTAAATAATGCTGCAAATACAACGGACAATGTAGACCGTATGCAGGATGTGATAAAAATTCGTCGTAAGGCAAAAGCTACTATTACGAATGCTCTCGTTAAAGGTTCAGGTGGTACAATTGATCTGATTGATATGAATGACGGGAAAGACGACGGAAATGCGGCGTCCACTATCAGCATAACGAATACCCTGCAATATAGAACCAAATTGAATGGTACATTGAATACATTTACCGAGCCAACTACTAACACAGGTGCAGATGCATCCCTGTTCACTTGGACCGGATATAATTTCTCCTCATTATAATTAAGATATAGATTAGCGAGGTTTATTTTTTTTAATAGGAGGTATGGGAGAATTTGTAACAAACAGATTCTCCCATATTCGATTTGTTTGTTTTCGTAATCTTTTTTTTGGTTTTTTATTTGCTCCTTTATGGTATGAATGATTGCCTTTTTCGTATATTTGTCAACCTATTATCTTACAATGATACAAAATATGCAAACAGACAACGAGCGATACAAAAAGATGGCTTCTCTTGCACAGATTGGCTGGTGGGAAGCGGATTTAACAGCAGGATATTATTTATGTTCCGATTATCTTTGTGATCTTTTGGGGTTGGATGGTAATACTATCTCTGCTTCGGATTTTTTGAATCTGATACGTGAGGATTACCGCAAACAGATTGCCAGGGAATTCCAGGCAAATACTTCTATCCATAAGGACTTTTACGAACAAACTTTCCCTATTCATTCAAAATATGGCGAGGTCTGGTTACATACCCGTCTGGCTTTTCGTGAGAAAGGTACAGGAGCTAATGGAGGTGATAAGTCCTTCGGAGTAATCCAGTGTGTTGAGGCTCCTATGGAAGAAGATCAAAGGGATGCATTGAGACGTGTGAATGACTTGCTTCGTCGTCAGAATTTTGTTTCACAGTCGCTGCTTCGTTTTCTCCGTGATGAAGAGGTTGATTCCTGTATAGCAGATATTTTAAAGGAAATTCTAAATCTATATAATAGAGAAGGCCGTGTTTATATTTTTGAATATGATGAATGTCATACTCATCATAGTTGTACTTATGAGGTGGTTTCTGAAGGAGTATCAGCGGAGAAAGAGACTCTTCAAAATATACCTATCAGTCAATCGAAATGGTGGAGTGAACAGATATTAGCTGGTAAACCTATTGTTCTGGATACCTTGGAACAGCTTCCTGAAGAAGCAGCCGATGAGTATCAGATACTTGCTGTCCAAGGAATTCGATCTTTGATGGTTACTCCTTTGATGGCAGGTGACTATGTTTGGGGATATATGGGTATTGATTTGGTGAAAAATTACCATGACTGGACTAATGAGGATTTTCAATGGTTCTCTTCATTGGGAAATATTATAAGCATTTGTATTGAGTTGCGTAAGGCTAAAGACAAGGTAGCTCGTGAACAGACTTTCCTGAATAACCTGTTTCATTTTATGCCGATGGGATATATACGTATGTCCATTATCCGTGACGAGAATAATGAACCTTGTGATTATCGGGTGACGGACGCGAATGAGGTCAGTTCAACCTTCTTTGGTCATCCTTTAGAATCCTACATTGGTTCATTGGCATCTGAAAAGCATTCTGATTATCTCCAAAAAGTTGATTTCCTGAAAGAAATTTTGGGGAGTAACTCTTATAGGGAGAAAGATGAGTATTTTGCTAGGACGGAACGATATACGCATTGGGTTATTTATTCTCCCGGAAAGGATGAAATAGTCGGTTTGTTCCTTGATTCTACGGGATCGGTGCAGGCTAACCGGGCATTGGACCGTAGCGAAAAGCTCTTTAAGAATATCTTTGCTAATATTCCGGCAGGGGTAGAAATCTACGATAAGGACGGCTATTTGATGGATCTGAATAATAAAGATCTGGAGATATTCGGTGTAGTGAATAAATCAGATGTGATAGGGATTAATTTTTTTGAGAATCCGAATGTTCCGCAGAGCATTCGTGATCGTGTGCGAAATGAAGATTTGGTGGACTTCAGGCTTAATTATTCTTTTGAACAAATAGGAGGATATTATAAAACAAGCCGTTCTAATGTAATAGAACTATATTCAAAGGTTAGTAAGTTGTATGATAATGAGGGCAACTTCAGCGGATATATTTTAATAAGCATTGACAATACGGAACGAATTGATGCAATGAATCGTATCCGTGATTTTGAGAATTTCTTCCTGATGATATCCGACTATGCCAAGGTAGGTTATGCTAAACTGAATCTTTTGAACCGGAAAGGATATGCCATTAAACAGTGGTATAAGAATTTGGGTGAGGAAGAAGATATTCCTTTGAGCGAGGTTGTGGGAGTTTATGGCAAAATGCATCCGGAAGACCGTAAACGTTTCTTTGATTTCTATGACGAAGTCAAGAAGGGAAAAAGGAGGCATTTTCAAGGAGAAGTGCGTATTCGTCGTCCCGGAACAAAGAATGAATGGAATTGGGTGAATAGTAATGTAATGGTCACTAACTATAAACCGGAAGAAAACGAAATAGAAATCATTGGTATCAATTATGACATCACAGAACTGAAAGAGACCGAAGCCGAACTGATTCAGGCACGCGATAAAGCGGAGATGATGGATCGTTTGAAAAGTGCTTTCCTTGCAAACATGAGTCATGAAATCCGTACGCCGTTGAATGCTATTGTTGGTTTCTCCGATTTGTTGGTGGAAACTGAAGACGTGGCAGAACGTCAGGAGTATATTAAGATTGTACGTGAGAATAATGATCTATTACTGCAACTTATTTCGGATATACTCGACCTCTCGAAGATTGAGGCTGGTACGTTTGAATTTACTAATGGAGATGTAGATGTAAATCTGTTGTGTGAGGATATTGTCCGCTCGATGCGTATGAAAGCGAAAGAAGACGTGGAACTGGTGCTCGATAATCCTCTTCCGGTCTGTCATGTCATTAGTGATCGCAATCGCATACATCAGGTGATCTCTAACTTTGTTAATAATGCAATGAAGTTTACCTCCGAAGGGAGTATTCATGTCGGATATGAACTAAAAGAAGGAGAGTTGGAGTTTTATGTCAAAGATACAGGAATCGGTATTGAGAAAGAGCAGTTACCGCATATTTTTGAACGTTTTGTAAAGCTTAATTCTTTTGTGCACGGTACAGGATTGGGACTTTCTATCTGTCAAAGTATCGTAGAACAACTGGGTGGACGTATTGGCGTTGACTCTGAAAAAGGAAAAGGATCACGGTTCTGGTTTACTATTCCCGGAGTAATTGTGACGGAAGAGATGAGTTGTGCCCAGTAAAGGGGCAATTTAATATATAAAAGAAACGGTCTTGGTTTTTATGTCGATTGATGCTGACATGAAACCAAGACCGTTTCTTATGTTATAGAGGTAGTTCGTTTATATTCCGAACGACAATTTATCGATAGACTGATATACGATGCTTGCGATGCCCAGTCCGATGATACCCAGTGTGCAGAGTGCTAGTCCCCATTTCGTGCAGCGGTCGCTGCGGAAAGTAGGAATCGGGCTATCGGAAGGAGTGATATACATTGCTTTTACAATCAACAAATAATAGTATAATGAAATCACTGTATTTATCAATGCAATGAATACCAGCAAGTGGAAACCTGCATCGAAAGCAGCCATGAAGATAAAGAACTTCGAGAAGAATCCGGCAAACGGAGGGATACCTGCCAATGAGAACAGAGACAGAGTCATCAGGAAAGCAATTTTGGGATTCGTTTTATAAAGTCCTGCGTAATCTTCGAGCGTGAATTTCTGACTGCGTAATGCCACGATAGTAATCACGGCAAATACTCCGAGGTTGGCAGCAGCGTACACTAATACGTAATATACCAAAGCTGTCATGCCTTGTGCCGTACCTCCGATAACGCCCAACATAATGTATCCCGCTTGTGAAATACTGGAGAACGCCATCAAACGTTTCAGGTTCTGCTGACGGACAGCAAATATATTGGTAATCGTGATAGAAGCGATGGTTACCCAATAAAGTACTTCCTGCCAGTCATTAATCATTGGAGCGAATACTTTGATAAGTACAGCCAATAAAACAAATGCAGCCGATCCTTTGGATATAACGCTCAAATAAGCGGTAACTGCACTCGGAGCACCTTCGTAAACGTCTGCTGTCCATAAGTGGAACGGAACCAATGATAATTTGAATGCCATTCCTGCAAAGAAGAATACAAATGCCATGATCTGCAACGGATTTCCGTCAATATGGGCAGGAAGGTCATCGAAATAAAGAGTACCGGCAGAACCGTAGATCATTGACAGGCCGAACAACAGTAATGCACTGGAGAAAAGAGCTGTCAGAATGTATTTGGCTCCTGCTTCGGCAGAGTTATGACGGTATTTGTCAAAGGCAATCAGCGCTGCCATCGGGATAGAAGCAGTTTCCAGTCCGATGAAGAACATCAGGAAGTGTCCGGCAGAAATCATGAGGTACATACCAAACAAGGTAGAGAGTGTTAGTACATAGAATTCTCCTTGCTTGAATGAAGTATCTTCTCTTTTCATCCATTCGTGTGCCATCAGGAAAACAATCAGTGTGCCGACGTTCAGGATGGATTTAACCACTGTGTGCATCGGTACATAATGATACATACCGCCGAATGCATCGGCAGCAGTCCCCGGAATTAAGTTGATAGCTGTATGGATAGCCATCAGAATAACGGGTAACATTGTGTTCAGGCGTGCTTTCCCACCATTTTTGTGTGCATCCGGACTCATGAAGAGGTCAGCTAGAAATAGCAGCACCAGGACAGCTATGAGCGACAGCTCTTCTCGCATATATAGAAATTGTGAATAATCCATATTTACAAATTAATAATTAAAGATTAAAAATTAAAGGTTATGGAATCAGTTGTGAGACTACGGGGAGTACACTTTCACCAATCATGTGGCTAACCCAGAAAGGAGCCATACCTAGTCCGGCTACACAAACGATGAGGCAGATAACGGCTACACGTTCGTCCCAAGTCGCATCAGTCAGTTCGAGATGATGCTTGTTGGTACAGGTTCCGTATAGAATTTTACCTACCAGACGCAGAATGTAGACTGCAGTAATCACAATCGAAGAACAAGCGATGATAGTCAGTACACGGTGAAATTGGTCGTTGTTCTGGAAAGAGCCGACGAAAATAGTCATTTCAGCAATAAAACCACTTAATCCCGGCAGACCGAGGTTGGCAAGACCGGCAATTACATAACATACGCTAAGGAACGGCATAATTTTCATTAAGCCGGCAAGCTCGCGAACGTCACGTGTGTGTGTACGTCCATAAATCATACCGATAAGAGCAAAGAACAAGGCTGTCATCAATCCGTGTGAAAGCATCTGAAGGATAGCTCCTGTTGCTGCTGTCTGATTCAGCATCAGAATAGCGAAAAGAACCAGTCCGCAGTGAGATACGGATGAATACGCATTGATATATTTCAAGTCGGTCTGTACGCAAGCGGAGAATGCACCGTAAACTACAGAGATACCTGTCAATATCAGGAAGATCCATGAAAGTTCGTTAGCAGCTTCCGGCATCAGATACATGGCGATACGGAAACATCCGTAACCTCCCAGTTTCATCAATACTCCGGCATGGAGCATAGATACGGCAGTCGGGGCGGAAGCGTGACCGTCAGGACTCCATGTGTGGAACGGGAAAAGGGCACCTAATACACCGAAACCAAGGAAAGTCAGCGGGAACCAGATGCATTGCTGTGCAAAAGGTATGTTGTGCAACTGTGCGATTTCAAGAAGATTCATGGTCGTTGCTCCCGAACCGAAATAGATTCCGAGAATACCGATCAGCAGGAAGGCAGAACCACCCATCAACATGAGGGTCAGCTTCATGGCTGCATATTCTTTACGTCCCGATCCCCATACACCAATCAACAGGTACATCGGTATCAATGCGATTTCGTAGAACATGAACATGGTGAATAAATCAACGGATATAAAGAATCCGAATACTCCCATAGACAATAGGGTGAACCAGAGGAAATATTCTTTTGTCAGCGGTTGCAGACGCCAGGAAGCAAATGTACCGGTGAACACAATGACAGCGGACAATAACAACATGGCTACCGAAATTCCGTCAACACCTACTGAATAGGATATGTGAAGCGGGGCATACCAAAGCGTATCTGCACGGAAAAGCATTTCTGCCGTGTTTCCGGCACTACGCTCTCCCAGATACAGGAATGTAAGTACGACGGAGGCAATCAGAAGTGCCGATGCGCCAGTAACCATAACCCCCCGGATGGCTTTGATTCCTCGTGCTGCCCAGAGTCCGGCCAGCATCAATAAGGGGATAAGTACGAATATTGATAAGAAATTCATATCGTTCTGTGCTTTATAAAATTAATAGTAGGATAAGTGCCAGTGCACCGCAAAGGAACACGTACGCATATTGTTGTACCTGACCGCTCTGCAAACCACGGATCTCGTCGCTTGTGGTGTTGGTTGCCCATGCCAGGAAATCAAAGAATCCATCCACTACATGACGGTCGAACCATGCGATAGGAGTAGAGATGCAGCGGAAGATAATCTTATGCGTGATAAACTGGTATATATCGTCAATATAGAAGCGGTTATAAGCAGCCTTGTGCAGACCTTTGAACTGTTTTTCCAATGAATCGGCAACTGGTTGTTTGGCATTCTTGTACATCCATGTAGCGATTGCAATCGAAATAATTGCAATGACAACACTCGTAATAGCCACCGACGGATCGAGATGGATAGAATAAGATTCACCATTCGAACTGATGAAGTGTCCGAAAGGAATAAATCCGGCTCCACAAGTTACTACTGCCAGAAACATTAACGGGAAAGTCATAGCCAGCGGACTTTCATGTGGGCGGCAAGGTGCCGCTTCCAAGTTTCCCTTCGGCGTGTTATGTTCCGAATGGGAACCTGCCCGGAGCGGCTCGCTCCCCCAGAAAATACCGTAGTACAAACGGAACATATAGAAAGCAGTCATCGCAGCAATTACTGTCATTACCCATCCCATTACAGGGCTATATTGGAAGCAAGCAGCCAGAATTTCATCTTTCGAGAAGAAACCCGAGAATGGAGGAATACCGGCAATAGCAAGACAAGCAATCAGGAATGTCCAGTGAGTGATCGGCATATATTTGCGTAAACCTCCCATCGCGGACATTTCGTTAGAATGTACAGCATGAATGATACTACCTGCACCGAGGAAGAGCAATGCCTTAAACATAGCATGTGTGAAGAGGTGGAACATGGAAGCCATGTAGCCTAAGCCTCCTTCGTGAGGATCCATGGAAGTACAGACACCCAGAGCTACCATCATGAAACCAATCTGTGAAATGGTAGAGAAAGCCAGTACGCGTTTAATATCTGATTGTACGCAAGCCACACTTGCTGCATAGAATGCGGTGAATGCACCTACCCAGGCAACCATGTGAAGCGTATTCGGTGCATAGGCAATGAAAAGCGGGAACATACGTGCCACCAAATATACACCGGCAACGACCATTGTAGCCGCATGAATCAATGCACTGACCGGAGTAGGACCTTCCATTGCATCCGGCAACCAGATATGCAACGGGAACATGGCACTTTTACCGGCACCACCGACAAACATCAATCCGAGAGCTAATGGAAGCATAGAAGCTCCACCGCTTATCAAGGATACCGTGTCTGGGGTAAATCCGAATGTACCACCATAATATCCGTAAATCAGGATACCGATCAAGAAGCCCAAGTCGGCAAAGCGAGTGACAATAAACGCTTTCTTGGAAGCGGCAATCGCAGCAGGTTTTGTATAGTAGAAACCGATTAGCAGATAAGAGCTTACCCCCACCAATTCCCAGAAAAGGTACATTTGGAAGATGTTGGTCGCAACGACCAATCCCAGCATAGACATGGTGAACAGGGATAGGAAAGCATAATAACGTTGAAAACCTATCTCGCCTTTCATGTAACCGAAAGAGTAGATATGTACCATCAGTGACACGGTAGAGATAACAATCAACATCATTACTGATATAGGATCGAGCAGGATGCCCAAATCAAAGTGTAAGGTCTCTGTAAAAGGAAGCCACGTGAAGTTGTAAGGTATCAGTGTGGCGAATGTTCCGTCTTCCAGTCGTGGAGCCGAGAAATATTGGATAGCTGTAACGTAGGATAGTACCGCTACTGCTCCCAGTATCAGCGTACCAATTGTGCCCGCTGTCCGGTGGGACATCCATTTACCTCCGATTCCCAGTATGAGAAAGGAGAAGAAAGGAAGAAGGAGTATTAGAATTGTTAGTTCCATACAGTTTTATTTTTATTACTTGATTTATTATTATTTGTTCTTGGTGAGAAACAAATCACCACTTCAGCTCGTCCAAGTTGCGCACCTGGATGCTTCGGAGATTACGATAAATGTTAATCATGATGGCAATGGCTACTGCAGTTTCCGCAGCCGAGATGGCGATGGAAAAGAGTGCAAAGAAATAGCCTTCCATTCCCCCCGGAAAGAGAAAACGGTTGAACACGGCAAAGTTGATGTCCGTGGCATTCAGCATTAACTCTACAGAAATCAGGATAGCCAGTGTGTTCCGGCGGGTAAAGAATCCATAGATTCCTGCAAACATCATGATGGTAGAAACTACCAGATAATATTCCATGTGTATCATATACTTAATACTTAATAGTTAATACTTGATTTTCTATCTCTTACGTGCAATTATGATACCACCGATGATACAAGCCAGCAACAGGATACTGACAGCTTCGAAAGGTAATATATAACCGTATTTGTCGCTACTAAGCAAAGCGTTCCCGATGGTATGAATATCAATCTCTTGCGGGGCAAGATTGGCCGTCTGCATGAAATTATGCTTCAATGTGATAGTCAGGATAATTGCTAAACCGGCAATCATGGTAATGAGCCCGGCCAGGAGCTTACTTCGTTTTGCTTTCTCGGCGCGATCACCTTCTCCGCTGGTCAACAGAATGGAGAATACATAAAGAACGACGATACCACCGGCATAAACCATTATCTGAACAGAGCCCAGGAAGGTGTAACCCAGCAAAAAATAGATGCCGGCCGTGCCGAAGAGCACGAAGAGCAGGTAGGTGGCCGAGCGTACGATACGTTGGGTAGTCACCGTCATGATGGACATAGCAATAATAAATGCTGCCAAAAAGTAGAATACTACTGTTTCAAGTGTTGATCCCATATCTAAACTTCTTTTTTCTTTTCTATTACTTTACTACCGTCGTGATTCAGTTTCAGGACGAGTTTCGTCCGGTCGAATACTGCATGTTCGAAGTTTTGGTCGAACGTAATCGCATCATGCGGACAAGCATTGACACAGAGTTGGCAGAACATACAGGCACCCAGATCATATTCATAGGTTGCCAGGATTTTCTTTTTCTTGCCATCTTCTGTTTCGACGGTTTCGCTGGTCACTTTGATTGTATCGTTCGGACAAGCCATTTGGCACAATCCACAGGCTACACAGCGATGTTCGTTATTCTCATTGTGGGGCATATTCAGCGTACCACGGAAACGGTCGAACATTTTCAGCTCTTTCCGGTTTTCGGGATATTGCTCGGTCACTTTCTTGCGGAAGTATACCTTGATGCTGGTTTTCATACCCGTTGCCAGTGTGCTGATGCCGTGCACCAGACCACCTAAGTACGTATATTTTTTATCTTTATATTCCATAATTTTCATTTATCAAAAGTGGAAGCCGAAAGCTACGCAGCATGCCATTAATAATAGGTTTACCATAGAAATTGGAACCAGATATTTCCATTCCAGATTCAGAATCTGGTCGATACGTAAACGTGGGAACGTCCATTTGATCCACATCAAAAGGAACACCACGAAGAATGCTTTAGCGAAGAACCAGATAAAGCCCGGAATATAATCCATTACAGCGTTGAATCCATCCAGCCCGACGATGTGTAACGGCATCCATCCTCCCAGGAAGATAGTGGCGGCAACACTGGCCACGATAAACAGATTCAGGTATTCTGCCAGATAGAAGAAACCGAAACCCATACCGGAGTATTCTGTGTGGTATCCGGCAGTCAGCTCACTTTCCGCTTCGGGAAGGTCGAACGGGCCACGGTTACATTCTGCATTTCCGGCAATCAGGTAAATGATAAAAGCAATGACAGCAGGGATATGTCCTTTGAAGATGAACCAGCCGTCAGCCTGTCCTTCTACGATTTCAGAAAATTGCATGGTTCCCATCAGTACTACCATAGTCATGATACTCATACCAACAGAAAGTTCGTAACTGATAATCTGTGCACCGCTTCGCATGGCACCGATCAAAGAGAATTTGTTGTTACTACCCCAACCGGCCAGCAAGATGCCGACAACTCCAATGCTGGAAGCAGCCAACAGGAAGAACACGCCCACGTTAAAGTCGAGAATCGCTGCACCTTTATTAAAAGGAATACAAGCGAAAGTCAGGAATGAGGCGATAATCACCATGAATGGAGCGAGATTGTAAAGGAAATGGTCGGCACCCTTCGGCATGAAGATTTCTTTGGTCATCATTTTGAGTACGTCGCAGACCACTTGAATAGAACCCCATTTACCAACGCGGTTCGGACCAAGACGACACTGGAAGAAACCGCAAACTTTACGCTCCATGTAGATCAATATGATAGCCAGGATGGCATATAGTGCTACGAGGCACACGCCGACAGCTACACATTCTATAAAGATGGCTAATCCCTCCGGCATAATGGAGAGTAGTAGCTCATGTATCCAGTTTGTTACTATACTAAAGTCGAACATATATTCTTAATAATTAAGTATTTTATCTATCAATATCCGGAACGACATAATCTATTGTTCCGCCAATAGCAATTAAATCGGCAATCTTTGCTCCCCGGCAGATGGTGTCGATTGCGGCAACAAGCGGCAATCCCGTAGCACGGTAGTGCAGGCGGTAAGGCATTTTGTCACCCTGACTTTCAAGGAAGACACCAAATTCACCACGACTTCCTTCTACTGCAGCATAATAACTGCCTTCCGGAACACGGATGATAGGCTTCATTTTCTCCTGATAAGGTCCTTCGGGAATATTGTCTATTAATTGTTCGATGATGTTCAGACTTTCCATGATTTCATCCATACGCACCAGGTAACGGGCAAAGCAGTCACCTTCCGTATAAACAATTTCTTTGAAATCTACTTTGTCGTATACACCGTATGGCATTCGTTTACGTACGTCACACGCCCATCCTGAAGCACGGCCTGTACCTCCGGTACAACCGAAAGAGATGGCATCTTCACGGCTTAACACACCGACGCCTTTCATACGGCTTTGTGCGATGATGTTACCCGTAAATATATCATGATATTCGTGGATGATTCCTCTCATATAAGGAATGAACTCTTTTACTCGTTTGACGAAGTTAGGATGAAGATCAGCCTGTACACCGCCAATTGTATTGTAGTTCATAATCAGACGTCCGCCACAAGTCTCTTCAAAGATGTCGAGAATCTTCTCACGGTCACGGAATCCATAGAAAAATGCCGTCAACGCTCCCAAGTCCATCGTCAGTGCAGAGTAGAACAACAAGTGAGAGTCGATACGTTGCAATTCATCCATAATAGTACGGATATACTTCACACGTTCGCTAACCTCAATACCCATAGCCTTTTCAATACACATACACAGTGCATGACGGTTCTGGTGTGCACCCAGATAGTCAAGACGGTCTGTCAAGGCTAATGTTTGAGGGTAGGTAAGGCTTTCATTCATTTTCTCGATGCCCCGGTGGATATAACCGCAGTTCGCATCAATCTTACGAATGATTTCACCTTCCAGAGAAACACGGAAGCGCATTACACCATGAGTAGCAGGGTGTTGCGGACCGATGTTAACTACATATTCTTCTTCACCGAACAACTTCATCTCTTTATTTTTGATGGTTCCGTCCGGGTTCAGTTCTATTTCTTGAGTCGTATCAAACGTCTCTTCATTGGTCATACACAATGGGTTATCCTTTTCCGGATCATTATCTTTGCGCATTGGATAACCTATCCAATCGTTACGCAGATAAAGCCGGCGCATGTCAGGATGACCGATAAAAGTGATACCGTAATAATCGAAAACTTCACGTTCGTAGAAGTCGGCTATCTTCCAAATGTCGCTGACAGATGGAATTTCAGGTAGCTCGCGGTTGGTTGTCGCTGTTTTTAGTGCTATCCGTTCGCCTGTAATGGTAGATTCCAGATGGTAGACTACGCCTAAACCGCGGAGTTTTTCCGGAGCGTCTTTCTCATCGGCTACTCCCCAGTCCATACCGGTGAGGCTTTCGAGAAAGTCCATCTGTTTTTCATTTCGCAAGCGCAGCATCTCGTCGTGTAACGCTGCAGGAGCTATAAATTGTATTTCTTGCATAAATCCTTTAAATTACAGAATGTAGAATCATTCTTCATTTTTTAAATAATCCGGTTTCTTCTCTTTTCTGTTTACTCCACCAAAGAACTTTTCTATTTTCACTTTGCGTTGCAATTGCATCATGCCATAATAGAAAGCTTCAGGACGTGGCGGGCATCCGGGAATATATACATCTACCGGAAGAATCTTGTCCACTCCGTTTACCACATGATAGGACTTTTTGAAAGGACCTCCGCTGACAGCGCATCCGCCTACGGCAACCACATACTTCGGATCGGGCATCTGGTCATAGAGTCGTTTCAGTACCGGAGCCATTTTATTGGTGATTGTTCCGCATACCATAATCATATCAGCCTGGCGCGGACTGGCACGTGCTACTTCAAACCCAAAGCGGGCCATGTCATAACGCGCGGCACCCAGTGCCATGAATTCGATACCGCAGCAACTGGTTGCAAAGGTAAGCGGCCACAGTGAGTTACTGCGTCCCCAGTTGATAAAGTCGTCAAGAACTCCGAGGGCAACGTTTGCTCCTCCTGCATTAAGTTCCTTGACCAACTTTTCCAATGATTCATTGTCGATAAATTCATCATACGGAATAGATTTTATTTTTGGCTTTTTGGTTATTTCCATTCCAAAGCTCCTTTCCTCCAGGCATAAGCAAGACCCAGAACTAAAATGATAAAGAAGAAGAGAACACTAATAAGTCCCTGTGGTCCCATGTCGAGCATAACTACTGCCCATGGGAACAGTAAAGCAGTTTCGACATCGAACATAAGAAATAGGATGGCAAACAGGTAGTAGCCTACGCGAAACTGCATCCATGATTTACCACGTGTCGGTATACCACATTCATAAGCCTCAAACTTTTGCAGATTGTATGAACGGGGAGAAATAGCACGCGAAAGAGCTACTACTACACCGACAAAAGCAAGCGCTGTCAGTAGAACAACAACTAAAAATGTAAAATTCATAATTCAATAGCTGTTTAGATTGAATATTATATAGAAATAAACAATTAGTCTATTCGCCCTATGGGGAATAAAACCAACTGTAATAAATGACGAGTAAAAGAGTTTACTGTACTGTAGGCTAAATGACTATCTTTCTTAACCCATATATATAATAGGAGATAGGATCATAAAAGCACGTTGGGGGATGAGAAGGTGAAGAGTGATACGGTCTTTGAGAATTGTGATGTTCTCCGGAAAAAGCAACTGGCAACAGTACGCTTTTATTTGCCGGGACATGCGTGACGTCCGTATGACTCATATCACAAGATTGGGTAGCGTAAAGGTTGTAAAGACGTTCTAAAGCATTTTGTATCGGACGATCTTGCGACACATAGCATTTCTCCTGCCGATAAGTCGGGGAGGAAACTTTGCACATATCTTCCATTGCTCCGTTAGTTGCACAATGGATGAGCAAAGCCAATACTAAAAGTAGTCCGAATTTTAAGCTTTGTTTCATCTTTCTCCTTTAACGGTTGCAAATATAGAACTAATATTTATACTTTTTGCAAAGTCCGAGTGGCAAAAAAGCTTTTTTTAACTCCGCTTCTTTGCGATTCGTTTTTTTGTCGGTACGGTTTCATGAATAGCATTTTGAAATGAGGCAATTCTTTTTTGTGTATTTGTTAAAAGATGCAATAAAAAGAACGATTTACTTCCTTTTTTTACGAATTACACAAATAAAATACATTTTTTTGCAGACTAAGAAAGAACGCACTAATATGAAACGCACACTTTGGTTTACATTTTTTCTCTTGAACTCCTTATTTTACCTTTATGCAGGTAATGAAAATGACTCTTTGTTGAAGGTGTTGGATAAAGTGATTTCTGAACGTTTGGTGTATACACAGAAAAAGGAAGCCACCATAAAAGAATTGAAGACAAAGAAGTCTGGACAGCATACTCCGGAGGATTTATACAATTTGAATAAAGAGATTATCCACCAGTATGAAACTTTTGTCTGTGATTCGGCAGAACAATATATTCATGAGAATATTAAGATTGCGAAGAAGATGGGTAATGAGGAATATCTTTTGGAAGAGAAACTCCGCTTGGCTTTCGTCTATTCCCTATCAGGTCTGTTTATTCAGGCAAATGACATTTTTAAGTCGGTTGAGTGCGCGGATTTACCCGATCATTTGAAAGCATTGTATTGCTGGAATAAGATACGTTATTATGAAAACCTCATTAAATATACGGATGATGTACGATTCTCAAAGGAATATATTGCAGAAAAAGAAGCTTATCGAGATACAGTCATGAGTATCTTGTTTAATGAGTGTGACGAGTACAGGAAAGAAAAAGCGGTGAAACTTCAAGATAAAGGTGATATTAAAGAAGCGCTTCAGATATTGACGCAAATATATGATAAACAAGAACCGGAGTCTCATGGATATGCAATGATGGCTATGGGGCTTGCGAGAGCCTATCGATTGGTTGGAGATGTCGCGTTAGAGGGAAAATTTCTAATATTGGCAGCTATTACAGATGCTAAACTTGCAGTGAAAGAGAATGAGGCATTGTTAACATTAGCAGTTAACTTATATCATAAAGGGGATATAAACAGAGCTTATAATTATATAAAGGTAGCGTTGGATGATGCTATTTTTTATAATTCCCGTTTCAAGAATACGGTCATAGCCCGTATTCATCCGATTATAGAGAATACTTATTTATACAGACTAGAGGAACAGAAACGAAACCTGCGTTTTTATATCTTACTGACCAGCTTGTTTGTGGTGGCCCTTGCGATTACTTTGTATTTTACATATAAGCAAACCAAAATCGTATCCAGAGCTAAAAGAAATCTGAAAGCTATGAATGAGGAGCTGGTTGGATTGAATAAGAATCTTGATGAGGCCAATCTGATAAAGGAAAAATACGTTGGATATTTTATGAATCAGTGTGCTGTTTATATTAATAAGCTCGATGAATATAGGAAGAATGTGAATAGGAAGATTAAAACTGGACAGATTGATGATTTGTATAAATCATCTTCCCGTCCTTTTGAGAAGGAACTTGAAGGACTTTATCAGAACTTTGATAAAGCGTTTCTAAAGTTGTACCCCAATTTTGTTGAAGAATTTAATTCGCTATTGAAGCCTGAAGAACATTACAAACTGGAAAAAGATCAATTAAATACAGAATTGCGCATATTTGCATTGATTCGATTAGGAATTATAGATGTCGGACAGATTGCTGTGTTTTTGCATTATTCCGTTCAGACGATTTATAATTATAAGAGCAAAGTGAAGAGAATGTCTATTCTTGATAGTAATATCTTTGAAGAAGAGGTAAAAAAACTCGGTTCCTTGTCTCAAAAATGATTCTATCCGGTTTACCAAAACTATAAAAGAATCTTTTTTTAATGTTTTGATTATTAGATAAATATAGTATAAATACTCCTTATGTAATTTACTTTAGAGCCTACTTCTGTTCAGAAGTAGGCTCTTTTCATCTTTATATTTGCATCACGAGATTTTTGGTAACTGAATACTAATCTAAAGAAACACATGACTATGAATTTTTCAGATTTATATCTTATTTATTATCCAAAATTGGTTCGGTTTGCAAAAGAATTTGTAATGTTGGAAGAGGACGCTGAAAACATAACCCAAGATGTTTTTGCAGATCTTTGGGAAAAAAGAGAGTCTATGAGTCATATTGAAAATATAAATGCTTATCTTTTCCGGCTAGTAAGAAACAGATGTTTGGATTATCTAAAGCATAAGGTGTTCGAACAGAAATATGTGGAGAATGTACAGGCTTCTTTTGAAGTTGAACTGAATTTGAAAATGCAATCTTTGGAGCGTTTTGATGTATCGGATATTTATGAGGGAAATGAAATGGAGCAATTGGTTCGGAAAGCCATAAATAGTTTACCTAAAAAGTGCCGTACTATATTTTTATTGAGTCGTATGGAGGGGTTGAAATACCGGGAGATTTCCGAACGGTTGGGTATTTCGGTTAATACGGTGGAGTGTCAGATGGGAATAGCACTTAAAAAGTTACGGGTAATGTTGAATATGTGTTTGGCTGCATAATGTTTAATTAATTTATAAATACTTTTTTAGGGGTATTTATCGACATAATCGTTCTTTGATAAAAAAAGGAACAAAGGATGGATAAAGCTCTAAATAAATATTTTGCAGGTGAACTTACTTCTGATGAGAAGGAGAGTTTTCTGATGGAGGTGGATAGAGATGAAGTGCTGAAAGGGAATTTTGTTGATGATCAAAGCCTTTTAGCAATCATTGATTGGATATTCTCCGGGCATAAAGATGACGAGAAAGTTATACAGCAAAAACTGGATGAATTTATGCGCAAGATGGAACAGCGCGAGAAATAAAATAGTTGTAGCATACCATGAATAAAATTTATATTATATTACTGACAGTTTTCTTTTATAGTAATGTTTATTCACAACAGGCTTATTTTGTTGATGGGTATCATGGCGGAATATATGGCCATTATCCGGTGAAGTGGAAAACTCAGTTTATCGTAGATCAGCTATCTATGCATCCGGATTGGCGAATTTGTTTGGAGATAGAACCGGAAACTTGGGATACTGTTCGTGTGCAAACCCCTGAAGCTTATCAACAATTTAAGAGGGTTGTGACAAGTCGGCAAGTGGAATTTACGAATCCTACATATGCACAACCTTATTGCTATAATATTTCAGGAGAGAGTATCATTCGGCAGTTTCAATATGGTATAGCCAAGACTAATGCGCATTTCCCGGAGGTTGATTTTATTACTTATTCTGTAGAAGAACCTTGCTTCACAAGTTGTTTACCACAGATTCTTAAACAATTCGGTTTTAAATATGCTGTATTAAAGTGTCCCAATACTTGTTGGGGAGGGTATACTGCTGCGTATGGTGGCGAATTGGTTAACTGGATAGGGACGGACGGGACTTCTATTTTGACAGTTCCTCGTTATGCTTGTGAACAGTTGGAAAAGAACTCAACGTGGCAGACAACCGCTTGGGGGAATTCGGAAGCGTATTTGATGGCTTGTCGTGAAGCAGGAATAAAGCATCCGGTCGGCATGTGTTTTCAGGATGCCGGATGGAAAAACGGTCCGTGGATCGGAAGTGGAAAGAACACAAAAAATAATTCTATATATATGAGATGGAGAGATTATATAGAGAATATCTCCATCGGAAAAACTGATGATGATTGGCATTTCTCACAGGAAGATATGCGCGTAAACCTAATGTGGGGTAGCCAAGTGTTACAGAAGATAGCGCAGGAAGTTCGTACTTCTGAGAACAAGATTATCATGGCAGAGAAAATGTCTGTTATGGCTCATCTGAAGAATGGGTATACTTGTTTGAAAGCAGATATGGATGAAGCGTGGCGCACTTTAATGATGGCACAGCATCATGATTCTTGGATTGTGCCCTATAACGGATTGAATAGGCAAGGTACATGGGCTGATCAGATTAAACGATGGACTGATGATACGAATCGAATTTCTGATGGAATTATAGAAACGTCCATACAAAGCTTTGATGATCTGTCAGGTTCACAGCAAGGAGATATTAACCAGCAATGGGTACGGGTTTTTAACACTCTGGGAGTAGAAAGGAAAGAACCGGTGAGTGTTCTTCTTTCTTTAGAGTCAGAGAATTCGAATTTTGTCATTTGTGATTGGAAAGGTAAAGAGATAGGTTGTTTTGTAGAAAGTGAAGGAGAAAAGAAAAAAATGTTTTTTGAAGCAGAGATTCCTCCCTTCGGGTACTCCACGTATTGTATAAAAAAGAAAGAAGTAGGTAAAAAGATCGTTGCAGGAAGCAAAAAGGTTTCAGAAAGTGAGAAGGTTAATGAACAGGAATACATGGTTGAGAATGACATGTATAAGGTTGTTTTTGATTTATCGAAGGGAGGAGTTATCAAAAGCCTGATTGCTAAAAAAGAGGGGAATAAAGAATTTGTATGTCAAACAGGTGAGTATTCTTTAGGAGAGTTGCGAGGTTTCTTTTATGAAGAGGGAAAGTTCCGTTCTTCAACAGAAGCTCCGGCCAGATTGACTATATTGAGGGATAATATATATGAAAAAAAGGTAAAGATAGAAGGGGAGATTGCCTCTCACCCGTTTACACAGTTAATAACCCTTTCAAAGGGGATGAAACGGATTGATTTTGAATTGACGGTTGATTGGAAAAAGAATGTAGGTATTGGTGAGTATAAAGAAAATCATTGGAGTGGTAATCGCAGAGCTTTTTGTGATGATCGTTTTAAATTGAATATATTGTTTCCAACCGATCTTCGCTCTCCCCGTGTTTATAAGAATGCACCATTCGATGTGTGTGAAAGTAAACTCGATAATACTTTTTTTAATTCTTGGGATCAAATCAAACATAATATTATACTCAACTGGGTAGACTTAGCTGAACAGAAAGGGGATTATGCATTGGCTTTATTTTCTGATCATACTACTTCTTATTCTTATGGAGAAGACTTTCCGCTTGGACTGACAGCTCAATATTCGGGTGGAGGACTTTGGGGACCCGACTATAAAATTACAGGTCCTTTAAAAATGAAATATGCAATTATGCCTCATCGGGGTAAATGGGATAAGGCATCAGTAGCAAACAACAGTGATTGTTGGAATGAGCCTTTATTATCTTCTTGTTATTCGGTGGCAAAACCGGAATCAAAGTCGTTTATTAATTTACAAAATACCGGTTATCAGGTAAGTGCTGTTCATTTGGAAAATGGAAAGATCGTATTACGCTTGTTTAATTCAGAAGGTAACGAGAAATTACAGAAGGTCACTTTTGACATGCCGTTGTCCGGTGTGGAAGAGGTGGATTTAAATGGAAAATGTATCGAAAGAAAGAATATAAAAACACGTGCGGGAAAATCGGATATGATGATTTCGATGCCTCGTTTCGGTATTAGAACTTTCGTTCTGAGTTTGATTTAAATTTTTATTATATTGTTATGTATAAAGCGACTGCTAATCTTTTATTTGTTTGCTTTTTATGGTGGATGACGGGATGTTCGTCCACCAGTACGGTATCGGAAGATTTGGTCCCGACTGATTATGTAAATCCGTTTATTGGTGCCAGTACGAGTGTAGGGGCTGCGGGTGTATATCACGGACTAGGTAAAACTTTTCCGGGAGCTACTACTCCTTATGGTATGGTGCAGGTTAGTCCTAACACTATAACAGGGGGAGATAATGGTTCCGGATATAGTGACGAACATAAGACGATTGAAGGTTTTGCCTTTACACAGATGAGCGGTGTGGGTTGGTTCGGTGATTTAGGAAATTTCCTGGTGATGCCTACAACAGGTGAATTATATAAAGTAGCAGGGAAAGAAGATAATGATAGCATTAAAGGATATCGTTCAGCTTATAACAAAGTGACCGAGACGGCTAAGGCCGGATATTATTCGGTTGAGTTGACTGATTATCGTATAAAAGTGGAAAGTAGTGCAACGCCGCATTGTGGAATTTTACGTTTTACTTATCCTTCTAATGAGCGGTCTCGTATTCAGATTGATTTAGCGCGTAGAGTGGGAGGAACATCTACTTCCCAATATATTAAAGTAGTAGATGATCATACCATTCAAGGTTGGATGAAGTGTACACCTGATGGTGGTGGATGGGGTAATGGTGAAGGAAAAGCCGATTATACTGTCTATTATTATGCCCAATTCAGTAAACCTTTGACCGATTATGGTTTCTGGAGTGCGGATATTCCCGAAGATTGGGTTCGTAAACGTGATGAGGTGGTCAGTATTCCTTATTTGACTCGTGTTTCACAAGCTCCGGTCATCAAAGATAAGAAAGAATTGGAAGGTAAGCATTTGGGCTTTTTTACAGAATTCCCGACAAAAGAAGGAGAGACTGTAGAGATGAAAGTGGGTATCTCTTTCGTTGATATGGAAGGAGCTGCTAATAATTTCAAACAGGAAATAGCTTCTAAAGATTTAGAGCAGGTGAAGAAGGAAGCTACAGATTTGTGGAATAAAGAACTTAGTCGTATTCGAATATCTGGTGGTACGGAAGATGAAAAGACTATTTTTTATACTGCCATGTATCATACTATGATTGATCCTCGTATTTATACAGATGTGGATGGTCGTTATGTAGGCGGTGATTATAAAATACATACAACGGACAGTGCCTTCACAAAGCGTACTATTTTTAGTGGATGGGATGTATTTCGCAGCCAGTTTCCTTTACAGACTATAATTAACCCATGTCTGGTGAGCGATGAATTGAATTCATTGATTTCAATGGCAGAGCAGAGCGGGCGTGAATATTACGAACGTTGGGAATTTCTGAATTCCTATTCCGGTTGTATGTTGGGGAATCCGGCCTTGTCTGTTTTAGCAGATGCTTATGTAAAGGGAATTCGTACGTATGATGTAGAGAAAGCGTATCAGTATGCTGTTAATACTTCACGGCATTTTGGTAATGATTCATTAGGTTATATACCGGAACCATTAAGTATTTCGACAACTTTGGAATATGCTTACACTGACTGGTGTGTATCTCAAATGGCACAGGCGATGGGAAAAGATGAGGATGCCAGCTATTTTTACGAAAAAGGCCAGGCATATCATCATATTTTTGATAAAGAGAAAGGTTGGTTCCGTCCTCGTAAAGCGGATGGCTCATGGATAGCATGGCCTGAGAATGCACGTCTTAAAGAATGGTATGGCTGTATAGAAGCAAATTCTTATCAACAAGGTTGGTTCGTGCCTCATGACGTTCCGGGAATGGTGGAATTGATGGGTGGTAAAGAGAAAGTAATTGAAGATCTGATTCATTTTTTCAGTAAGACTCCTTCCAATATGTTGTGGAATGAATATTACAACCATGCTAACGAACCGGTACATTTTGTACCTTTCCTTTTTAACCAGCTTGCTGTACCTTGGCATACCCAGAAGTGGACACGTTATACTTGTGAAAAAGCATATGCTAATAAAGTAGAAGGTATCGTTGGAAATGAAGACGTAGGCCAAATGTCGGCATGGTATGTGTTGGCAGCTTCCGGTATTCATCCTTCTTGTCCGGGTAATACACGTATGGAGATTACAAGTCCGGTATTCGATAAGGTGGAATTTGCCTTAGATCCTGCTTATTATTCAGGAAAGAAGTTTACGGTGATCGCTCATGATAATAGTGTTGGTAATGTTTATATACAGAAAGCTTTGCTGAATGGTAAGGAATATAATAAATGTTATTTGGATTTTGCAGACATAGTGGCTGGAGGCACATTAGAATTGTTTATGGGTGATACGCCTAATACGGAATGGGGAATCTGATAGAAAATATCCTTTCGTTTTTGATAGAAAGTAACTTTAAAATCTTGGTAACACGATGAATAGAATAATTTACTATATTGTATCTGTTGTACTTGTTTTAGTGCAGACAGCCTGTACGGAACAGGTTACAAAAATGTCATTGAATAGTTCTGATCCCCGAATAGTTTGGGAGGTGAAACCACAAGCTGATTTAGAGAATGTAACTGGGGAACAGATATCTACTCCAGGGTTTGAAATACCGGAGTATGTGAAAGGTGTAGTTCCGGGAACTGTTTTCACAGCTTATGTTGAAGCAGGAATAGTGCCTGATCCTAATTATGCTGATAATATTTATAAAGTGGACGAAACTTTTTATAACCGTCCGTTTTGGTATCGTACAGAGTTTGAACTTCCGGATTCCTATTCTGAGGGAAAACGTGTATGGCTTCATTTCGATAATACGAATCGCTTTGCTGATTTCTATTTTAATGGAGAGAAGATATCAGGCACGAAAACATCTACTAAGGATGTAAGTGGTCACATGCTGCGTTCAAAATTTGATGTAACTCATTTGGTTAAAAAGTCCGGTAAGAATGCGATTGCTGTTTTGATAACTGATCCCGATCAGAAGAAGACACGTAAAGCGAAAGACCCTTATGGTGTTGCTTGTAGTCCTAGTTATCTGGCTGGTGCCGGATGGGACTGGATGCCTTATGTACCTGGGCGTTTAGCCGGTATCACAGGTAATACTTATCTGATGGTTACCGGAGATGTCGTAATGGAAGATCCTTGGGTACGTTCAGAATTACCTACTTTGCAAAAGGCTGAACTTTCTATTTCAACCAATGTCAGAAATGCCTCTTCCTCTCCTAAAAAAGTTGTTGTTTCCGGGGTGATTCAGCCGGGAAACATCTCTTTCTCCAAGGAAGTTCAGGTAGAAGGCGGAGCAACGGCAGGATTGTCTATCAGCAAGGAGGATATAGCACAATTGGTTATTGACCAGCCGAAACTTTGGTGGCCGAATGGTTATGGTGATCCTAATCTTTATACTTGCAAATTGACTTGTTCTGTTGACGGGGAGGTATCGGATGTGAAAGATTTGACATTTGGTATTAAGAAGTATGAGTATAAGATGGTTGATAATGTAGTTGGTTATCCTGTTTTGACATTCTTTATCAATGGACAAAAGATTTATTTGAAAGGTGGAAACTGGGGGATGAGTGAGTATTTACTTCGTTGCCAAGGGAAAGAGTATGAGACAAAAATCAGGTTACATAAAGAAATGAATTACAACATGATTCGTCTGTGGACAGGTTGTGTTACTGATGATGAATTTTATGATTATTGCGATAAATATGGGATTATGGTATGGAATGATTTCTGGTTGTACGTGGCATATAATGATGTGGCACAACCAGAGGCATTCAAGGCGAATGCCCTTGACAAGGTCAGACGTTTGAGAAACCATCCGTCTATCGCTATTTGGTGTGGAGCTAATGAGACGCATCCGGCATCGGATTTGGATAATTATCTGCGTGAGATGATTGCTAAGGAAGATCATAATGATCGTATGTATAAGTCTTGTTCCAATCAAGATGGATTGTCCGGTAGTGGTTGGTGGGGTAATCAACCTCCGAGACATCATTTTGAAACATCAGGTAGTAATTTAGCATTTAATACACCGGCTTATCCGTACGGAATTGACCACGGTTATGGAATGCGTACAGAAATAGGCACAGCTACTTTTCCTACTTTCGAAAGTGTGAAAGAGTTTATTCCGGAGAAAGATTGGTGGCCTCTACCCACTGATGAGCAGTTGAAGAATGATGATGATAATGTATGGAATAAGCATTTTTTTGGTAAAGAAGCATCTAATGCCAACCCTGTTAATTACAAGAATTCAGTCAATATGCAGTACGGAGAATCATCCGGATTGGAAGAATTTTGTGAGAAGGCTCAATTGTTGAATATTGAAGTCATGAAAGGGATGTATGAGGCTTGGAATGATAAAATGTGGAATGATGCTGCCGGACTCCTGATTTGGATGAGTCATCCTGCTTATCCTTCGTTTGTGTGGCAGACTTACGATTATTATTACGATCCTACAGGTGCTTATTGGGGAGCGAAAAAGGCTTGTGAGCCTCTACATATTCAATGGAATGCCTCTAATAACAGTATAAAAGTAATAAATACGACAGCCAAAGATTTGAAAGGGGCGACAGTCAAGGCTACGATTTACGACTTGAATGGAAAAGAGATTGCCACGTATGGGCAGACTAAGCGGGTGGATGTAACAGCTAGTAATATTGCAGAAGCCTTTACTTTGAATTTTAATCCTTTTAATCTGGCTTTTGGAAAAGAGGTAGTAGCTTCTTCCTCAACAGGTGATTCTAAAAAGGCTTCACTGGTGACTGACGGAGGTGCTGGTAGCCGTTGGGAAAGTGAATATAATGATCCTCAATGGATATACGTTGATCTTGGTAAGGAAGAAAAAATAGAGAATGTCATTTTAAAGTGGGAAACAGCCTGTGCCAAGAAGTACGCTTTACAAGTATCAAATGATGCAAAAGAGTGGAAAACTGTTTACGACAATAAGGATGGAAAAGGCGGTACAGAGAAAATAGATCTGGAATCTATAACAGCTCGTTATGTAAAATTAGAGGGTATCAGCCGTGCCACACAGTTTGGTTACTCGTTATTTGAGTTTGAAATCTATGGTGAGAAGCCGGAAGGAATAGAAGAATTAACCCCACTTCATTTCATTAAACTGGAATTGACTGACGCCAATGGTAATTTGCTGTCCGAAAACTTTTATTGGAGGAATGGTGTGAGAGACCTTGATTATACACAGTTGAATACACTTCCGGAAGCTGATTTATCTTGTCGGTTAGTGAACAAATTGACGGCTGATGGAAAGATGCAGGTAGCTGTAAAGAACAATTCCAAGAGTGTTGCTTTTGCCAATCGGATAAGATTAGTTAATAAAGTCACGCAAAAGCGTGTGCTTCCTGTTATCATGTCTGATAATTATGTGACATTGATGCCGGATGAAGAAAAAGTTATAAGTATAGAGGCAGCACCTGAATTACTAAAGGGTGGAGTGAGTGTACTGGTGAAACAGTATGGAAAAGCAGAGAAAAGTAAATTGGATATAATGGATTGATTACTGGGATTGTAGAGTAATCATTTAAAAGAATAATAGATAAATGGATAATAAAAGAAGTATGAAGATATTCTTGTTGTTATCTTTGATTTATGCGAGTTGCAGCTCTTTACAGGCACAGACATCAGTTCCACGGTTTGAAAAAGGAGAGCGTGTTGTATTTGTAGGAAATAGCATTACTCACGCAGGACATTATCATTCATTTATTTGGCTGTATTATATGACTCGTTTTCCTGACAAGCCGGTTACGATTATGAATGCGGGGATTGGCGGGGAGAGTGCGTGGGATATTAAAGATCGTTTGGATTATGATGTCTTTAATAAAAAACCGACTTATGTGGCCCTTACTTTTGGCATGAACGATACCGGTTATGATATTTATATGAAAGATAATGCCAGGGAGCTTTCGGAACGACAAGTTGCAAGATCATTGGAGAATTATCAGGGAATAGAACAACGATTGTTGGCCAAAAATAAAGTTACTAAGGTGTTGATCGGAGGTTCTCCTTATGACGAAACTTCCGGATTTAACAACTTTATTCTGCATGGAAAGAATAATGCTATTCTGAAAATTATAGATGCCCAACGTGCATCGGCAAGAAAGAATGGTTGGGGATTCGTAGATTTTAATTTACCGATGCGGAAAATAAGCGAGAGAGAGCAAGAGAGAGACTCTGCGTTTACTTTCTGTAGAATCGACCGAATTCATCCGGATAATGACGGGCAGATGGTTATGGCCTATTTGTTTCTGAAAGCACAAGGATTGACAGGGAATGAAGTGTCGTCCGTTTCTATTGATGCGCGTAATTCAGCTGTTGTAGCCAGTAAGAATTGTAAAATATCCAAATTGAAAAAGAACGGGGCTGATTTGACTTTCGACTATTTGGCAAATGCTCTTCCTTATCCATTGGATTCTATCCCGAGACATGGCTGGGGAAATAAAAGGTCACAACGTGATGCAATGCAATTGGTCCCGTTTATGGAAGAATTTAATCAGGAGCGTTTACAGGTGATTGATTTGGAAGAAGGTCTGTATCGATTGACTATAGGAGATCAGTTTATTGACAATCTTTCATCTAAAGAATTAGCTAGTGGGGTGAATTTGGCAAATTATCCGAACACTCCCCAGTATCAACAAGCTGCGAAAATTATGTATCTGAATGAAGAACGGTTTGAAATAGAGAAACGTTTCAGAGAATATTTGTGGACAGAGTGTTCGTTCTTGAAAAAAGAAGGATTATTGTTTGCAGATAATCAGCAAGCTATCGATAAACTAAAAGAATACCTACCTAAAGACATGTTTCTTAGAGCGAGTTATGATTGGTATATCAAAGCGATGCATCCGGAAATACGTAAAGTTTGGGATGATTATATGAAGAATATTGTAGAAACCATTTATAAAATCAATAAACCGGTCACTCAGAAAGTGAGGTTGACAAGAATTGAATAGCAACATCCTATTTGTAGGTAGTAAAAAACTCTTTAGGGGATACAAAATGAATAGACTAATTGGAAATCTTTTGTTATTGATTATGTTTTCTTCTTTTGCTTATGGAAGAAATGATATCAGTATAGTGAATTTGCGTTGTGATAATATGGAGACTCCGGTTGTTATTGAAAGCCAGCATCCGATTCTTCAATGGCAATTGGTGTCGAATCAAAGAGGAAAGAAACAATCGGCCTATCGTGTTATTGTATCTAGCAGTTTGAAATTATTGAATCAGGAGAAGGGGGATTATTGGGATTCCGGTAAAGTTAGTTCTTCAGAATCTATCATTGGTTATCAGGGGAAAAGGTTGTTATCTCAAATGCAACTTTATTGGAAAGTGATGGTTTGGGACGAAAATGATAATCCTACGAAATGGAGTGATGTGTCGAGCTGGAGTATGGGATTGTTGAATTCTTTTGACTGGAAAGCTAAATGGATAGGACAGATAAAAGATGTGTATCCGGATTCGACGCTTACCTTTTCGGCACCCTATTTTCGCAAAGAGTTTACTATTGAGAAAGCCATAAAGAAGGCTATGGTATATGTTTGCGGATTAGGCTTTTATGAGATGTATTTTAATGGGGATAAAATTGGAGATCAGGTCCTGGCCCCTGCCGTTACAAATTATGATAGGAGGTCATTGAAGAAACTTTTGTATCATTATGATGACCAGTCTACACAACGAGTGCTTTACAATGTATTTGATGTTACTTCTAATTTGGAAAAGCAGAATAATGTAATTGGAGTTGTGTTGGGCAACGGTTGGTATAATCAACGAGATCGTATTGTGGAAGGCTATATGTGGTATGATGTTCCCAAATTGCTGTTGCAGTTAGAGATTGAATATAAAGATGGAAGTAAAGAAACTATTATTTCTGATCAGTCATGGAAAACAACTACGGGTCCTATTTTGCATGATGCTATATTTACAGGTGAGATTTATGATGCTCGTCTTGAATTAGGTTCATGGAATCAAGCAGGTTATGATGATTCGGCTTGGAAATCGGTATTGTCTGTTCGTCCTCCCACGGGAATGTTACGAGTACAAACAGTTCCATTTACCAAAATAATGGGAACGGTGGATACCTATTTTGAACAGGCAAATGATTCTTTGTTTGTTTTTACTTTGCCTGAAACTGTTGCAGGCTGGTGTGAACTCTCTGTGAAAGGCCAGGCTGGAGATACTGTGAAGCTACGTTTTATTAGTGATGAAGGGTTGAGTTATGGTCAAGAAGACATGTATATACTACGAGGTGGACAGAACGAAAGATGGGAACCCAGATTTACTTGGCATGCTTTTAAGAAAGTTGAGGTGACTGCAACACAAGGTGTCGAGATCTCAAAACAGAGTATACGAGTGAAGTCCATTTATACGGATATTAGGAATACGGGGAGCTTCGATTGTTCTAACCAGCTTTTTAATAATATTTGTCAAGCTTATAACCGCACGATGCAGGCTAATTTTAAAGGGATCATAAGTAGTGATCCGCATCGTGAACGATTGGCCTATACTGGTGATGGACAGATTATTACAGAAAGCCTGCTTTATTCGTATGATATGACTTGTTTCCTTAAAAAGTTTATTAGTGACATTAGTGATGCAAGCAATAAGAATACAGGATATGTACCGCATACTGCACCCTTTGGTGGTGGAGGTGGTGGACCAGCATGGGGATCAGCGTATGTGATTATCCCATGGAATTATTTCTGCCATTATGGTGATACCACACTTTTAGAGGAGCATTATTATGGTATGAAACATTGGATTGAATATCTTAGTACACGAACTGATGATAAAGGAATAGTGGTACGGGAGGAACCAAACGGGTGGTGTTTGGGTGAATGGTCTACTCCCCATAATGTGATTGAAATTCCGGCATCTTTAGTGAACACGGCATATTTTTATCATGTCACTTGCATTATGGCGAATATAGCGAATTTTTTGAATAAGAAAGAGGATGAAGATGAGTTTCATATACTTACCCGAACAATTAAGAAAAATTTTAATATTGCATTTTATAATGAAGTGACTCATCATTATTGGGAAGGTAAGCAGGGAGCTGATGTATTTGCATTAGCATTCGGACTTGTCCCGGACAGTAATCGTGAGAAAGTATTTACTGCTTTGTTGAAACATTTGGAGAAGATTAACTATCATTTTGATACAGGTATACTTGCTACTCCGCTTTTATTGCAAGTTTTGACGGAGAATGGTAGAGCAGATCTTGCTTATAAGATTATGAATCAGCGTGATTTCCCCAGTTATGGATATCTGGCTGATAAGAAAAATAATACGCTTTGGGAAACGTGGAATGGTGATGGAAATGATGAAGGTTGTGGACACTGTCATCCGATGTTTGGCAGTGTGGTAGCATGGTTTTATAATTCATTAGCTGGCATAAAACCCGATTTATCGAATCCGGGAATGAAACATTTTTATGTTGAACCGGTGATAGTTACCAGTTTGAAATATTGCAAAGCTACATATGATAGTTTGTACGGTAGAATTTGTTCGAATTGGAAAATAGATGAGAACGGAAATCTGAATCTTCAAGTAGAGATACCTACAAATACATCGGCTACGGTAACGATTCCTGATTGGGGTAGTGGAATGGTGATGGAATCAGGAAGACCTGTAAGTGAAATCAGTAATATTGTAATGAATAAAGTTAATCCGTCTCGAATGGAAGTTGCATCGGGCTCATATAACTTTGTCATTCTTAAATAAGCCATAAAAAATAGAATATGAATAGTATGAAACGATTGTTGTGTTTAGTTTGCTGTTTCTGTTGTCTATCAGTGATAGTATATGGAAATAAAAAAACGCCGTCTTTTTATTTGGCGGAGTTAAAATGTGAAAATCTGATTGATCCTTTGGGGATCGATAATGTAACTCCTCACTTTAGTTGGAAATTAAAGGGTGATGGCTGGAAAGGTGGACAAACTTATTATGAAATTCAAGTAGCTTCGGACAGTGTTTTGTTGGCACAGGGTAAAGCTGATTTATGGAATACCGGGAAATTGAAATCTGACGCTTCTGTAATGGTTCCTTACCAAGGGAAAACGTTAACTTCTCGTTCTTTATGTTATTGGCGAGTGCGTGTTTGGGATTCTAAAAAACAAGTGTCACCATGGAGTCCTGTCGCTCGTTTTGGAGTTGGCATTTTGGATAAGTCGCAGATGCAGGGTGATTATATAGGGTCTTCTGCCGAAGGTGGCAAGATTTGTGCTCCAATTCTGCGTAAAAAAGTGAGATTGACCCGAGGAGAAATTGCTTTCTTGCATGTAAATACGTTGGGTTATCACGAAATCTATGTCAATGGAAGAAAGGTAGGTGAAGATGTACTTACGCCTGCTGTTTCACATCTGACCAAACGTTCATTGATTGTTACCTATGATATTACTCCTTATTTGAGAGAAGGAGAAAATGATTTGTTAATCTGGTTGGGACAAGGATGGTATAAGACAACTACTTTTGGAGCTGCTTATGAGGGGCCGTTGGTGAAAGCAGAATTAGATGTTTTGAAAAACGGTCGATGGGAAGCCGTGGCTAAAACAGACCATACATGGACTGGGCGTGAAAGTGGTTATTCGGATACGGGTACTTGGCGAGCATTGCAGTTTGGTGGTGAGAGGGTAGATGGCAGGATTCTTCTTCGGGATCTTTCATCAGAGGCTTTGGATAAGATGAAATGGACACCTGTGGTAATAGTGAAAGTTCCTGATCATATTACTTCACCTCAAATGTGTGAGGTGAATAAAATTCATCAGATACTACAGGCTGTTTCCGTGAAGAAATTAGGTGAAGGAATGTGGCTGGTAGATATGGGAAAGGTCCAGACAGGATGGTTTGAGATGCAGATGCCTATATTACCTTCAGGTCATGAGGTTACTATGGAGTATAGTGATAATCTGACGAAAGACGGTGAGTTTGACAAACAAGGTGAAAGTGATATTTATGTATCTGGTGGTACACAAGGCGAATATTTCAGAAATAAATTCAATCATCATGCTTTTCGATATGTGCGTATTTCTAATCTTCCGCAAAAACCGGAAACTGAATGGATGAAATCCTTGCAGATTTATGGAGACTATAAGCAGGCTACTACTTTTGAGTGTTCGGATGCCGACTTGAACGCTATTCATAATATGATCCAGTACACAATGAAATGCCTGACTTTTAGCGGCTATATGGTAGACTGTCCACATTTGGAACGTGCAGGATATGGTGGTGATGGAAATTCGTCTACTATGTCTTTGCAAACTATGTATGATGTAGCTCCAACGTTCGAAAACTGGATACAGACATGGGGAGATTCCATGCGTGAAGGAGGAAGTTTACCGCATGTTGGTCCTAATCCTGGTGCTGGTGGCGGTGGTCCATATTGGTGTGGATTCTTTGTACAGGCTCCTTGGAGAACGTATATCAACTACAACGATCCTCGACTGATTGAGAAATATTATTCTCAAATGAAAGAGTGGTTTAAATATGTTGATAAATATACGGTGGATGGTTTGTTGAAACGTTGGCCTGATACAAAATATCGTGACTGGTATTTAGGTGATTGGTTGGCACCAATGGGAGTGGATGCTGGTAATCAAGCTTCTGTGGATCTGGTAAGTAACTGTTTCATCAGTGAATGTCTGGGTACTATGTATAATACTGCTTTGAAATTAGGTAAAAAAGAAGAAGCGGAGGAATTTGCTTTACGTAGGGAAAAACTCAACAAACTGATTCATCTGACTTTCTATCGTGCGGATGAAGGTATTTATTCTACTGGTTCACAATTGGATATGTGTTATCCTATGTTGGTAGGTGTTGTTCCGGATTCTTTATATAACAAAGTGAAAGATAACATGATAGCTATCACCGAAGAAAAGCATAAAGGGCATATTGCAGTCGGTTTGGTGGGAGTTCCTATCCTGACAGAGTGGGCTATTCAGAATAAAAAAGTGGATTTTTTCTATCAAATGTTGAAAAAACGTGATTATCCGGGGTATTTGTATATGATTGACCACGGTGCAACGGCAACTTGGGAATACTGGAGTGGAGAGAGAAGTCGTGTACACAACTGTTATAATGGTATCGGTACTTGGTTCTATCAAGCGGTAGGAGGAATACGTCTTGATGAAGCTGAACCGGGTTATCGTCATTTCTATGTTGATCCTCAAATTCCAAATGGAGTGACTTGGTCGAAAGTGACAAAAGAGTCACCTTATGGAACGATTACCATTAATTGGAATTTGAAAGATGACCAGTTGCGTCTTCGATTAATAGTTCCTGTTGGAACAACTGCTACAGTTTGTATTCCCGATAATGCTGTTTCATGTAAAATGAATAAAAAGAAAGTAAGCGTTAAAAAGCAAACTGTTGCCATAGAAGCTGGAGATTACGATTTTGTTTTTGGTCTGAAGAAACTATAAATAAACTCATATTTGGGGAAGATTTCTATATCTTCCCTTCCATTATAAAATTAAATTTTTCTTTCATTTATTTTCGTTCCGAAACTTGCTTTGATCAGAATACAAAGATAATGTCGGGAGGAGGTAGGAACAATTTGTCTGTTTTATATCAGTCACTACTTAATTTGTAGATAAATAAGTTTTGTTTCATTAGAGATAAATATCTAATCTCCTGTTACCAAACTTCTTTTGGATTATTTGTAATCTATAATTGCAATTATAGTTTATACACAGGTAATGAGAACTTTACTTTTAGCGGACAGAAATTTTTGTATCTAGGAACAATAACTTTATAGTTAATAGATTAGATTCTTACTACCTCTATTCTTTTTTTTATGCGATATATTTTTTGTTTTCTTTTAGTGGTTTTACGCTTCTTAGGTGTTCTTAGTATAAGTTTCAATAGATAATAGATGTAGGTAAAAAGTTAGGATTGGCGTTTGAATTTCCACAATAATCCTCCGGCCTGTTTATTCTCTTTTTATCATTGGGTCAGAGGAGTTGTTGGGAATATTGTTTGATGAAAGTGAATATTTTAATGTCATGAGAAATGTTTTAGTAATAGTAGCGAGTGCCATGATTTGCTTGTTATCAGGGTGCTCGAATGGGAAAGATACCCCTTCTATAGTAGCTATAGAGAAAGGTTTCCGAGAAATTCCGGATAGTATCCGAGTAGGATGTTATTGGTATTGGATTTCAGATAATATTTCAAAAGAAGGAGTGGTTAAGGATTTGCATGCCATGAAAAAGGCAGGGATTACTCGTGCTTACATCGGAAATATTGATATAGGAGGAAATGCTTATGGAGACGTAAAGATCTTTACGCCAGATTGGTGGGATGCTGTACATGCAGCACTGAAAACTGCAACAGAATTGGATATAGAAATAGGAATGTTTAATAGTCCGGGATGGAGTCAGTCAGGGGGACCATGGGTGAAGCCAGAACAGAGTATGCGTTATTTAGCTGCTACTGATATGGAGGTAAAAGGTCCGCAGACACTTTCATATACGATACCTGAGTACTCGGACTCTATGCAATTGGTTCGTGTTATAGCTCATCCTACACAATGTGGCGTGTTTAAAAAAGAATGGAAAGTACAGCAGAAAGGATATGAACCTGTTGTTTTTGATATGCATATTGATGAAATACAGACTATTCGTAGTTTTACTTTTACAACAAACAATTATGTATGGACGAAAGCGGAACTACAAGCTAAAGTAGGTGATACTTATAAAACGATTCGGACATTTGAGATAGATCGTACCAATGGAATGCGTTCTGTTGGCTTTTTTACAAATGCTCCGATTGTTATTTCTCTTCCTGCAACGCAATCTGCTGATTTTCGTTTGTTGTTGGATAAACCTATTAATTCTTATGGAGACATTGAGGCTATTATCTCTCTTTCTTCTGCAAAAATGGTAGAACGGTATCCTGAACAATCTTTGGCAAAAATGTATCAGCGTCCTGATCCCAAATGGGATTCATATATGTGGCCTAACCAAGATTGGTATAATGATTCGGAGGGATTTGTGATACCGGAAGATAAAGTGATGGATTTAACAGCTTTTCTGTCGTCCGACGGAATGTTGACTTGGAATGTGCCTGAAGGAAATTGGATTATTTCTTGTTTAGAAATGAAAACGACAGGCGTGACAAATACACCTGCCACACCTGAAGCTACCGGGCTTGAGGTAGACAAGATGAGTAGAAAGCATATTAGTTCACATTTTGATGCTTATATGGGTGAAATCCTCCGTCGTATCCCCGAAGCTGATCGGAAGAGCTTGAAGATAGCTGTACAGGATAGTTATGAAACAGGTAGTCAGAATTGGACAGATGATATGCTGGAGCGTTTTAAGAAGGTTTATGGGTACGATCCGGTACCTTATTTACCAACTCTATATGGTAAGGTTGTTGGTAATGAGGATATATCTTCGCGTTTTCTTTGGGATTTACGTCGTTTGATTGCTGATGCTGTTTCATATGATTATGTAGGTGGATTGAGGGATATTTGTCATCAACATGGACTCACAACTTGGTTAGAAAATTATGGGCATTGGGGATTTCCGGGAGAGTTTTTGCAATATGGTGGCCAATCTGATGAGATTAGTGGTGAATTTTGGAGCTTTGGTGATTTGGGGTTAATTGAAAACCGTTGTGCTTCCTCTTGCGGACATATTTATGGAAAAAAGCGTATTTGGGCAGAATCGTGTACAAGTGGAGGACCAAATTTTACCCATTATCCGGGTAATATGAAAGCACGTATTGATCGTTTTTTCACAGAAGGTATCAATGCTTCATTACTCCATTTGTATATTCATCAACCATATGAAGATCGTAATCCCGGTGTGAGTGCTTGGTTTGGAAATGATTTTCATCGTAAAAACACTTGGTTTAGTCAGATGGATTTATTTACAGACTATTTGCGGAGATCGAACTTCCTTTTACAGCAAGGTACTTATGTGGCGGATGTTGCTTATTTCATCGGTGAAGATGCTCCAAAAATGACAGGTTCAATGGACCCCCAATTACCAAAAGGGTATTCTTTTGACTTTATTAATGCTGAAGTTCTTTTAACGAGAGCTGTCGTTAAGGATGGTTATTTAACCTTGCCTGATGGAATGAGGTATCGTTTATTGGTATTGCCAAATCAAAAATCAATGCGCCCCGAGGTACTGAAAAAGATTAGAGAATTGGTACGTAATGGCTTGGCTGTTTATGGTGATGCTCCTGAATATTCTCCAAGCCTATCTGGCTATCCTGAGGTAGATAAGGAAGTTTCACATATTGGTACAGAACTGTTTGCTAACGATCATTATGGAAAAGGACGACTATTCCAACGAGGACTTGCTTTACAAGATGTATTGGATACACTGAATATACGTCCTGATTTTATGTGTGAAAAGGATATGCCAGTTCTGTTTATACATCGAACTCTACCGGATGCGGAAATTTATTTTGTGTCCAATCAGCATAATGAGAAAGTGATTTTTAACGGAGAGTTTCGCGTATCTCAGGATTTCTCTCCGGAACTTTGGAATCCTGTAACGGGGGAGATCCGCTATTTACCAGATTTTAGAAGTGAAGAAGATAATATATCTTTACCGATTGAGTTGGAAGGAAATGAAAGTGCCTTTATTGTTTTTCGCAAGAATAATAAGGTAACAGAAAAGAAAGATAATTTTCCACAGAAAACAACTGTTTATAAGATAGATACCCCTTGGAAGATCACATTTGAAGCAGGTAAACGTGGACCGGAGGTACCGGTAATTTGGTCTCATTTGAAAGATTGGACAAATGCAGATGATAATAAAATTAAGTATTTCTCAGGACAAGCTGTCTATGAAACAGAATTTGTATTAAAAGAACTTCCACAGAAGAATTTGTATCTTGAATTGGGTAGTGTGATGGTAATGGCTAAAGTTACTTTGAATGGACACTATGTAGGCGGTGTGTGGACTTATCCATATCGTTTGAATGTGACAGATTATTTAAAGGAAGGTGAGAATAAATTAGAAATAACAGTTGTCAATAATTGGCAAAATCGTCTAATTGGTGACCAGTCTCTTCCAGAAGACCAACGTCCGACATGGACAACTATTAATCCGTGGAAAGCAGATTCTCCATTACAGTCCTCAGGTTTGCTTGGACCTGTAGAAATTCAGACAATTGATTATAAATTAGTAAATTAAATAATGTTAAACAAGAAAATATCGTTATGAAATTACTTCAAGGGGTTACTATAATTGAATTTTCATTATGAGACTATGATCAATCTTTTTAGTGGTATATATATGAATAATCGTCATAATATAAATATGTATTAAAGACTTATTAATAATTTCTAGTAATATGAAAAAAGTTGTGTTTTTGTGCTTATTTGTTACAGGTACATTTTCGCTTTCTTCTTGTACCTCCAATTTGGAACAAGTGGAAACGACAGATCTTGATCGGGAGACGGTATTCGCTGATAGTGCGTATACAGCAAGATTTCTTTCACAAATTTATACAGATGTGGGGTATGATGTTAAACCTAATCGCTACAAAACGGAGTATATGGGTTGGGTTACTCAGCATGGAGGCTTGCAAACGGCATGTGATGAGGCTGCATACAAAGTTGTTACCGATGTGACTAATGACGTAATGTTTGCTACGGGTACGATTAATCCGGTAAATGCAAAAGAGGATGATGTGTGGAAGATTGCCTATGTTAATATTCGTCGCGCAAATGTGTTTATGAAGTATGTTGATGGGAGTCCGATAACCGAATCTGTGAAACAACAGTATAAGGCGGAAGCTCGTTTTCTGCGGGCATGGTATTATGCTATGCTATTACGACATTATGGTGGAGTTCCTCTAATTGGTGATAATATATATGAGGTAGATGATGAGATGAAAACAAGTCGTGATACGTATGCTGACTGTGTAGAATATATTGTTAATGAATGTAAACAGGCCGCTCGCGATTTACCAAATAAATTTCGAGGAATAAATACTGGACGTGCTACTGCTGGTTCATGTAATGGGCTAATTTCACGTGTTCGTTTGTATGAAGCTAGTGAACTGTTCAATGGTAGTGATTTTGGAAATTCAGCAGGTTTTCCTAAAGAAATAATAGGCCACCCGGAATATAATAAAGAACGTTGGAAAAATGCTGTTGATGCTGCTCTTGATGTAATTAGGATGAATACTTTTGCAATTTATTCTAATCATATATGTAATGATGAGACAGATAGAAAAGGAAGTTCTGAACCGGGGTGGGGATTTTATGCAATTTTCCATAATAATGACTTCTATAAAGTTCCTGATGCGGGAAATGGAGTTACTTATCCTGATGGCACATATTGTGAAATGTTGTTTGAGTATAGACCTGCAGGGTCTAGCAATGAACGTGAGGCTTTGTTTGGAGCTCCAAGTTGTGGAGGAAATGGTAATGGTGGCTATGTTTATCATGATTTGGTTGAGCAATTTCCGATGAAAGACGGGAAAGCTATCAATGACCCTAGTAGTAAATATTCTTATAATCCGTTGAAGCCAGATGAGGGAAGAGATCCGCGTTTTGCTAATACAGTAGTATGGAATGGTTCAAAATTAACCAGTGGTGGTGATCTGAATCATATTGTTTATACTCATGTAGGTGCGGGAAGTACCTCTGATACTTTTGGTTCAGGTACACCGACAGGATATTATATTCGTAAATTTGGCCATCGTCAACTAGCTGGTAATCATTGGCTTGCAACTTCTCAAGCATTTGATTTGATTCGCTATGCTGAAATCTTATTAAATTATGCAGAAGCTGCTAATGAATATTATGGACCAGATCACGAAGATATTTTGGATGGGCATATTGTAAGTCCATATGAGGTGTTGAAGACACTTCGGGAACGTGCTGGAATTGAACCTGGAGATGATGGAATGTATGGACTGAAGAAAGGTATGGATTATAAAGAGATGCGGGAAGCTATTCGTTTAGAACGTCGTATTGAATTAGCTTTTGAAGGACATCGTTTTTTTGATGTACGTCGTTGGATGATCGCAGAAACAACACAGAATCAACAGATGTATGGATATAAAATCACGAGAAGTACTAATGGAGTTGAGAAAGGTGAAAAAATAGCAGTACGTAAGCATACTTTCCGTGAGGCTATGTATTTCTTTCCTATTCCTTATAAAGAGACTGTAAAGAGTGACGATTTGCTTCAGAATCCTTATTACGAATAATTAAAAAAATAGAAATATGAGACTAAATATGCATTTTGTAGTCGGCTCATTTCTAGCATTAACTGCCATGGTTAGTTCGTGTGATACGTTTAAAGATGAAATGACGCCTGAAAGTTATTCGGAGACGATTAAACATGTAGATGGTAATTGGCAATTATCTGCGGTTGTCCGAAATGGGATAGATATTACGAAGTATATGGATTTTACTCGTTTTCATATTGTATTGAATAAAGATAGTACATATGAAATAAGAAATTATTTACCATTCATTGTAGAAAATAATGGGACATGGAGTGTAGATGATCCACAGTTTCCGTTTCATCTTGTTTTTAGGGAAGAAGGGAAAAATGAAGAAGTAAAGACTGAAATAGGATTTTTGACAGTGGATGGGGAACGCCAGTTGACTATAAAGTTGAGTCCAGGATGTCATACTAATACATATGTTTATACTTTTAAACAAGTAATAGAATAACGCTTTAATGTAACCTTATGAGAACAAATAATAAACAAAAAAATAGAAGTTATGGTTTGGGAGCTCTTCTATTATTGATAACAATTATAATGGTCGGGTGTGTTTATCTTGACTATGTGAGCATCAATCAAGGTACGGAAGAAGAACCTGTTTATTGGGTGAAGGCTGGAGAAGTTGCCACTTTTACTGTGAAAGGGCACATTGAAGCTGCCGAGGATCAAACGAGGAGATTCCTTGTTGCTGTATTGGTTCCTAAAAGTTGGAATGCACGCGAAAATACTACGGTAACTTATATAGCTGATGGTGTAGAAGATGGAGTTACTCCATTACCAATGTCCCCCGTAGATACTAAATTGGTACCCAAAAATGCGACCGTACCTTGGGCAGATCTATTGATGGCAGAATATGGAGTTAGTACGAATGTGTTAAATGATATGGAATGGGTAGCTTTTCGTACAGATAAGTTGTATGCCATAAAAAATCATGATTATGCAAATATTACTATTACTTTGAAATGTAAAGCTGGGCCTAAAAATTTGCGTTTTAAACCAGCTTTCTTTATCAATTTTGCAGAAGATGATTTTCCTGGAGATGAGAAGTATAAAAAGTATAGTCCTGGTGATCAGTGTTTTGAAGTAGTAGAGGGAGATGGTGGAGTAGTTGATTTTTGTTCTTTCCATTTTAACAAAGTAGAGCCATTGGCTGCGTTACAAGATGATTATGTGACATTCTCTTTTTTAGGTGATATTTATGTTAATGAGCTTGTGAATGCTGATGCTATTTATATGGAAGCTACGGCATATACCAGTAGCGGTAATACTTATTCAGTAAATGAAAAGAGTGAAAAAACATTGATGATTAAAGAAGATCGTGCATTTAGTAATATTTACAACTTGACTATTTGGCCAACGGGATTTTTTGGTATTCCTGAGGGTGAGATTATCACACGGATTGAGTATATATTCACAAATGCAGATGGTACAATTAATATTACTAGTACCGATGATAAAATAGCTGCTGAAGGAGGTGAAGTAGAAGGAGAAGAAGAACCATTTTACAGCGAACTTATTTGTGAATAAAGCTGTCGGTACTTATGCTTTTTATTAATATTAAATGATAGTAAATTGTATGTATAATATGGCAATTAAAAAAAATGACCGGTTTTATTTCATGTTGCTTGCAGTGTGTATGCTTCTTGGAATGCTGAGTCCAAATGTGTCGGCACAAAAAACGAGTAAGTATGCTGATATAACTGGAAAGGTGGTCGACCAATATGGTAATCCGGTTTCGGATGTAACGGTAACGATGAAAAATAGTGATTTTAAAGTAATGACGGGTGTTGATGGTGTTTTTAAATTCCAACTAAAAAAGGGGGATGTATTGCGTTTATCGCATCCGGGATTTACTTATAAAGAAATAAAAGTAAATAAATTGAAGAACACTGAACGTATCTTTAAAGTGACATTGGATGAACACTTTATTAAGGATAAAGAGGTTATTAATGGTCCTTACGAGGAAAAAGACAAAAATAGTTTTTTAGGTTCAGCTTCTACTGTTTATACAGATAAACTGTCATCTATGATGGGAACGACTATTCTTCCAGCTTTAGAAGGGCGTTTGTCGGGCTTAAATATTACTCAATACAGAGGAGCACGTGTTCATCAAACTTCTGCTAATTCAACAAGTGATATTATAGGAAATGTTCCTGTGTTTGGAGAAGGATTTTATAGTGATAATACAGAGTTTAATGTTGGTTCACGTGGTATAGCTCCTGTGGTGGTTATTGATGGAATACAACGGGAGCTTTATTCAATAGACCCGGATGCAATAGAGTCTGTATCTATCCAGAAAGATGCTTTGTCATCAATGTTCTTAGGAATGCGTAGTTCGAGAGGGGCATTAGTAATTACTACTAAAGAACCAATAAAACAAGGTTTTCAATTGTCATTTACCGGACGTTTTGGTGTACAGAGTGCTCTTAAAACACCTAATCCTTTGTCTGCATATCAATATGCTTATTTGTTGAATGAGGCATTACAGAATGATGGCAAGGATCCGTTTTACACATATGATGATTTTGATAAGTTCCGTACACAATCAAGTCCGTACACGCATCCTAATGTAAATTGGTTTGATGAGATTTTAAATAAAACCTCTACTACCCAATCATATAACTTGAATGTGACTGGGGGAAACAAATTCGCACAATATTTTGTCAGTATAGGTTACATGGATGAAAATGGATTATTTTCTAATCCAACAGAAAGTGATGCACATGATACTAATTTATCTTATTCTCGTTATATGATTTCTTCAAAAGTTAATATCAATATAACTGATGATTTTACTGCTAAAGTTACATTGTTAGGACGCGTAGAAGATGGAAATCAGCCAGGAGTGAATTATAGTAATTTGCTAAATACAATTTATACGACTCCCAATAATGCGTATCCAATTAAAAACCCGAATGGAACGTGGGGTGGTAATGTGACTTTTGATAATAACTTGATGTCACAAGCTATCAATTCTGGTTACATTATGGATACTGCTCGTGATATGGTGGGAGGTATTAATTTGAAGTATAATTTTGATAAGTTAGTAAAAGGATTGTCGGCACGTTTGGTTGGAAATGTTTCTATTCAGAATCGTTCGTATACTGAACGTAGTAAACGTGCTCCGGTGTATTCTTATGGTTTTGATAAAGAAGGGAAAGAAACTTATACCCAGTATGGATCAAGTAATTCACAAATTAATAAATTTTATTCGGTGACTAGCTATCAACAAATGTATGGTCAGTTTGCTGTGGATTATAATCGTCGTTTTGGAGTACATGGAGTGAAAGCTACTTTAATGGGGGACACTCGTCATACTCTGGTAAATTATGATTTACCTCAATTACCTTCTAATATTATAACAGATGTAGCTTATGATTATGCAGAGAAATATTTTGTTCAAGCTGCTTTAAGTGAAAGTTATTACAATCGTTATGCTCCCGGTAAACGGTGGGGAACTTTTTATGCATTTGGTTTAGGATGGGATATCAGCAAAGAAAATTTTATGGAGAATGTTGATTGGTTGAATAAATTGAAAATACGTGGCGTGTTTGGTAAAACGGGTAATGGCATAGATAACTCCGGTTATTATATGTACCAGCAAACGTTCTCACATATTGGAACTGCAGGGTATCCGTTAGGAACGGAGATGTCAGCTATGGGAAATGTGACTATGGAAAACACCCCATTGGCAAATCCTTTCTTGACTTGGGAAAAGGCGTATAAGGTGAATGTAGGAGTTGATTTGGCTATGTTTAATAATCGTTTAAAGTTTACGGCAGATTATTATAATGATAAGTATTTTGATTTATTACAGAATAGAGGTAAGAGTATTGAGCTGATTGGGCAGTCTTATCCAATGGAAAATATTGGAAAAGTTCGTCGTTTTGGTGGAGATTTGTCTATTACCTATCAAGATCGTGTAAATGATTTTAATTATTATGTCTCAGCTAATTGGAGTTGTGAACAAAGTAAGTTACTTTATATGGATGAGCAAGAAGTTCCGGAAGAATATTTACGTCAGACAGGACGTCCTGCAGGGGCTATTTATGGATTGGTAGCTGATGGCTTTTTTACGACTAGAGAAGAAATTAATACGAGTCCAGTAATTGAAGGTTTTGAAAATATTCAGCCTGGTGATATTAAATATAAAGATCTGAATGGTGATAAAGTAATTAATGAATTTGATCGTACTGTTATTGGAGGTGATAAACCTTATTCTTATTTTGGTATTGATTTGGGATTTGAATGGCGAGGATTGGAATTCTCTATGTTCTGGCAAGGTGCCTATAATCGTGATCTTTATTTGCAGGATTGGACTTTACTTGAAGGGTTTCAAACGAATGGTCGTTATTATGGGCAAGCATATGAAAATATGCTAGGACGTTGGACGCCAGAGAGTGCTGAGACTGCAACATTTCCGAGATTAACTGCTGGTGGAAATGAGTATAATAGAGGTAATGGCTGGAATTCTTCATTTTGGTTACGTTCAGGAAACTTTATCCGTTTAAAAAATATCAGTTTAGGATATAGCTTACCCGATTCATTCTGTAATAACTACTTGGGGGGACTACGCTTAAAAATATTTGTTAATGGACAGAATCTGTTTACAAAATCTGCATGTGATCTAGTCGATCCGGAGGTCGGTTTTACCAGCTATCCATTGCAGCGTTGCATTAGTACAGGTATTAATATCAGATTTTAATGAATTATTGTATGATACGAAATAAATATTTAACATTTTTAGGAGTAGGCTTATTGTTTATGGCATCAGCTTGTAATGATGGCTATGAAAAAGAGCCGGTAGAACAATTTACGCTTGATTATTTGTTCTCAAAAGTTGATTCGGCAGGGATACAATCTCGATATTTTTTGAATAACATCTATTTAGAACATTTATATAGTGGATATAATCGTATAAATGGAGATTTTTTGGATGCTGCTTCAGATGATGCTATCTCTATTAATAATAATGAGCCGGAAGTCTATAAATTATTTATGGGACGTTATTCTGCGGTTTCTCGTTTAACAGATATGGAATGGGGAGAATATTATCAAGGAATTCGTAAAGCGAATATTTTGATTAATAACATAGATGTGGTACCCTTTAATTTAACATATGTCAATGCGTTAGGAGAAACAAAACCATTGAACTATACAATGAAGGCAGAGGCTCGTTTTTTAAGAGCACATTTCTATTTCGAGTTAGTGAAGCGTTATGGAGGTGTTCCTTTGGTGGGAGATAATGTATATGTTTTGGGGGATGACGTACAGCTTCCGCGAAATACATTTGCTCAATGCATTGATTATATTGTCCGTGAATTGGATGAAATAAAAGACGATCTTCGGTCGTTACCAATGTCAGATGCTACAGAATTTGCACATACGCCGACTAAAGAGGCTTGTTTGGCAATGAAAGCTAGAGTGTTATTATACGCGGCTAGTCCCTTATTTAATGAAAATCCTTTAGAAGTAGGAAATGAGTTGATAGGATACGCCTCTTATAATAGTGAACGTTGGAATTTAGCTGCTAAAGCTGCTAAAGATTTGATAGATCAATATGGACCGAATGGAAAAGGTACCTTAAACTTAGCACAGGACTATCGTAATATTTTTGTGAATTTTTATGGTGGAAATAATCCTGAATTAATATTTTTCCGTCCTGTGGGTAAAAATAAGAATGTAGAGACAGCTAATGGGCCTTTAGGGTTTTCAGGTAACTCTTTAGGTAATGGAAATACTAATCCTACGCAGAATTTAGTAGAATCTTTTTTAATGAAAGATGGTAAAAAACCTGGGGAAAGTACTAAGTATATTTATAATTCAGTAGATGACCCATTTAAGGATCGTGATCCTCGGTTGGATTTTACTGTATTGCATAATGGATCTAGATGGTTGAATACAAGTCTTGATACTCAAGTAGGTGGAACGCATAATCCTTCTGGGGCACAATATAGTCGAACATGCTATTATATTGCGAAATTTATGAAAGATTATCAAGCATCAAGTAATTATGATGATGATACTCATTTATGGGTGATGTATCGTTATGGTGAAGTTTTGCTAAATTATGCAGAGGCATTGAATGAAGTAGCTTTATCTGGTGGTACTATTGATAAAAATGAAGTGATCAATAGTCTTGCACAATTACGCAAAAGGGCGGGTATTGAACCGGGAGATGATAATAATTATGGATTGCCTACTCCTGAGAATTACGATGCAACTGAAATGCGTGATATCATTCGTAATGAGCGAAGAATTGAAATGGCTTTTGAAGAGCAACGTTATTGGGATATTCGACGCTGGAGAATTGCAGAAACTATTTTCAAAAAGCCTTTGAGAGGCTTGAGTATTCAAATTGTTGGTAATAAAACCAATTATTATGAAGTGGATGTGCTTTCTGCAGGATTTGATACGAAGCGTTACTTCTATCCAATTCCGTATTCAGAAGTGATAAAGAATGGAAATATGATTCAAAACCCGAATTGGTAATATGTTATGAAAAGAATATTTTTAATATTATTGAGTATAAACCTGTTTACGTTTGCTTTTGCACAATCGTTGACAGTAAAAGGAAAGGTCTCTTCCACTGATGGTGAATTGCTTCCAGGAGTAAATGTAAAGGTGAAAAATGCTACGATTGGTACAATTACGGATTTTGATGGTAATTATCAATTGAAAGTGAATAAAGGAGATATATTGGTATTTACCTATATAGGTTTTAAGAAATATGAACTGAAAATAGCTAATCAAACTTCTTGGAACATAGAGTTGGCACCCGATCAGACGGACCTTGATGAAGTGGTGGTGGTAGCATATGGTAAGGCAAAACGTATTACAATGACGGGAGCTGTTAGTGGGATACAGGCACGTGAAATTCGAAATGTACCTACTAGTAGTTTACAAAATGCTTTAACAGGAAAATTACCGGGATTTTTTAGTCAACAGTCCTCTGGACAGCCAGGTAAAGATGCTTCAGACTTCTTTATTCGTGGTGTGAGTTCTTTAAATGCTGATGGTAACAAACCTTTGATTATTGTAGATGATGTGCAGTATACATATGAACAATTGTCACAAATTAATGTAAATGAGATTGAAAGTATTTCAATTTTGAAAGATGCTTCAACAACTGCAATTTATGGTATTAAAGGTGCTAATGGTGTACTAGTTGTAAAAACAAGAAGAGGAAAAGAAGGAAAACCACAGATCAACGTACGATTAGAAGGAGGTATACAAACACCGGTGCGTACTCCTGACTTTTTAAATTCGTATAATACAGCTATCTTAGTAAATGAAGCATATGAGAATGATGGTATGCCTAGATTATTTTCTAAAAAAGATATAATGGCATTTAGAGATCATACTGATCCGTATGGTCATCCTGATGTCAATTGGTATGATGAGATCTTTAAGAAGAGCGCTTTCCAGGAAAATGTGAATGTGGATATTTCTGGAGGATCTAAGCGATTAAGATATTTTGTCTCTGCCGGTTATTTTACTCAAGATGGTATGGTAAAAGATTTTGGAACAAAAGGTAATGATGTAAATTCTAATTATTTTTATCGTCGTTTCAATTATCGTACTAATATCGATTTTGATGTAACAGATAATTTAAATATGCGTTTGGACGTATCTTCACGGTTTATGAATATCAATGAGCCGTGTAATATGAATGCAACGGGGGAGATATATGACTTTTCCAAAATGCATCCTTATTCTGCTCCGGTATTGAATCCTAATGGTTCTTATGCTTATCTGCGGGATACGGAGGGATATAAACCAACTTTGAATGCTCGTTTGGCAAACGAAGGTTATAAACGTACTCGTCGTAATGATAATAATATTTTGTATGGAGCCACTTGGAAGATGGATTTTTTAACACAAGGACTTGCTGCTAATTTTCGTTTGGCTTATTCGAGTGTAGATGAAAATTATCGTCAGGCGCATCGCGGAGATTATCCAACATACTATTATAATTCGTCATCTAATGAATATGAGATTAATCCTAATAAGAAATATGATTATGGAACATATTCAGTGACTAGTGGTACAGAACAGGCTACGAAAGACTTGAATATTCAAGCTTCGTTAAATTATGCACGTGTTTTTAATGGTGACCATGATGTGAATGCTATGTTCTTGTATAATCGTCAGAGTACGACAAATGAAAAGGATGCGGCTGTTCCTAACAATTTTGAAGGCTATACTTTAACAATGGGATATAAATATAAAAGTAAATATTTAATTGATCTCAATATGGCTTATAACGGAACTGACCGTTTCGGTAAAAATAATCGCTTTGGATTTTTCCCTGCTGTTGGTATAGGTTATGCTATTTCAGAAGAAGATTTCTTTAAGAATGTAGATTGGTTAGAAAAAAATGTTCAGTTATTGAAAATCAGAGCTTCCTATGGATTGGTAGGATCGGATGTAGCTGCTGGTAATCGCTATTTATATGAACAAGTATATCAAGAGAATGGAAATTATCCTTTTGGTGACTATCCTAGTGATACTCCAGTGATCAAGGAAGGTGATTTAGGGGCTCCTAGTGTAACTTGGGAGAAGGCTAAGAAATTTGATGTCGGTTTAGATATGAACTTATTTAATAAGGTATCGTTTACTCTTGACTATTTCTTGGATAAACGATATGATCAATTGGTAACAAGAGCTGATGTTCCTCTAATAATAGGTATAGGATATGCTCCGAGTAATGTAGCAAGAACTACTAATCAAGGATTTGACGGACAGATTGGTTATCAGGATCGTTTTGGAGAATTTGACTTTAATACAAGTTTAGTATTTTCTTATGCAAAGAATAAAGTTGATTTTAAAGCAGAAGCTCAACAGAAATATCCATGGTTGGCAGAAACTGGGAAACCGTTAAATCAACCATTTGGATATAAATGGATAGGTTATTATACTCCAGAAGATATTGAATTGATCAATGCAGCAAAGACTGATCCTACTATTAAGGCACCGGCTGTGCCTTATACAGATATTCCAGTTCAGGCTGGTGACTTGAAATATGCTGATTTAAATGGTGATGGTTCTATTGATGATTTTGATAAAGGAGCTATTGGTAAGCCTAATTTGCCTACGACTACTTTAGGATGGTCAATTGGAGGATATTGGAAAGGATTTAGTTTTAATGTGTTATTTCAAGGTTCATTTGATTATAGTTTCGCTATCAATGGTACTGGTATAGAATCATTTAAAAGCCAGTTTCAACCTATTCATACTGGACGTTGGACATTAGAACGTTATCAAAATGGAGAAGAAATTACTTTCCCTCGTTTGACGACCAATCCTTCTACTATAAATAGTGCTAGTACTTATATGTCTGATTTTTGGTTAATAAATGCTTGGTATATTCGTTTGAAAACTATAGATTTAGGGTATCAACTTCCTAAGAAGGTATTGCCGAAATATGTGGATAATATTCGTTTCTATGTGAATGCTTATAATTTACTGACATTTACAGGTTATGATAAGTACCAACAAGATCCCGAAATCAAAACAAACACAGCAGGTGATGCTTATATGAACCAGCGTGTAGTGAATCTTGGTGTACAATTAACATTCTAGTTTAATGATTAAATGGAAATAAATATGAATAGATATAAAAGTAGAAGGATTTTTTCACTTCTTTTGATGTGTGGAATATTCGGAGCTTGCGATAAATTTGAAGCAATTCCTTTGGAGTATAAAAGTACTCCATTAGAGGAGGCGCAAGAAGCGGTTTTGAATGGTATTGATCCTGCATGGGAATTAGAATTGATGGAAACTAATGGCTATGTGATGGCTTTTAAGGATAAAAAGTATGATAAGCTGTTTACTCGAACTTTAGGTTGGAATGGCGGAGACGGTGTGTTGACGACTTTGCTACCTGATGGAAATGCATTTTGGTCATTTAATGATAGCTTTTATGGAGTAGTGGATGGAGAAACTCGTGCACGTGGAGATTGTAGCTTTCCACGTAATACTATAATGGTACAAACACCTGGAGATGAAGAGGAAAATCTTGTATGGTTAGCTGATTTTGTACAGACTACTGATCCTGATGCCCCTCGTTATTATCAGGCTCGTACTCATATTCGTCATCCGAAAGCAAGCTTAACTGAGGACAAGATTCAGGAAGGAGAGATTGATCAAGATTGGTTATATTGGGCAGGTGATGCTACTGTGTGTAACAATCAGTTACAGGTACTCTGGAATGGGGTTGATAATACAAATTCAGAAGCTTTGATGAGACATGAAGGAATTTGCTTAGCAACTTATAGTTTGGAAGGAACCCCGGGAGATGATAGTTACATGAAGCTGATTAGTGCTGATCATCATTTTAATGATGTTGATATATATGGATATGGTTCTACCTTATGGGAAGACGAGGATGGGCATATTTATTTATATGGTTCATATAATAATTATGATATGTTGGTAGCTCGTACGGCCAGACATGATCTTACCAGTCCATGGGAGTATTATGTAGGTGATGAGCAAGGTAATTTTTCTTGGCAGAGTACTTATCCTACAGAGGAAGAGGTTAAGCGTTCTAGAATCCAGGAAACAGATTGTAGTATGCCATGGGTATTTAAAAAAGGAGATACTTATTATATGTTAGCACAAGCTAAATGGTTTGGACGAGAAATGTATATTTTCCGCAGTGATAAGCCATATGGACCTTTTGTCGATTGTAAGAGATTATTTGGATTTTCGGATTTTTTGGATAAGCTAGGTGATCAAACTTATCAGAATTTATATATGATAAACTTACATCCGCATTTATCACGTAATGGTGAATTGGTCTTTTCTACAAATACAGATCCTAAAAGTTTTTGGGATAATTTCAATGCTGTAGGTAGTGCAGATTATTATCGTCCTTTTTTCTACCGTGTATATAATTGGGAAAAAGTTTATGAAGAATAACTCTTATTGATTTAGAAAAGAAAATAAAAGAACCATTTTTTATAAATATAAGAAATGGTTCTTTTTTTGATTATTTAAAGCTGATATTTGGTTGATTAATTAATGGTAAATAAAGTTTTGTTCGTCATATGTCATATAATTAATGAAGAATGGAAATGAAAAAAGTTTTAGTCTGTGTTTTATGGTATCTATTGTTTGTTACTAATGTTTATGCACAAGTAAAATTATCACCATTATTTTCTAATAATATGGTGTTACAACAGAAATCTGAAGCTCCTATATGGGGAAAGTCTAAACCTAATAAGAAAGTAGAAATTACTACCTCATGGGATCAGAGAAAGTATGTTACCCAAGCTGATGTACAAGGAGGCTGGAAAATAAAAGTGGATACTCCAGTAGCTGGAGGACCATATACGATAACTATTTCTGACGGGAAACCTGTAAAGTTGAATAATGTGATGATTGGAGAGGTATGGGTATGTTCCGGCCAATCCAATATGGAAATGCAGGTAGAAGGTTGGGGTAAAGTAATGAACTATCAACAAGAAAAAGAGGAAGCGAACAATTATCCGAATATTCGTTTCTTGTTGGTAGAGAAAGCAACAAGTCCGTTACCAATAAATGACATTAAAGCAGCTGGTAATGGTTGGCAGGTTTGTTCTTCAAAAAGTGTGGCAGACTTTTCCGCAGCCGGTTATTTTTTCGGACGTGATTTGCATAAGTATCAAAATGTGCCAATCGGACTGATAGATACTTCCTGGGGAGGTACCTATATTGAAACATGGACGAGTAAAGAGGCTTTGGCAACCATGCCGGATATGCAGAAGAAACTGGAGGTACTGGAAGGACTTCCGATTTCTTCCGAAGATCGTGAAAAGAAATTCCATTCAGATGTGGAAGACTGGAAGAAAGAAATTGAAAAGATTGACAAAGGTTTTGTGAATGGTAGGGCCGTATGGGCAGTCACGGATTTTGAAGATAGTGCATGGAAAACAATGAGAGTGCCGGGGTTAATGCAAGACCAAGGTTTGAAAGGCTTTAATGGTATTGTTTGGTTTAGAAAAACAATAGATATTCCGGCAAAATGGGAAGGTAAAGAACTGACGTTGAATGTTGGGGTAATTGATGATAATGATTTCACCTATTTTAATGGCGTACAAGTAGGACATACCGAGGGATGGATGGCCCCTAGAAGCTATAAGATACCCAAAGAGTTAGTGAAAAGCGGTAAAGCTGTGATTGCCGTGCGTGTGATGGATACTGGAGGCACAGGTGGTATAAATGGAAGCCCTGAAAGTATCTCGCTTCATCGTTCTCAATCAGATATTATGCAGTTGGCTGGTGATTGGAAATATCAGGTTTCTTTGAATATAAAGGATATTCCACAAATGCCTGTAAATACAGCTCATGAACCGAATATTCCCGGTTTCTTATTTAATGCAATGCTGCATCCGTTGATTCCTTATAGTATAAAGGGAGCCATCTGGTATCAAGGAGAGGCCAATACCGGACAAGCATATCAATATCGTGAGTTGATGCCACTGATGATTACTGACTGGCGGAATCGTTGGGGATATGATTTTCCTTTTTATATGGTACAACTTGCCAGCTTTACAGCTCAACAGACAGTCCCTGTGGATGCTACCTGGGCTGAATTGAGAGAGGCTCAAACACGTACATTGAATCTTGAAAATACAGGAATGGCTGTGACCATTGATATAGGTGATGCTTTTGATATTCATCCGAAGAATAAGCAGGAAGTCGGCAGACGTTTGGCATTGGCTGCACGGGCGCAGACTTATGGTGAGAAAATACCATATTCCGGTCCAATGTATGATACTTATCAGATTGAAGGTAATAAAATTCGTATCTATTTCAAACATACAGATGGTGGGTTGAAGACTGCAAATAATGAAGTAATTAAAGGGTTTACTATTGCTGGTGTTGATCATAAATTTTATTGGGCAGATGCTGTGATTGAGGGTAATACCATTGTTGTATCTTCACCGGAAGTTACTTTTCCGATAGCAGTTAGATATGCATGGGCCGATAATCCGATCTGTAATTTGTATAATGGAGCTAATCTTCCGGCATCTCCTTTCCGTACCGATGATTGGCCGGGAATTACTTTTGGTAATAAATGATTTATTTGATTTATCAGTAAAATACTAAGTCACACATTAAAGAATAGTCATGAGAAAACTAATCAATCTAGTAATTTTTCTTTTTATTTCGACAGGAATATATGCCCAAGCGAAAGATTTAGTGCAATATGTCAATACGTTGCAGGGCACTGATTCCCATTTCGGGTTAAGCTACGGAAATACCTACCCTACTACCGGTATGCCTTATGCTATGCATACGTGGTCGGCACAAACCGGAAAAAATGGAGAAGGATGGAAGTATCAGTATGCGGTAGATGCTATCAGAGGATTCTGCCAGTCACATCAATGTAGCCCGTGGATGAGTGATTATGCAGTATATTCCTTTATGCCGATGGTGGGAGAATTGGTTGTTAATCAAGATAAACGGGCTACGAAATTTAGTCATGACAATGAAATCGCTAAGCCACACTATTACAAAGTAACATTGAATAATGGCATTACCACCGAAATGGCACCGACTACCCGTGGCGTACATCTTCGTTTTTCTTATCCTTCTACTGGAGATGCTTATTTAGTGATCGACGGATATACAGATATGAGTGAGATCAAAATAGATCCTGCAAAGAGACAAATATCCGGCTGGGTGAACAATCAGCGTTTTGTGAATAATTCCAAGACATTCCGCAGCTACTTCGTTGTACAATTCGATAAAGCATTTGAAGATTATGGCGTATGGGAAAATCAGAAGGATGAAATATTTGCTAAAAAGCAGGAGGGAGCGGGTAAAGGTTATGGTGCTTATATCAAATTTAAAAAGGGTTCTAAAGTACAAGCAAAGGCAGCTTCTTCCTATATCAGTGCGGAACAAGCCGTGGTTACTTTGAACAATGAACTTGGTAAAGATTCTAATCTGGAAGCTACTAAAGCTCGTGGACAAAAGACTTGGAATGAGTTGTTGAACAGAATTCAAGTGGAGGGTGGCACAGAAGAACAAATGAAGACTTTTTATTCTTGCCTGTTCCGTGCCAACCTTTTCTCACGCAAATTCTACGAACGTAAAGTGAACGGAGAGCCTTATTATTATAGTCCTTATGATGGTAAAGTATATGACGGATATATGTATACGGATAATGGATTTTGGGATACTTTCCGCTCTCAATTCCCACTGACCAATATTCTCCATCCTACTATGCAGGGGCGTTATATGAATGCTTTACTTGCTGCACAGGAACAGTGTGGATGGTTGCCATCTTGGTCGGCTCCCGGAGAAACGGGAGGTATGTTGGGTAACCATTCTATTTCTTTGTTGGCAGACGCATGGGCAAAAGGTATCCGCACTTTCGATCCTGAAAAAGCATTAAAAGCATACGCACACGAAGCGATGAATAAAGGTCCCTGGGGAGGAGCCAACGGACGCGGCTTCTGGAAAGAATATTTTGAACTGGGATATGTTCCTTATCCGGAATCGATGGGCTCGAGTGCCCAGACCATGGAATATGCTTATGATGATTTCTGTGGTTATCAGCTGGCTAAGATGGTCGGAAACAAACATTATCAGGAAGTGTTTGCCCGTCAGATGTACAACTATAAGAATGTATTTGATCCGTCTATCGGTTTTATGCGTGGAAAAGGAGTCGATGGCAAATGGCAGGAACCGTTTGATCCGCTGGAATGGGGTGGACCTTTCTGTGAGGGTAATGCTTGGCATTATACCTGGTCAGTGTTCCATGATGTAGAGGGATTGATAGGTCTGTTTGGAAGTGATGAGAAGTTTACTACAAAAATAGATTCGGTGTTTACTCTGCCTAGTACTATTAAACCGGGAACTTACGGAGGAGTAATCCATGAAATGAAAGAAATGGAGATTGCAGGTATGGGACAGTATGCACATGGTAATCAGCCGATTCAGCACATGCCTTATTTGTATAGCTATGCTGGTCAGCCATGGAAAACTCAGTATTGGGTACGTCAGATTGTTGAAAGACTCTATAACTCAACTGAAAGAGGATATCCCGGTGATGAAGATCAAGGTGGTATGTCATCTTGGTATATATTAAGTTCATTAGGTATTTATGCAGTTTGTCCGGGTACAGATGAATATGTGATTGGTAGCCCGTTGTTTAAGAAGGCCACTATAACACTGGAAAATGGCAATAAGTTTGTGATTGAGGCAAACAATAACAGTAAAAAGAATGTCTATATTCAGTCTGCCACTTTGAATGGACGTGTTTTGGATAAGAATTTCATCAAATATGATGATATAGCAGACGGTGGCACACTTCGTTTTGAAATGGGAGGACAACCGAATAAAGAGAGATGCACGTCAAAGCATGCTGCTCCTTTCTCTCTGTCGAAAGAATAAAAATAACGAAATATAATATGAAAAATAAAGTTTTAATAGGTTTATTATTGGTTTTGATTGGAGGATGGGGAAACCTCTTGGCACAAAAAGCTGGGGAGAGTTATGCCCGTCAGGTAAATACGCTGATTGGGACAAAAGGTGTTGGGCTGACTTCGGGGTATCTTTATCCCGGAGCCACCTATCCTTATGGAATGGTACAGTTTACTCCTTCTTACTTTTCTAAACGTTCCGGATTTGTTATCAATCAGTTGAGTGGTGGCGGCTGTGAACATATGGGTAACTTTCCGACTTTTCCGGTAAAAGGTAAATTGAAGATGTCTCCGGATAACATACTCAATTATCGTATCAATATTTCTGAAGAAAAAGGACACGCAGGTTATTATGAGGCAATGGTGCAGGAAGATATCAAGGCCAAACTGACAGTGACTGAGAGAACTGGTATGGCAAGTTATGAATATCCGGCAGACCAACAATATGGTACAGTTATTATTGGTGGTGGTATTTCTGCTACCCCGATTGAGCAGGCAGCTGTCGTAATTACTGCACCAAATAAATGTGAGGGATATGCGGAAGGTGGTAATTTCTGTGGTTTGCGTACACCGTATAAAGTTTATTTCGTAGCTGAGTTTGATACCGATGCTCTCGAATTGGGGACTTGGAAGAGAGACGACCTGAAACCAAATACAACTTTTGCTGAAGGAGAGTATTCCGGAGTTTATTTTACTTTTGATGTCAGCAAAAAGAAGAATATACAGTATAAGATTGGTGTCTCTTATGTTTCTGTTGAAAATGCACGTGAAAATCTGAAAGCAGAGAATGCCGGATGGGATTTCTTACAGATTCAGAATCAGGCAGAATCCAAATGGAATCATTACTTGGGCAAGATTGAAGTAGAAGGTTCTAATCCGGACCGTACCACTCAATTTTATACTCATTTGTATCGCTCATTTATCCATCCGAATGTATGCAGTGATGTGAACGGAGAGTATATGGGAGCTGATTTCAAAGTACATAAGTCACGTTCGAAACACTACACCTCTTTCAGCAACTGGGACACTTATCGCACGCAGATTCAGTTATTAGCGATGCTTGATCCGGAAGTCGCTTCTGATATTGTGATTTCCCACCAACTCTTTGCTGAAGAAGCCGGCGGTGCTTATCCACGTTGGGTAATGGCTAATATTGAAACGGGAGTGATGCAAGGAGATCCAACTCCTATCTTGATCTCCAATGCTTATGCTTTTGGTGCCCGTAATTATGATCCGAAGCCGATTTTCAAAATAATGAGAAAGGGAGCTGAAGAACCGGGAGCAATGTCGCAGGATGTGGAGGCTCGTCCGGGATTGAAACAGTATTTGGATAAAGGTTATTATAATGCTTCTATCCAATTGGAATATACGTCTGCTGATTTTGCTATCGGACAGTTTGCATTACATGCGGTAGGGGATGAGTTTGCGAGTTGGCGTTATTTCCATTTTGCACGTTCATGGAAGAATTTGTATAATCCGGAAACCGGTTGGTTGCAATCGCGTAATCCGGATGGATCGTGGAAACCGCTGACTGAAGATTTTCGTGAATCAACATATAAGAATTATTTCTGGATGGTACCTTACGACATTGCCGGTTTGATTGATATAATTGGTGGAAAAGAGGCTGCAGAGAAACGTCTGGATGAGTTTTTCACTCGCCTGGATGCAGGTTACAATGATGCTTGGTTTGCGTCCGGCAATGAACCGAGTTTCCATATCCCTTGGATATACAATTGGGTGGGAACTCCCTATAAAACACAGGAAATTATTAACCGTGTATTGAATGAACAGTACTCAAGTAAAATTGACGGTCTGCCGGGTAATGATGATTTAGGTACGATGGGTGCCTGGTATGTGTTTGCTTGTATCGGCCTTTATCCTGAAATACCGGGAATAGGCGGCTTTACGGTCAATACGCCGATTTTCTCATCAGTGAAAGTTCATTTGAAGAAAGGAGATATAGTGATCAAAGGCGGTTCCGAGAAGAATATCTATATCAAATCTATGAAGTTGAACGGCAAACCGTATGATAGTACATGGATAGACTGGGAGCAACTTAATAACGGTGGTACTATTGATTTTGCTACTTCGGCCAAGCCTGATATGAAATGGGGAACTAAAGTGGTACCTCCTTCTTTCCCTTAAATACAAATTAAGTCGGAACAACTAATATCAAATGTAAAAATGAAAAGAAAACTACAAAACATAGCTTATCTACTGATGGCTGCTGCATTCGTTACTTCATGCGGCGAGAAGAAACAAACATCCGAATTTCCTGATTGGGCTTGGGTGGATTTCCAGCGTCCGGAGGGTATTAATCCAATTATCTCACCTGATACTACTACTATTTTCTATTGTCCGATGAGGCAGGATTCAGTGGCATGGGAGGCAAGTGATACATTCAATCCGGCTGCTACTGTTTATGATGGAAAAGTTGTAGTGCTTTACCGGGCTGAAGACAACTCGGCAATTGGTATTGGAACACGTACTTCTCGTTTGGGATATGCTTCTTCTTCTGACGGAATCCATTTTACACGAATGTCTGTTCCTGTATTTTATCCGTCGAATGATAGTCAAAAAGAACTTGAAAATCCGGGCGGTTGTGAAGATCCACGTGTTGCCGTAACAGAAGACGGACTTTATGTAATGCATTACACACAATGGAACCGTAAACAGGCACGTTTGGCAGTAGCCACCTCACGTGATCTCCAAACTTGGGAAAAGCATGGGCCGGCTTTTGCCAAAGCTTATGATGGAAGATTCGTGGATGAATTTTCAAAGTCTGCATCTATCCTGACTAAATTAGTTGATGGCAAACAAGTGATTGCCAAAGTAGATGGGAAATATTGGATGTACTGGGGAGAAAAGTTTGTGAATGTAGCTACTTCCACAGACCTCATCAATTGGGAACCGATGTTGGATGAAAATGGTGAATTCTTGAAAGTCATACTACCCCGTCCGGGTAAATTTGATAGTGATCTGACCGAATGTGGTCCTCCCGCTATTCTGACAGATAAAGGAATCCTGTTGTTTTATAACGGTAAGAACAAATCGGGTGTAGAGGGGGATACGCTTTATACTGCAAATTCTTATTGTGCGGGGCAAGCTCTATTTGATAGCAAAGATCCTACCAAACTGATTGATCGCTTGGATAAACCGTTCTATGTTCCTGAATCAGATTTTGAGAAAAGTGGACAATATCCTGCCGGAACAGTCTTTATTGAGGGGCTGGTGTTCCACAATCAGAAGTGGTTTCTCTATTATGGGTGTGCAGATTCTCGCGTAGCGGTCGCTATATACGATCCTTTCAAAAAATAAAGAAAATGTTCATGAAGAAGATGATAAACTTTCTGTTGGGTATGTGTCTTGCGCTGCAACTTGCAGCGCAAGAACAACAATACTTTATGAATCCGGTTATCCGGGGTGATATACCCGATCCGTCTATGATCCGGATAGATGATATATATTATGCTACAGGAACATCTTCCGAGTGGGCTCCTTTTTATCCGGTATTCACGTCCAAAGATATGGTTAATTGGAAACAGGTGGGACATATTTTTTCCAAACAACCCTCCTGGACTTCAAACTCATTCTGGGCACCGGAGTTGTATTATCACAATAATAAAGTCTATTGCTACTATACTGCCCGTCAGAAAAGTACCGGTGTTTCTTATATTGGAGTAGCTACCTCGGATTCTCCTTTACATGAGTTTACCGATCATGGTCCCATAGTAATCTATGGAACAGAGGCTATTGATGCGTTTATCTATGATGACAATGGACAGTTGTATATTAGTTGGAAGGCGTATGGATTGGACAAACGTCCGACAGAACTGCTGGGAAGTAAACTTTCTGCCGACGGATTACGTTTGGAGGGTGAACCTTTTTCTCTGTTGGTAGATGAGGAAGAGATAGGCATGGAGGGGCAGTATCATTTCAAACAAGGCGATTATTATTACATCGTCTATTCGGCTCACGGTTGCTGTGGTCCCTCTAGTAACTACGATGTATATGTGGCACGTTCCAAAAACTTCTGTGGACCGTATGAAAAATATGCCGGAAATCCCATTTTGCATGGGGGTGAGGGGGATTATATTTCATGTGGGCATGGTACAGCGGTAAAAACTCCTGATGGGAGAATGTTTTATTTGTGCCATGCCTATTTAAAGGGAGAAAACTTCTATAACGGACGCCAACCTGTTTTACAGGAAATGGAGGTGACAGCAGATCATTGGGTGCGTTTTAAAACGGGTAATATTGCCGTTGTTAAGCAGCCCATACCTTTTAAAACAACTCGGCAGAAACCTCTTGCAGACTTTGAAGATCGCTTTCAAGATAGTAAATTAAAAATTGACTGGACGTGGAACTATCCTTATTCGGATGTAAATATTGCATTAAAGAAAGGAAAACTTTCCCTGTCCGGCACTCCGAAAAAAGACAATAAACAGGGTACTGCATTATGCTTACGTCCACAATCTTCACACTATAGTTGTGAAACAAAAGTGATTCGTACGAATGAAAGTTTGCAGGGGTTAACTTTGTATGGCGATGATAAGAATTTGCTAACTTGGGGAGTCAAAGGAAATAAATTGCAGTTGAAAATGCTGAAAGACAATTCAGAATCAATACTTCATGAATCCAGTGTCACTACTGATAAAGACATTTATCTGAAGATGGAGGTAGAACAGGGTTGTATTTTTAACTTCTACGAAAGTAAGGATGGAAAAACATGGAAAGCGATATTGGATACTCCTTTGAAAGGAGAATTTCTGACGCGTTGGGATAGAGTACAACGTCCGGGATTATTTCATTGTGGTGCAGAAAGTATTCCAGCAGAATTTGCTTATTTCAAAATGAGAAACTTGAAATGAATAATAGGAAGATGAATGAGTAAGTCAGATGAAGGTGAATGAAACAATGTATATTAACTTATAGTATTTGTAAAAAAAGATATCAAGACATGAAAAAGTTTTTTGTATTGATTGCAGCAGTTTGTATGACATATACTGCTACATTTGCTCAAACTGTGAAACCTTTTAAAGAGGGTGAAAGAGCTGTATTTTTAGGAAATAGTATCACGGATGGTGGTCATTATCATTCCTACATTTGGTTGTATTATATGACTCGTTTCCCGGATATGCCTATCCGTATACTTAATGGTGGTATCGGCGGTGATACGGCATACGATATGAACAAGCGATTAGATGGTGACATTTTCCCAATGAGGCCTTCTGTATTGATGGTTACTTTTGGTATGAATGACTCCGGATATTTTGAATACAATGGCGATAATCCAAAAGAATTCGGCGAACAAAAATATCAGGAAAGTATTAAGAACTACCAGCAAATGGAGAAACGTTTCAAAGAGCTTCCTAATACTCGCATTGTGATGGTTGGAACTTCACCTTATGATGAAACTGCACAACTGAAAGAAAATGCACCGTTTAAAACAAAGAATGAAACCATCAAACGTATCGTTGAGTACCAGAAAGAATCTGCAGCAAGAAATAATTGGGAGTTTACCGATTTAAATGCTCCTATGGTTGCTCTGAATCAACAGAACCAACAGAAAGACCCGGCATTTACTCTTTGTGGTAATGACCGTATTCATCCTGATAATGATGGTCACATGGTGATGGCGTATCTTTTCTTGAAAGCACAGGGATTTGTGGGTAAAGAAGTAGCAGATATGGAGATTAATGCTAATAAAAAACAGGCTGTTAAAGCAGAGAATTGTACAATCTCAAATATTAAGAAAAACGGAAAAGATTTGAGTTTTGATTATTTGGCAAAAGCACTTCCTTATCCTCTGGATACTATTGCTCGTGGATGGGGACAGAAAAAGGGACAGGCAGAAGCTATGAAAGTTATTCCTTTTATGGATGAAATGAATCGTGAAGTTTTGAAAGTTACAGGTCTGAAAGGCGATTATAAACTGTTGATAGATGATGAGGAAATCGGAACATGGAGTGGAGATGATTTGGCAAAAGGTATCAATTTAGCTGCTGAATCAAAAACACCCCAATATCAGCAGGCATTGACAGTGATGCATTTGAATGAATATCGTTGGGAAATTGAAAGAACATTTAGAGAATATGCATGGACTCAATTTGCTTTTTTCCAACAAAAAGGCTTACTTTTTGCCAATGACAGACAAGCTATTAAGGTTATGGATGAGAATTTGGATAAAAATGGCTGGCTGAAAGGACACCGGGATGGCTATACCAAAATGATGTTTGATGCTGTTCGTGATGCTCGTGAACAGGAAATGGATGTTCTTATCAATAAGATTTATGAGGTTAATAAACCTGTAGTGAGAAAGATTCTGCTAAGAAAGATTTAAAACAAAAGCAATGATGCTAATGACTGTAATCATTATCAGGGAACAGCGATTATCATCAGGTTATTCGGATAACCATTAGCAGGGAAGTACACAGGGAAGTATATGCTCATCATAATGAGAAATTATTCTCATTATGATGAGCATTTTTTCTCATACCTTTGAGAAAAAGTTCTCATAGCGATGAGAAAAAATTCTCAAAGGCATGAGAATAGTTGAGAAATATAAGTTGATAAGTTGTTGTTAGGTAATGGATTATAATAAGGTAATACCTTTTAATAGTTTGATAATGCTCATACCTTCTCTTTCTTATCTCCGGATGCAGCCAATTATCTTCCTATTTTCTAACGAAAGCTGCCTCTCTTCCTCTTCTTTAACTCTTCTTCCAGAAATCGGAAGTGAAAAGCAATAATACTGTAAACAATTCCAAGCGTCCCAAGAGCATTAAAAAAGAAAGCAGCCATTTGGCAGCATCGGGCAATGTACTCCATGAGAAAGCCGGGCCACATGTGCCGAGGCCTGGTCCCATATTACCTATGCTTGAGATTACGGTTCCTATTGATTCCAGAAAACCGACTCCTAAGCCCATCATGACAAGCACGCTGATGATAACAATAACTACATACAAAAAGGTGAAAGCCAATACAGTAGACTGAATGGAAGGGGAAATAACTTGCTTATTTACCCGCACCGGGAGTATGGCGTTAGGGTGAAGAATATGTTTGAATTCATTTTTCACTACTTGAAACAGAATAACCATACGAATACACTTGATACCTCCTGTTGTACTGCCGGCACAAGCTCCGATAATCATCACAATGATGAGGCAGCCCCAGAGGATAGAAGGCCAGAGCATATAGTCAGCTGTGACGAATCCCGTAGAAGTTTGCAATGAAATCACTTGGAAAAGCGATTTCCGGAATGCCTCCTCTACTCCCATAGAAGAAGTCTGATGGAGCCAGATAGCAATGAATAGAGTGAAGAATGAAACACAAATAAAGTAGAACTTCAGTTCCGCATCATGTAGGAACTTCTTAATCTTCCCATTAAACATCAACAGCAGCAATGTGAAGTTAATTCCTGAAAGGAACATGAAAATGGAAATTACATAGTCTATGTAAGGTGAATGGTAATATTCAATGCTGGCCTGTTTCGTGGAGAACCCACCGGTACTGGTCGTTGCAAAAGCATGACATATACTATCGAATATACTCATGCCACCACCTATTAATAAAATAATCAGTGTTCCTGTCATTCCGGCATAAATACCCCAAATCCATTTAGCAGTGATGCCAATGCGGGGATGCACTTTATCATGAGTAGGTCCGCTGGCTTCTGCTGCGAACACCTGAATTCCGCCCACACCGAAAATCGGCAGAACAGCAATGGTGAAGAATACAATACCCAAACCACCTATCCATTGCGTCATAGCCCGCCAGAAAAGTATTCCGTGGGGCATCGACTCTATATTGTTCAGAATAGTGGCACCTGTACTGCTAAATCCGGACATCGTTTCAAAAAATGCATCCGCAACATTGGGAATATATCCTCCTATATAATAAGGTAACATTCCGAAAAGGGAAAAGGTAACCCATGCTGCGCTGACGATGACATATCCATCGCGGCGATTCAGGGATTTCACTGCGTCTTTCCCGATGGCAAGCAGCAGAAAGCCAATACAGGCTGTGACAGCAGATGAAATCAGGAAACTCTGCAAGTCATTCTCCTTATAAAAAAGAGAGACCGCTCCACAACATAACAGCATCGCTGTTTCTATCAGAAGCAGAAAGCCCAGAATCCGGAATATCATCTTTGAATTAATCATAAACTAGTATTAAGTATCAGGTATTAAGTATCAGGTATTAAGTATCAGGTATTAAGTATTAACCGTAGCAACTCGTTTTCACCGACTAATACTTAATACCTGATACTTAATACTTAATTAAAGAACTTCTCAATCTTTTTAATCATCATACTCAGACAGAATACGACTACATGGTCGCCGGGACGGATTTGTGTATCACCCGTCACCAAGATACCTTCTCCGTTGCGGATCATTCCTCCGATGGTAGTACCCTTTGGGAGTCCCAGGTCTTTAATCAGGTGTTTGGTGATTTTAGCACCTTCCGGTACAGTGAATTCAGCAACGTCCGCATTGGCAAAAGTAAGACATTTCACATTAGACACGTCGGCATCCAACATCATTTGGTAGATATGGCTGGCAGCAATCATTTTTTTATTGATAACAGTACCGATGTCAAGACTTTCCGCCATACCGATATAGTCGATATTCTCCACTTCTGCCACCGTCTTTTCCACTCCCATACGTTTAGCGGCGAGACAGGCTAGAATATTTGTTTCCGAGTTACCGGTCAGAGCAACAAATGCTTCGGTATTCTTTAGTCCCTCTTCGATGAGCAAATCCATGTCGCGACCATCTCCGTTGATAATCATTGTCTTATCATCCAGTAACTCTGTCAGGCGGTTACAACGGTTCAGGTCATTATCAACTATTTTCACCTGCATATAGTCCGGCACATATTGTGCGGTACGGACTGCGATACGGCTTCCCCCCATAATCATCACATTGCGTACGTCGGCATAATCTTCCTTGCCGGCTATCTTACGAATATAAGGAATATACTTGCGGGTAGTGGTGAAATAAACAATATCATGCAATTTAACGACATCGTCTCCGCGGGGAATAATCGTCTCCGTTCCGCGTTTGATGGCTACTACGTGATAAGGTATGTTAGGACCGCCTAGCTGATGCAGCGGTATATTCAGGATTTCAGCCTTTTCGCGCATCTTCGTACCAATCAGAACCAGAGAACCTCCACAAAACTCCCACCATTGGCGTACCCAGCTCATACGCATGGAAGATACGATTTCTTTCGCAGCCAGCATTTCCGGGTAAATCAGAGAATCGACTCCCAGCTTCTGGAAAAACTCTTTATTTTTGGGCAGAAGATATTCGTAATTGTCGATACGTGCCACTGTCTTTTTAGCTCCCAGATTGGTAGCCAGCATACAGGCAGTCATGTTACGGCTTTCGTCCGGTGTGACTGCGATAAACAGGTCGGCTTCTTTGACGCCCACTTCTTTCAATCCGGAGATGGAAGAAGGAGAAGCGGCAACAGTCAGCAAGTCAAAATTGGCACTAAGAGCACTTAGTTTCTCTTCGTCATCATCCATCAAGATGATATCTTGCTTCTCGCGCGATAACAGCTTGGCCAAATGGGTGCCTACGTTGCCGGCACCGGCAATAATAATCTTCATGTCAATTGATAAATTCTTTTATTTTAGTCAGAATCCCTTCTTCATCCATGCCGCACAGTTGATACAGTTCGGCAACTGATCCATGCTCTACAAATAGGTTGGGGATACCGATACGCTTCACGGTTGGTTTGTATTCGTTGTCTGCCATAAATTCAAGGATAGCACTACCCATCCCGCCTTTGATAATCCCGTCTTCGATAGTCAGGACACGTTGGAATTTGCGTCCTACCTCATGTAACAGCTCTTCGTCCAGCGGTTTCAGGAAACGCAAATCGTAATGGGCGATCGACAGACCGAAATCAGCTTCTGCCCGGGTGATGGCACGGGCAGCTATGTTTCCTATAGGTCCGATAGTGATAACCGCAAGGTCGTTGCCCTCTTTCAGTTTTCGTCCTTTTCCCACCGGAATCTCTTCCAATGGACACTTCCAGTCTACTAATACACCTCGTCCACGAGGGTAACGAATCACGAACGGGCCCTTGTCCGGTAATTGTGCCGTATACATCAAGCGACGTAATTCATGTTCGTCCATGGGCGAACTGATCGTCAGATTGGGGATTGGACGCAAACATGCCATATCAAAAGCTCCGTGATGAGTGGGACCGTCTTCGCCAACCAAGCCGGCACGGTCAAGGCACAAAACAACAGGGAGATTCTGAATCGCTACGTCATGAATGATATTATCATGCGCGCGTTGCATAAAAGAAGAATAGATATTGCAGAATGGTTGCAGTCCGTCTTTTGCCATTCCACCGGAGAAAGTAACCGCATGTCCTTCGGCAATGCCTACATCAAACGCGCGTTTGGGCATTTTCTCCATCAGTATATTCATCGAACAACCGCTAGGCATGGCAGGAGTGACACCGACAATCTTCGGATTGGCTTCGGCAAGCTCTACCAATGTATTTCCGAATACATCCTGGAAAAGCGGAGGCATTCCTTCAGTGTTAGCAATGAAACGTTCGCCGGTGACCGGATCGAATTTGCCGGGAGCATGCCATTCGGTAGCGTGCTTTTCTGCCGGTCCGAATCCTTTTCCTTTGATAGTATGCAGATGCAGGATTTTAGGTCCTTGCATATCTTTGATGTCGCGCAATACTCTTGCCAGATTCTTTACGTCGTGTCCGTCTATCGGACCGAAGTAACGGATATTCATCCCTTCGAAAATATTCTGTTGCTGTGCAGCCATTGATTTCAGGCTGTTCCCGAAACGTATGAGCGCTTTGCGGCGTTCTTCGTTTAGGATGCCGAGCTTGAACAACATGCGCGAGAGCTTGAAACGTAGCTGATTATAGCGGTTGGAAGTTGTCAGGTTGACGAGATACTGCTTCATACCTCCTACACTCCGGTCAATGGCCATGTCATTGTCATTCAGGATAATGAGCAGGTTGTTCGACGTGGCAGATGCATTGTTCAGTCCTTCAAAAGCCAGTCCGCCACTCATGGAACCGTCGCCGATGATGGCTACTACATGGCGTTTGGCATCTCCTTTCCTGGCGGCTGCGACAGCCATACCGAGAGCTGCAGAAATAGAATTGGAAGCATGTCCGCACGTGAAAGTATCATATTCGCTTTCTTCCGGAGACGGGAAAGGACGGATTCCTCCGAGTTTCCTGTTCGTAGAAAAGGCTTCACGGCGTCCTGTCAGTATTTTGTGACCGTATGCCTGATGTCCCACGTCCCATACAATACGGTCATAAGGTGTATTGTAGACGTAGTGTAAAGCTACGGTCAGCTCCACTGTTCCCAGACTGGCAGCAAAATGCCCCGGGTTGCAGCAGAGTTCTTTAATAATGTCTTGCCTTAATTCACTACATACCTCCGGCAGTTGCTCTACGTCTAGTCTTCGCAGGTCGTCAGGATAATTGATAGTGTTTAGCAAGTTATATATCGGTTCATTCTTCATGATTCGAGGAAATTTAGTGCAAAAATACGAAAAGAAAGTATATTCGCCCCCCTTTTTTTTATAAAATCTTATTCGGCATAGGGACGTATCTGTTTTTCCATACTCCCTAAGATTATTGAATCGTGAGGAAAAAGAGGTAGGAAATTGTTTTTTGATTACTTTTGCACATGAAACGTAATGAAATGATGGAAAATCGTATGAACTTTCAAACATCTGTAGAATTGCCTGCCGGGATGCCACCTGTCAGTCATGCAGATCGTATTCTTCTGATGGGCTCCTGTTTTGCAGAAAATATCGGGAGACAATTAATGGACGCTGGGTTTCAGCTGGATCTGAATCCTTTTGGTATCCTTTATAATCCTTTGTCCGTCTCATCCGCTTTGAGAGAGATTATGGGAAATAAAGAATATACCAGCCAGGATTTGTTTGCCTACAAAGACTTATGGCATAGTCCGATGCATCACGGCTCTTTTTCAGCTTTTATGCCCGAAGAAACGTTGCATACCATAAATGCCCGTCTTCATCACGCCCATCAAAGACTGCCGGAGTTGAACTGGCTAATGGTAACTTTGGGCACCGCTTATGTTTATAAACAAAAAGAGAGTGGGCAAGTGGTAGCCAACTGCCATCAACTGCCGGAAAACCATTTCTTACGTTACCGGCTTACTGTTGAAGAAATTGTAGAAGATTATACAGCGCTCATCACCGGAATGGCAGCCTGCAATCCGGAATTAAAATGGCTGTTTACAGTCAGCCCGATCCGTCATATACGCGACGGAATGCACGCCAATCAATTAAGTAAATCTACGTTGTTACTGGCCATCGACCGGTTGCAGCAATTGTTCCCGGAACGAGTGTTCTACTTCCCCTCTTATGAAATCATATTAGACGAATTGCGTGATTATCGCTTCTATGCTGACGATATGCTGCATCCGTCTCCTCTGGCGATTCGTTACCTGTGGGAACGCTTCTCCGAAACCTTCTTTTCCGCTGAAACAAAGCAGGTTATCATGGCAGTGCAGGACATCCGCCGGGACTTGGCACATAAACCCTTTCACCCCGAGTCAGAGGCGTATCAACGCTTTTTAGGACAAATAGTGTTAAAAATAGAACGACTTATCGGAAAATACCCGTACTTAGATTTTCAAAAAGAAACAGAACTATGTCATATGCGATTGAATCCATAGCCAAAAGTATCGGTGCCCGCCGTATGGGCAAACATAAAGCGACTATTGATTGGCTGTTAACAGACAGCCGCTCTTTGAGTTTTCCGGAAGAAACTCTCTTTTTTGCTTTAACTACCAAACGAAATAGCGGAGTCCGTTATATCCCCGAATTATACGACCGGGGCGTACGCAATTTTGTAATAACAGAAGAAGACTTTAAATTAATTGAGAATGGAGAATTGAAAATGGAGAAATCTGGGCAGGATGATGATGCGCAGCCAATTCTCAATTCTCAACTCTCAACTCTCAATTTCCTTATCGTTCCCAATCCTCTGAAGGCTTTGCAGAAGCTTGCCGAAGCGCATCGTGATAAATTTAAAATCCCTGTTATCGGTATTACCGGAAGCAATGGAAAAACCATTGTGAAAGAGTGGTTGCATCAGTTACTTAGTCCGGATCGTTGTATCGTCCGTTCTCCGCGTAGCTATAATTCGCAGATCGGAGTTCCTCTTTCTGTATGGCAACTTTCAGAAGAAGCAGAACTGGGCATCTTCGAAGCCGGCATCTCCGAAATGGGAGAGATGGGAGCCTTGAAACGAATGATAAAGCCTACCATTGGTATTCTGACCAATATCGGCGGTGCCCATCAGGAAAATTTCTTCTCATTGCAAGAGAAATGCATGGAGAAGCTGACGCTTTTCAAAGATTGCGATGTAGTGATTTACAACGGCGATAACGAATTAATCAGTAATTGTGTCGCAAAATCAATGCTGACTGCACGTGAAATAGCCTGGAGCCGTAGGGATATTGAACGTCCGTTGTATATCAGCCGTGTAATCAAGAAAGAAGATCATACCGTTATATCCTATCGTTATCTGGAAATGGATAATACATTCTGTATTCCTTTCATCGATGACGCTTCCATTGAAAATGTGCTGAATTGCCTGGCGGCTTGTCTTTACCTGATGACACCTGCCGACCAGATCACCGAACGGATGGCCCGTCTCGAACCGATTGCCATGCGTCTGGAAGTGAAAGAAGGAAAGAATAACTGCGTATTGATTAATGATAGTTATAATTCAGACCTGGCATCGTTGGATATTGCACTCGACTTTCTGGTACGTCGTTCGGAAAAGAAAGGCTTGAAACGGACACTGATCCTGTCGGATATACTGGAAACCGGACAAAGTACCGCTACGCTTTATCGACGTGTAGCACAGTTGGTGCAGAGTAAAGGAATAAATAAACTGATTGGTGTAGGGCAGGAAATATCCTCCTGTTCCGCTCGTTTTGATGACGATCTCGAACGTTACTTCTTTCCTAACACAGAAGCACTTCTAACATCCGGCATACTCAAATCACTTCATTCGGAAGTAATTCTGGTAAAAGGTTCGCGCGTGTTCAACTTTGATTTGGTATCCGAAGAACTTGAATTGAAGGTGCATGAAACCATCCTTGAAGTAAACCTCGGAGCGATGGTCGCCAATCTGAACCATTACCGTTCCATGCTTCGCCATCCGGAAACAAAGGTGATCTGTATGGTGAAAGCATCCGCTTACGGAGCCGGTTCGTACGAAATAGCCAAGAGCTTGCAGGAACACCATGTCGATTATCTGGCTGTGGCCGTGGCTGACGAAGGTTCCGAACTTCGTAAAGCAGGTATTACCACCTCTATTATAATCATGGATCCGGAGCTTACGGCATTCAAAACCATGTTCGATTATAAGCTGGAACCGGAAGTCTATAATTTTCATCTGCTCGATGCGCTCATCAAAGCGGCAGAAAAAGAAGGAATCACCAACTTCCCGATTCATGTGAAACTGGATACAGGTATGCACCGTCTGGGCTTTGCGGTAGAAGATATACCATTGCTCATTCGTCGTCTGAAGAATCAGAGTGCGGTGATCCCCCGTTCGGTATTCTCTCATTTTGTAGGAAGTGATTCGCCGCAGTTCGACGCTTTCACCCGTGAACAGATTGAATTGTTCGAGAAAGGTTCGCAGGAATTGCAGGCCGCTTTCTCTCACAAGATTCTGCGCCATATTTGCAATACGGCAGGAATCGAACGTTTCCCCGATGCACAGTTTGATATGGTACGTTTGGGAATCGGACTTTATGGCGTTAGCCCGATAGACAATTCGATTATACATAATGTGAGTACGCTCAAAACTACCATTCTTCAGATTAGGGATGTTCCCCAGGAAGATACGGTGGGATATAGCCGGATGGGACATCTGGTACGCCCTTCGCGTATTGCAGCTATTCCTATCGGCTATGCGGATGGATTAAACCGTCATTTGGGACGTGGCAATGCTTATTGCCTGGTGAACGGAAAGAAAGCTCCTTATGTGGGTAATATCTGCATGGATGTGTGCATGATAGATGTAACGGACATCGACTGCCGGGAAGGCGATCAGGCCATCATTTTCGGTGATGATCTTCCGATTACGGTTTTGTCCGATACGCTGGATACAATCCCTTACGAAGTGTTGACAAGTATATCGACACGGGTGAAGCGGGTATATTATCAGGATTAATTCACTCCGGAGTGGCATGGAGCCTCACAGAGCAAACGAAATAAAAATAAAAAACTCTGTGGAACTCTGCGTTACTCTGTGGTGAAAGTATTATATTTGCAGCAACTATTAAAAACCTCTTTATCAAATAAACTTATGACAAACTTATTATTGTTAGGCTTTTTGCCTAGTGGGTCCGAATGGATTATTATCGCTTTGGTTATCCTTCTTCTTTTTGGTGGAAAGAAAATACCTGAACTGATGCGCGGATTAGGCAAAGGCGTGAAGAGCTTCAAAGACGGTGTGAACGAAGCAAAAGATGAAATAAACAAGGCAAAAGAAGATCTGGATAAACCTGCTGACACAGGTAAGTAAAGCAAGTACGGATGGCAGAAATGACCTTTTGGGATCATTTGGATGAACTGCGTAAGGTACTTTTTCGGGTGATTGGAATTTGGTTTGTATTGGCGATAGGCTACTTCATTGCTATGCCCTATCTTTTCGATCATGTGATACTGGCACCTTGCCACAATGATTTCATATTCTACGATTTATTACGGCATATCGGGAAGACATTTGATTTGACCGATGATTTTTTTACGCAAAAATTTTACGTGAAGCTAGTCAATATTAACTTGGCTGCTCCATTCTTTATTCACATGTCGACAGCTTTTTGGATGTCGGTTGTGACAGCTATGCCTTATCTCTTCTTTGAAATATGGCGTTTCATCAATCCCGCTCTTTATCCGAATGAGAGAAAAGGAGTACGTAAAGCATTGACTATCGGAACAGTGATGTTCTTCATCGGTGTCCTGTTAGGTTACTTTATGGTATATCCATTGACGCTCCGTTTCCTGTCTACCTATCAGTTGAGCTCGGAAGTGGAGAACATCTTGTCGCTCAATTCCTATATAGATAATTTTATGATGCTGGTTCTCTGCATGGGATTGGCTTTTGAACTTCCATTGGTTACATGGCTGCTTTCTTTACTGGGAGTAGTGAACAAGTCTTTCTTGCGGAAATACCGCCGTCATGCGGTGGTTGTCATCGTGATAGCAGCTGCTATTATTACTCCGACAGGCGACCCCTTCACATTGAGTGTCGTAGCTATTCCACTTTATCTGTTGTACGAGATGAGTATTTTGATGATAAAAGACAAGAAGAAAACCGAAGAGGAAGAGGAAGTAGAAGATGAAGCTGGAGATGAAGTTGCCCTGTCCGAAGAGTGAAGCGATAGAATCTTATGAATTACTTTTAGCAGTTTGCCGGGCAGAAGATGCCTATCTTGCCGTAGGATATAAGCAAATGCGCGACTTGCTGGAACGCATTTGTCGCGCGCAAATGCAAAACGAAAGTTTACAGATGACCGACCTTTCCGCACGAATTAGTTTTGTGTCGGCTAAGGTGGGTCTTTCTGTTGCAGAGCAGAACCGGCTGCATACCTTCCGGTTAACTTCAAATGCTATCCTGAACCGTCAACAAGAGCCCAACCGGGAACAACTCTTGCGGGATGCGAAAACCCTAGCTTTCTTTATCCGTAAACTTTTGGATGAAGATATTCCTCTGGAACTATATCGACTACTTCCGCGTGCGGATGCTACCTATTTGGTTGCGCCTCCTGCCCGCGAACGGGTACAGCGGATGCGTGTCTGTTTCCAGTATGCCGATGAACAATATCTGTATGTGACTCCCTTGGATGAAGTTTCGGAGCAACCATACCTTGTCCGTTATAATGTTCCCCAAATCAATGAAGAGTTTGCAGAAACGTGCAAGCAGCTTTGGCGTCATGCGCAAGTTAACTTATTGGATGTAGCCATCGATGAAGCAGGAATCCTGACCCCTTCTTTTATCGTACTCGAACCGGATTACTTGCTCGACATCAGTTCCCTTGCCGAGTGTTTCCGTGACTACGGACACCATCCGGCCAACTATTTTCTTTCCCGTCTTCAACCAATCGAAAATGCCCGTCCTTTATTACTGGGAAATATAGCCAACCTTTTTCTGGACGAATGGATTCATGCAAAGAGCGAAGAGATAGACTATCGTACCTGTATGCAGAAAGCCTTCCGGCGTTATCCTATTGAACTGGCCGCCTGTTCTGATTTGCGAGACAAGGAGAAAGAACGCCAATTCTTTGAAGACTGCAAATTGCACTTCGATCATATTCGTGAAACAGTAAATGACACCTTTCATGCAGCCGGCTATGAGCTTGACAAAACAGATGCCGTGCTCGAACCATCTTATATTTGCGAGGCACTCGGACTTCAGGGACGTCTTGACTATATGCAGCGGGATATGTCTTCTTTCATCGAAATGAAATCCGGTAAAGCGGATGAGTATGCTATCCGGGGCAAGGTAGAACCGAAAGAGAATAATAAGGTACAGATGTTGCTTTATCAGGCGGTATTGCAATATTCGATGGGAATGGATCACCGGAAAGTGAAAGCCTATTTGCTTTATACCCGCTATCCGCTTCTTTACCCTTCCCGTCCTTCGTGGGCGATGGTACGCCGGGTAATTGATTTGCGTAACCGGATTGTAGCTGATGAATATGGCATCCAATTACGAAACAGCCTCGAATATACGTCGCAAAAACTGGAAGAAATCAATGCTTCCACCTTGAATGAACGAGGATTGAAAGGGCGTTTCTGGGAAACATACCTGCGTCCTTCTATTGATAACTTTCAATCGAAACTGAAAGCTCTTTCCGCATTGGAAAAGAATTACTTCTATGCGGTGTACAACTTTATAACAAAGGAACTTTATACCTCAAAATCCGGTGACGTGGATTATGAGGGACGTACAGGGGCAGCTTCTTTGTGGCTCTCTACATTGGCCGAGAAATGTGAGGCCGGAGAAATCATTTATGATCTGAAAATAAAGGAGAACCATGCTGCTGATGAACATAAAGCCGGACTTACTTTTACTTTCTTTCAAAGGGAAAAGGTTGGGGATGCTTTGGGAAATAAGATAACCGTAGATAAAACTACCAGAAATAACATTACTGAAAATGAAACCTCTGAAAGTAAGACTATCAGTAGTGAAGCTCTTGAAACTGAAACTTTTCTCCCTAATTTCCGTCAAGGAGACGCCATCATCCTTTATGAGCGGAATTGCGATACAGATAATGTCACCAATAAAATGGTTTTCAAGGGCAATATAGAGTACCTGACGGAAAACGAAATAGGTATTCGCTTGCGTTCTACCCAGCAGAATCCATCCGTACTTCCTGCCGAAAGTCTCTATGCGATAGAACATGATACGATGGATACGACATTCCGCTCCATGTATCAGGGCTTGTACACCTACCTTTCCGCTACACAGGAACGCCGGGACTTGTTGTTATCACAGCGTCCTCCGAGGTTTGATGAATCATTGGATTCTCTCATTTCCTGTTCGAAGGATGATTTTACACGAGTTGCCTTGAAAGCAAAAGCCGCACAGGATTATTTCCTTCTTATCGGACCTCCGGGAACGGGCAAGACTTCGTGTGCCTTAAAGAAAATGGTAGAAACTTTTCATGCAGACAAGGATGCACAGATTCTTTTGCTTTCCTATACCAACCGGGCGGTTGATGAGATATGCAAGTCGTTGGCTTCCATTGCTCCTGCAGTTGATTTTATCCGGGTAGGAAATGAATTATCTTGCGATGAAGCCTATCGGGAGCATCTGATTGAAAATGAGTTATCTTCCTGCAACCGTCGTTCAGAGGTCTACGAGCGTATCCGGAATTGCCGGATTATTGTGGGAACGGTAGCGGCTATTTCCGGTAAACCCGAACTATTCCGTCTGAAGCATTTTGATGTGGCTATCATTGATGAGGCTACTCAAATATTGGAGCCGCAGTTACTAGGTATTCTCTGTGCCCGTGGAGAAGATGGGAAAAATGCAATTGATAAGTTTGTATTGATCGGAGATCATAAGCAACTGCCTGCTGTTGTGCAGCAAAATACCGAACAGTCGGCAATCTATGATGAATCATTACTGTCTATCGGGTTGAGCAATCTGAAAGATTCTTTGTTCGAACGTCTTTATCGGAACTGTACGGCAGCCTGTTCATCGTCCGCTATTCATCGTTCCTATGATATGCTTTGTCGTCAGGGACGCATGCATCCGGAAGTTGCCTTATTCGCCAATCGTGCTTTTTACGGAGGTCGTCTGATTCCTGTCGGACTACCTCATCAAATAGAGGACTCTGACACGATTCGCCGTTTGGCCTTTTATCCGTCTGTGCCGGAGAAAGCGGGTGCATCTGCCAAAATCAACTATTCGGAAGCACGTATCGTTGCAGATTTGGCCGTTCGCATTTATGAACGCCATCAGTCGGATTTTGACGAATCCCGTACTTTAGGAATCATTACTCCTTACCGAAGTCAGATAGCATTGATTAAAAAAGAAATAGAATCAGTTGGCATTCCGGCTCTGAATCGCATTCTGGTTGACACCGTGGAACGGTTCCAGGGAAGCGAGCGTGATGTAATAATCTATTCCTTCTGTGTCAACTACCCTTATCAATTAAAATTTCTATCCAATCTGACGGAAGAAGAGGGTGTTTTGATTGACCGGAAACTGAATGTTGCCTTGACCCGTGCAAGGAAACAGATGTTCATCACAGGAGTTCCCGAACTCCTGGAACGTAATCCACTCTATAAAAGTTTATTAAATTTAATAGAAGGCTTCTGAAAAATTGCATCATTTTGCAGATGTTAGTTTTTATTCTCTCTTTATGCAATTCATTAACACCTCTATATAGAACAAACGCCTATATTTGCAACACGTTTTTTTCATAGAGATTTAGATTTAAGGTTAGAAGAATTGTGGAAGTCGTGAGACTTCCCTTTTTTTCATCTTAACGTTTACTATACTTCATTATAGGAATGCAAAAACACTGTTTTTAGTGTTACGTTTAAATATTTTGCAGGAGGATGATGCAGGATAAGTAAACCTAAAAAGCCTTCTTCGTGAGAAGAGGCTTTTTTATTTTTTCATTTTTTTGAATAATTGGTTAAAAAACAAAAGAGTAATCCGGCGCCGGATTACTCTTTTGTTTTTATTGATAGTATCTATTGAAATGGAATTAATCCAATACGATAGGTTTGTATTTCGGAACTAATGCTTTCATGATGATCCAGCCAATCAGATAAGCTACTGCACATACGCAGAAGATAATGAAATATCCGGCCGGTTTACCCTCAAAGCCCATGAATGTCATGGCAGGGTGTACAAATTGCGCTCCCTGTTCCAGCAACTCTTTCGTCATTTCCACTTCTTTGCCGTCAACCATCGTTGTTCCGGAAGCATATACGAATAAGTTACCTGCCACTTTCTGAAGAATCATGGAGCCGAAACCACCTGCCATACCACCGATACCAGTGATACTTGCGATAGCAGTTCTTGGGAACATATCACCTACGGTAGAGAAGATGTTAGCCGACCAGGACTGGTGAGCGGCCCCACCGATGCCGATCAAAATAACCGGGAACCATGGAGAAACCGTACCTAACGGCTGTGCCAACAATACAACCAATGGGAAGAAGGCGAAGATCAACATCGCTTTCATACGGGCTGCATACGGATTCATACCTGTTTTGTTGATAAAGATAGTAGGCAATTTACCACCGTAGATAGACAACATCGTCACTGCATAAAGCGTAAAGATCAATGCCATACCCAGCGGATCGGAAGTTTTGATACCGAATTGAGTATTCAGGTAAGACGGAGTCCAGAAAAGGAAGAACCACCATACACCGTCGGTGGTGAACTTACCAAAGATGAAAGCCCATGTCTGCTTGTAGCTGAAACATTGCCAGAATTTCATTCTCTTTTCATCCTTCTCGTCTGCCATCGGAGCGCTACCTGCTTCACGCTGGTCTTGCTCGATATAATCAAGCTCTGCCTGGTTAACATGTTTGCTTTTCGACGGAGCATCATACATGAATACCCAGAATCCCATCCAGATGAAACCAAGTCCACCAATTACGATAAATGCCATTTCCCAACCGAACATTTTTGCCAGGATAGGAATGGTAAGAGGAGCGATCAATGCACCGATAGAAGCACCGGCGTTGAAGATAGAAGTAGCGTAAGCACGGTCTTTCTTAGGGAAATACTCTGCAGTTACTTTAATTGCAGCGGGGAAGTTACCGGCTTCTCCTAAAGCAAGGATACAGCGGGCAGCGAGGAAACAGTACATACTGACAGTAGCAATGGTCACCACCACATCTCCTGTGGCACCTGCCAGTTCTGCTGCACTATGCAGACCTACCTGTGCTTCTGTAACGATACCGCAAACGGCATGAAGACAAGCACCTGCCGACCATACACCGATGGCCCATAAAAATCCTTTTTTAGTTCCCATCCAATCGACAAAGCGACCGGCAAACAGCATACATATAGCGTATACAATGGAGAAAACAGAAGTAATAGTACCGTAGTGAGATTCATCCCAGTGGAATTCCGGTTTGATAAACTCGTCCCACGTCAATGAGAGAACCTGACGGTCGAGATAGTTAACTGTAGTAGCAAAAAATAGCATAGCACAGATGGTCCATCTGTAGTTTGTCATCTTTTCGCCTGTTTTTTGAAATGCATTCATGATAATGGATTTAAATAGATTTTGTTTCGTTGACAAAGGTCGGTATTTCGACTGAATTTTATTTGTAAAAATTGGTCAAAATCATGTATTATTCGTTGCATTATATATGGATTTTGTTACATCTTATATATAATAGGTAACGAGGTGTTTGTTCTTTGGGGGAAGAATATGTAAAATCCGGAAAACTTCATCCCTTTCTCCCGTAAGAGAAAAGAATGAAGTTTTTCGGATCATTGATTATATATATGAGTAGGAATACGCAACGGTTAGCGCATTTCTGTATATTTGATCTTGTCCATGTCTCCGTAGTCGAGGTTTTCACCTGCCATACCCCAGATAAACATATAGTTGCTTGTTCCGGCAGCAGCGTGGATAGACCATTCCGGTGACATGATAGCCTGCTCGTTTTGCATCCATACGATACGCTCTTCTTGAGGTTCGCCCATGAAGTGGCAGATAGCATTGCCTGCCGGTACATTGAAATAGAAGTATGCTTCCACACGACGAGAGTGAGTGTGTGCCGGCATCGTATTCCATACACTACCCGGTTTCAATTCTGTCAATCCCATCTGCAATTGGCAAGGACCTTCTTCAAGCACATTGTTAACAATCAACTGGTTGATAACGCGATCGTTGCTTTCTTCCATCTTTCCGGCAGCAAATGAGTTCGCTTTCAGCGAGCCTTTGCGTCCGTCGATAGTAATCAATTGAGTTTTGTATTCTTTGTGGGCAGTAGCCGAGTTGATGTAGAACTTGGCGGGATTGTTGGAGTCTTTACTCTTGAAAGTCACTTTCTGCTTGCCTCTACCTACATACAAAGCATCTTTGAATTTCAGCACGTATTCTTTACCGTCTACAGTTACGATACCTTCGCCACCCACATTGATGACACCCAGTTCGCGACGTTCGAGGAAGAATTTAGCTTTCAGCGGGTCGATTGTTTCAAGTACCAGCTCTTTAGTTGCAGGTACTGCGCCACCGAAGATCAGGCGGTCGTACATTGAATAAGTGACATTGATTTCGTTTGGAACCATCACTTTTTCCATCAGGAAGCTACTACGCAAGCGGTTAGTATCATACGTTTTCACGTCTTGCGGATTGCAAGCCACTTGCATCTTGTAATTCACCTGGGCAGAAGCAGACATCGCTGCGATACCCAACATCATTGCAATTGCTAATTTTTTCATCATCTTTTCTTTATAGTATTTATATTATTCTTTATTATTCATTGCTGCATTTTTTGCGTCATTCCGGGTCATGCGGATACGGTTGTAGATAGCCATTCCGAGTGCCAGTGCCACAAGGATGGCAGGACCGATAATCTTCAGACTATAAGTCAGGTGGAAGATACCCCAGCAGAAGAGGCTGGAAGCGAAGTCGAGTGCTCCACCTTCAAAACCGGCGGGGATATTTACTGTCGGGTCGCCTGTTGCAGCATATACATCTTTAGCAGCCATTGTGAAGAAGCCTGCCAGTTCGGTTACGAAATACAGACCTACGATCAAAGCTACCAGACCGATAATGAATGATTTCACTACGTTACCTTTTGTAATAGGCAGAATCATCGGGAACAGATAGAACATACCTGCCAGAGAGGCCAAAGGTAAGAAACGGTTGCCCGGAAGGATAACAGCCAGGAAGATTGTAACAGGAATCAAAAGCAGGGATACCACCAACGTAGTCGGGTGACCGATAACCAGTGCAGGGCTCATGCCGATGCTCAAACCGGTGTTACTCTTATATTTTTTAGCGATCAACTCACGGGTAGCGTCAGAAATCGGTTTCAAACCTTCGATGAAAAGGCTGGTGATACGTGGAATCAATTCCATTACTGCACCCATCTTGATACCTAATCCTAAAATACCCGGAATACCATCCAATACTTCTTTCCAGCTGGCACAACCCAATGCTCCGATACCACAACCGATGACAATACCCAGGAACAACGGTTCACCCATCAGTCCGAATTTCTTTTTCATACCTTCGGAGTCGATATTCAGTTTGTCGAATCCCGGAATTTTATCAAGTAGTTTATTGATTACAATAGCAAACGGAACAAAACTTTGGCAGAAGGGTTGTGGAATAGAGATACCCTCCATTTTATCATAGAACTTTTGAAAAGCGGGAGCAGTCATATCCGCCATTACCAATGTAATGATGTAGCAGATGATTGCTGCGAAGAATCCCCAGAAGATATTGTCGGAAGCAAAATAAACGATCGCTCCGATAAAGGCGAAATGCCAGTAGTTCCAAAGGTCGATGTTGACAGTGCGGGTTGTTTTGGTAAGCAACATCAGCAAGTTAACGCCCAGACAAACCGGGATAATAAAAGCACCGACAGAGGTGTTGTAGGCAACTGCTGCTGCAGAAGGCCATCCCATGTCGAAAATTCCCAGTTCCAATCCGTAGATTTCTACCATTTTACTTAATGCAGGGCCCAGGCTGCTGGTAAGCAACGCTGTCACTACCGATAAACCAACGAAACCGACACCTACCAATAAACCGCTTTTCAGCGCTTTAGAGAATTTAATACCGATACATACTCCTAAGATTGTGAAAATGACCGGCATCATCACTGCCGCTCCAAGACCGATAATGTACTTGAATACTTCTTCCATTCTGTTCTATTTTTTCTCTGTTTTAATGATAAATTTCCAGTGTTTCCCCAGAGGGTATTAGTTGTAAACCGTGCCAAAAGTAAGACCTTTTTTGCTTTCTTCCAAAACGAAACTCTTAATTTATTAGATATTGCATCAAAAATGGACATTTTTGACGTTTGCGTGCACAAAATTAGTCGTTTCCGTGCACGAAAAACAAAAAATGCACCTACTTGACTAAAAATTCCTACCGGGTTTGGAGGAAAAGCACTACTTTCGTAGCGTGAAAAAAGACTATGTTGAATCCTTAAAATAACAAACCATGAGACAAACTCCTTTTTATAATTTTTTTATATTGGCTTTATTGGTTACAATGACTGTTTCGGTATCAGCGCAGCAGGTCGACAGCAAGTTGCCCTGGTCTGTACGATTGACTGAATCGGAAATGATCCGTTACCCGCAATCCTGGCAGCTCGATTTTCAACCGAAATTGAAGTGGGACTATTGCCACGGACTTGAATTGGGAGCCATGCTCGATGTTTACGACACTTATGGCGACAAGAAAATTCGCGATTACGCCATCGCATACGCAGATACAATGGTGCACGACGACGGAAGCATTACAGCTTATAAACTAACTGATTATAGTCTCGACCGTATCAACTCCGGAAAAATTCTTTTCCGTATCTATGAGCAAACGAAGAATCCTAAATATAAAAAAGCGCTCGATCTGCTTTATAGCCAGTTTGAAGGACAGCCGCGCAATGAAGACGGTGGTTTCTGGCACAAAAAGATTTATCCTCATCAGATGTGGCTGGACGGGATTTACATGGGAGCTCCTTTTTATGCTGAATATGCTTTCCGTAATAATCTTCCGCAGGATTATGCAGATGTAATCAACCAATTTATCACCTGTGCGCGCCATACGTATGACCCTAAGAACGGTCTTTATCGCCATGCGTGCGATGTAAGTCGTACCGAACGTTGGGCAGATCCGGTGACCGGACAGTCGAAACATACTTGGGGACGTGCTATGGGATGGTATGCGATGGCATTGGTAGATGTACTTGAATTTATTCCGCTGCATGAAGCCGGAAGAGATTCCCTGCTGGATATCCTTAATAATGTGGCTGTGCAGGTGAAGAAACTTCAAGACCCGAAGACAGGAGGGTGGTATCAGGTAATGGACAGGAGTGGGGACAAGGGAAATTATGTGGAATCTTCCTGCTCTGCTATGTTTATTTATTCGCTCTTTAAGGCAGTCCGTCTGGGATATATTGATAAATCTTATTTGGATGTAGCGCTGAAAGGTTATAAGGGATTTCTCGATAATTTTATCGAAGTGGACAAAAACGGATTGGTAACCATCACCAAAGCTTGTGCAGTGGCAGGATTGGGAGGAAAGGTGTACCGTTCCGGTGATTATGATTATTATATAAATGAAACTATCCGCAATAATGATCCTAAAGCCGTAGGACCTTTTATTATGGCTAGCTTGGAATATGAACGTTTACAAAAGTAATTTCCAGCGATGAAAAGGACTATTTTGAAAGGAATGATGTGTTTGCTTCTGCTTGGCGTGGGAGCAACATCTGTTTATTCACAGCAACAGCAACGCAAAGACACAATCATTGTGACACGTGACGGGACGGGAGACTATCGTAATATTCAGGAAGCAGTGGAAGCTGTCCGCACTTTTATGGATTATACGGTAACTATATTTATCAAGAATGGTGTCTATAAAGAAAAACTGGTCATCCCTTCTTGGGTAAAGAATGTTCAACTGGTGGGCGAAAGTGCAGAGAAAACGATTATCACTTATGACGATCATGCCAACATCAATAAGATGGGGACATTTCGTACCTATACAGTAAAAGTAGAGGGAAATGACATTACTTTTAAGGATCTGACGATTGAGAATAATGCGGCTCCATTGGGACAGGCGGTAGCCCTTCATACCGAAGGTGACAGGCTCATGTTTGTCAACTGCCGTTTCCTGGGAAATCAGGATACTATTTATACAGGTTCTGAAGGAACACGGCTCTTATTTACCAATTGTTATATCGAGGGGACTACCGATTTTATTTTTGGTCCCTCCACTGCTCTATTCGAATATTGTGAGCTTCATAGCAAACGTGATTCATATATCACGGCCGCTTCAACCCCACAAAGTGAAGAATTCGGATATGTCTTCAAGAACTGCAAGTTGACAGCTGCTCCGGACGTGAAAAAAGTATATCTGGGTCGTCCGTGGCGTCCTTATGCCGCAACGGTCTTTATTAATTGTGAGTTTGGTAATCACATCCGCCCCGAAGGATGGCACAACTGGAAGAATCCGGAGAACGAAAAAACAGCTCGTTATGCCGAATTTGGAAATACTGGTGCAGGTGCTGATACGACAGGACGTGTAACATGGGCCAAACAACTGACGAAGAAGGAAGTAGCGAAGTATACTCCGGAAAACATCTTTAAAGAAAGTAGTAACTGGTATCCTTATAAATGAGAGAAGCAAGGCGAATGATTGCCAGCCCGCTTGTGATTATCAGTTTCAAGCCTTGAAACTATTAGTTGTATTATAATTATAGATAAATATGAAGACACAAAGACATAAAATGTGGGGGCTGCTGGCAGTAGTTTTCATTCTTTTTTCTGCATTTCGTGCGGACAAACCGGTTATCACTATCTTCATGATAGGCGATTCGACCATGGCTAACAAGAAAATAGATGGAGGAAACCCCGAACGTGGTTGGGGAATGGTGCTTCCCGGATTCTTTTCTGAAGATATACGGATAGACAACCATGCTGCTAACGGACGCAGTTCCAAGAGCTTTATCAGTGAAGGACGTTGGGAAAAAGTGATTTCCAAAGTGAAAAAAGGAGATTATGTCTTTATTCAGTTCGGCCATAACGATGAGAAAGCAGACTCTACCCGTCACACTGATCCGGGGACAACTTTTGATGAGATTCTTCGCCGCTATGTAAATGAAACCCGCGCCAAGGGTGGAATACCGGTATTGTTTAACTCTATCGTCCGTCGTAACTTTGTACAACCAAAGGATGACGTCATTGCAAAAGATGTTCGTCGTACACCGGGAGAAAAGGAACAACCGAAAGAGGGAACCGTTTTATTCGATACACATGGTGCTTATCTGGATGCTCCCCGCAATGTGGCAAAAGAATTGGGAGTGACTTTCATTGATATGAATAAAATCACTCACGACCTGGTGCAAGGACTTGGACCCATAGAATCTAAGAAATTATTTATGTTTGTCGAGCCCAATCAGGTGCCTGCCTTCCCGAAAGGCCGTGAAGACAATACTCACTTGAATGTATACGGAGCACGAACCATTGCCGGATTGGCGGTGGATGCCATCGGCAAGGAAATTCCGGAACTGGCGAAATATATCCGTCATAACGATTATGTAGTGGCTCAAGATGGTAGCGGTGATTTCTTTACTGTGCAGGAAGCAATCAATGCAGTTCCTGATTTCCGCAAAGAAGTGCGTACCACGATTCTGGTTCGTAAGGGTACCTATAAAGAAAAACTGATTATCCCTGAATCCAAAATCAATATTTCTCTGATTGGAGAAGAAGGTGCGGTATTGACTTATGATGGTTTTGCCAACAAGAAAAATGTATTCGGTGAGAACATGGGAACTTCCGGTTCGTCCAGCTGTTACATCTATGCTCCCGATTTTTATGCAGAAAACATCACCTTCGAGAATTCATCAGGTCCCGTAGGACAGGCAGTTGCCTGCTTTGTGTCTGCCGATCGTGCCTATTTTAAGAACTGTCGTTTCCTGGGCTTTCAAGATACTCTCTACACATACGGTAAGCAAAGTCGTCAATATTACGAAGATTGCTACATTGAAGGAACAGTCGATTTTATTTTCGGATGGTCTACCGCTGTTTTCAATCGCTGCCACATTCATAGCAAGCGCGACGGTTATGTCACTGCTCCCTCTACCGATAAAGGGAAAAAGTACGGCTATGTCTTCTACGATTGCCGGTTGACGGCTGATGCGGAAGCTACAAAGGTCTATTTGTCACGTCCCTGGCGTCCGTATGCACAGGCTGTATTTATTCGCTGCGAACTGGGGAAACATATTCTTCCTGTTGGCTGGAATAATTGGGGTAAGAAAGAGAACGAAAAGACAGTCTTCTATGCCGAATATGAGAGCCGGGGCGAAGGAGCCAATCCGAAAGTGCGTGCCGCTTTCTCCCAACAACTGAAAAACCTCCAAGGATACGAGATCACGACTGTACTGGTAGGCGAAGATGGATGGAATCCGGTAGCGTACGGAAACAAACTGATAACGGTGAAACGTTGACTTCACGAATTTGTAAAGAAATGAATTACTAAGCAAAAAACAATGGATATATAAAAGACAATAGATCACTTGTCCTATAGAATGGCTCGATTCTGTTAAATAGCCGCTAAAGATTGCATAAAACTACAACTATTTTTCTATCTTTACGGCACAGAACCGAGTTATATGATGAAGAAAACCTTAATTTCAGTAATTCTTTTGCTAGCTATTGTGTTCTCGACACATGCGCAGCAGCACTGTTTTTTCACCCACTATTCTACTGAAGATGGATTGTCCCAAAATACGGTGATGAACATCTTGCAAGATCACAAAGACAACCTTTGGTTTGCCACTTGGGATGGAATCAACCGTTTCAACGGTTATACCTTTAAAACATATAAGGCCCGTCAGGGAAACTACATCAGTCTGACCAATAATCGCGTAGACCGTATCTATGAAGACCGTTACGGTTTTTTGTGGCTACTGACTTATGATAATCGTGTTCATCGTTTCGACCCGAAGACGGAGACTTTCGAACAAGTTCCTGCTGCCGGAGAGGAGGGGAGTGCTTTCAATGTACATACCATTGAGGTGATGCCGAACGGAACCGTCTGGCTGCTGACAGAAAATGACGGAGCCATCCGCATCCTGACTCATCCGAATGAGAATAATCGTCTGACATGGGATATTTATTCCAGTAAGACGGAACTGTTTCCCTCTTTGCATGTATTCAAAGTACATCAGGATAAAGCAGGCAATGACTGGCTGTTGACGGATAACGGCCTCGGCATGATCCGCCCCGGCAAGAAAGAACCGGATTCCTATTTTACGGAGACAAAAGGGAAGTTTGGCGGCATGAACCAAGCCTTCTATGCAGTACAGGAGCGGGATAAGGACATCTGCTTTGCCTCGGATCATGGACGTATCTGGTCTTATCAGAAAGATAGCGGAGAATTTACGTTGCTCGAGCTTCCTACAAAAGGGCAGATCACTTCCATTCACCCCGTTGCACCGGACGTTTCTGTAATTACTACCGATTCGGATGGTTTCTTTACTTATAACCTGCGGACCAAAACAAATGTGCATTACTCATTTTTGACTTGTAAGGCTTTACCCGCAAAACCAATCCTTTCTGCTTATGTAGACCGTTCTTCGGAAGTGTGGTTTGAGCAGGAAGAACCGGGTGTTGTAGCCCATTTTAATCCCTCGACTGGAGTGGTAACCCGTGAACAGATTCTTATTGAATACAGTAATCCCGAACGTTCCCGTCCGGCCTTCCATATCCATGAAGATGTAAACGGGTATCTTTGGGTACACCCTTACGGAGGAGGTTTCTCTTACTTCGATCCTCAAAAAAAACGGTTGGTTCCTTTCTATAACGGACTGGGTAGCCGTGACTGGCGTTTTTCCAATAAGATTCATTCGGCTTTCTCCGACAAACAAGGTAATTTATGGCTTTGCACCCACTCCAAAGGATTGGAGAAGGTGACTTATCGGAATGTTCCTTTTGCGATGATGACTCCCATGCCGCATGAACATGAATCATTGCATAATGAGGTGCGTGCCCTGTGCGAAGACAAACTGGGTAATCTGTGGGTTGGTTTGAAAGATGGTATGCTTCGTATGTATGATGCCGACAAAACTTATAAAGGGTATCTGACCGAAAACGGTACTGTTTCTACTACTGGTACTCCCATGTTGGGAACTGTTTATTTTGTTATTCAGGATTCGAAAGGAATAATCTGGATTGCAACAAAAGGAGACGGACTTGTCCGTGCCGAGCCGACTTCTTCCAACGGAATGTCTTATAAACTGACCCGTTATCTTCATCATGAAGAGGATATGTACAGTTTGAGCGATAATAATGTGTATTGTATCTATGAAGATCATTATGGTCGTATTTGGGTAGCTACTTTTGCCGGAGGTATCAATTATATCACGGAGAATGAAGCAGGAAAGACATTGTTTATCAATCACCGGAACAATCTGAAAGGGTATCCGATTGATCCTTGCTACAAAGCGCGTTTCATTACTTCCGATCATAATGGACGCCTGTGGGTAGGTACAACTACGGGAGCTGTTGCTTTTGATGAGAACTTTAAGAAACCGGAGGATGTGCAGTTCTATCATTTCTCCCGTATGCCGAACGATACGCAAAGTCTGAGTAATAATGATGTTCATTGGATTATTTCCACTAAGAAAAAGGAACTGTATCTGGCTACTTTCGGCGGGGGACTCAACAAACTGGTATCTATCAGTAAGGACGGCCACGGAGAGTTCAAATCATATTCCGTACTGGACGGTCTTCCTTCCGACGTCTTGCTTTCTGTCCGCGAAGATAGTAAGGAGAATTTATGGATTAGTACGGAGAATGGAATTTGTAAGTTTATCCCGTCTGAAGAACGTTTTGAAAGTTACGACGAACGTAGTATTACTTTCCCGGTGCGCTTTAGTGAAGCGGCTTCTACATTGACGGCTAAAGGAAGTATGCTTTTCGGTGCCAGTGGGGGAGTCTTTATATTTAATCCCGACTCTATTCGTAAGAGTAGCTATATCCCACCTATCGTATTCTCCAAACTGATGGTGACTAATGAGGATATTACACCCGGAGATAACTCCTTGTTGAAGGTGGATATTGACGATACCGACCCATTGGTGCTCTCACATAAAGAGAATATTTTCTCCGTTCACTTTGCGGCACTTGATTATACCAATCCGCAGAATATACAGTATGCTTATATTCTCGACGGATTTGAGAAACAGTGGACTTTTGCCGACAAGCAGCGTAGTGTGACTTATACGAATCTTCCGAAAGGAGAGTATGTGCTCCGTGTTCGTTCAACGAATAGTGATGGTGTGTGGGTGGATAATGAACGTATACTGAACATTGTTATTCTGCCTTCTTTCTGGGAGACGCCGGTAGCTTATGTGCTTTATGTTCTTTTTATTCTGATTATTATTCTCGTAGCCGTTTATATCCTGTTTACTATTTATCGGTTGAAGCATGAAGTTTCGGTCGAACAGCAGATTTCAGATATAAAACTGCGTTTCTTTACTAATATATCGCATGAGTTGCGTACTCCGCTTACGTTGATAGCTGGTCCGGTGGAGCAGGTCTTGAAGAATGATAAATTGCCGGCTGATGCTCGCGAACAGTTAGTGGTGGTTGAACGGAACACCAATCGGATGCTCCGTCTTGTCAATCAGATTCTGGACTTCCGCAAGATTCAGAATAAGAAGATGAAGATGCAGGTGCAGCGGGTGGATATTGTACCTTTCGTCCGTAAGGTGATGGATAATTTTGAAGCTGTGGCCGAAGAACATCGGATTGATTTCCTGTTCCAGACCGAAAAGGAACATCTTTATCTTTGGGTGGATGCCGATAAGCTGGAAAAGATTGTATTCAATTTGCTTTCCAATGCATTTAAATATACGCCGAATGGCAAGATGATTACGATGTTTATCCGGGAAGATGAAAAGACGGTTTCTATCGGTGTGCAAGATCAGGGTATCGGTATCGCGGAAAACAAAAAGAAGTCACTGTTTGTCCGTTTTGAGAATCTGGTAGATAAGAATCTTTTCAATCAGGCTAGTACGGGTATCGGACTTTCATTGGTGAAAGAGTTGGTGGAAATGCATAAAGCGACTATTTCCGTTGATAGTCATTTGGGAGAAGGGAGTTGCTTCAAAGTCGATTTCCTCAAGGGAAAAGAACATTATGATAAGGAAGCCGAGTTTATTCTGGAAGATGCGGATGCTCCGGCAAGAATGGGACAGGTAGTGGATATAGCCAATTCTTCCATTCAGTCTGAAACGTTGGTAAGTGATGATTCGGAGAAGATTGAAGATGTGTATGGGGAAGAATTTGCGAAAGAAGAAAACTCCAAAGAATTGATGCTGTTAGTCGAAGATAATCAGGAGTTACGTGAATTCTTGCGCAGTATATTTTCTCCGATGTACCGGGTGGTGGAAGCTGCTGACGGTAAGGAGGGGGCAAACAAGGCTTTGAAGTACCTGCCGGATATTATCATCAGTGACGTGATGATGCCTGAAAAAGACGGTCTCGAAATGACGCGTGAACTGCGTGCTGATATGACGACCAGCCATATACCTATTATCTTGCTTACTGCCAAAACTACGATTGAAAGCAAACTGGAGGGATTGGAATATGGTGCGGATGATTATATAACGAAGCCTTTCAGTGCTACCTATCTGCAAGCACGTGTGGAAAATCTGTTGATGCAGCGTAAGAAACTGCAAAGTTTCTACCGGGATAGTCTGATGCATATCAATATTTCTACCGGTCAGGAGGAAGTGCCTGTGGCTACGGATATGCCGTCTGCTGAAGAAGATGCGTCCGAAACTCCACCTACAACTCTCGAAATGTCTCCCAACGACCGTAAGTTTATGGATAAATTGGTTGAATTGATGGAGCAGAACATGGATAATGGAGAACTGGTGGTAGATGATCTTGTTCGGGAACTGGCTGTCAGCCGTTCTGTCTTCTTCAAGAAGCTAAAAACACTTACCGGATTGGCTCCGATTGAATTTATCAAAGAAATGCGTATCAAACGGGCTACACAATTAATAGAAACTGGAGAATTTAATATGACCCAGATTTCGTATATGGTAGGCATTAATGATCCGCGTTATTTCAGTAAATGCTTTAAAGCACAGGTTGGAATGACGCCTACAGAGTATCGGGATAGAGTGGGGAGATAATAATGGGAAAGGAAAGATATAGAAAGGTGGATGTTCAAAGCTCCCCTTTTATCGAAATCACCCTCGCTACAACTATCTGTGGCGAGGGTGATTTTTTGTTTATGAGAGTTTCGATACATTTACCCTCATCTTGGTTATCCGAATTTATTTTTTAGGGTATAGATGATTCACAAGGCTGTTCATATACATTTCCAGGTTTGTATATTCCGGGCTTAATGTATATTTGGCTCCGTCTGAAGGATCATTGGGATTAAGGTTGTGTTTCTTTTCCCATTCATCGGGAATACCATCACCATCTGTATCAACAAGTGCTGTTTCTGATTTATATTCCGGCCATCCTCCTACATCAGACGGTTGGTCAATCATTCCATTCGTGCTTCCGTGAGAACCTTCGTAAGTATAAGTGCCTTTGAGAGTTTCATCTACGATGCGTTGGTCTATGGCGTCACGGCGATATGAAGCACCGGCAAACTCGAGAACATCTTTGTAGGCTTTCTTGGCAGGTTGCAAAGAAGTATGTTCGGCTATGTCAAATGCTTTTTTAGACAGTACTTCCTTTTCTGTGGCAAAGTCTTTTTTGATAACCAGTCCGTAAGAGTTATCCATATTCACTTTATAAAGAGCCTCTTTCTGCTTATCGGTCAGTTTGGGACAGGTAGGATCCATATAGTTACCTTTGAAATAGAATACACCATGAACACCTGCTTTATTGTTGTTTTTGCCATCATCGGCATACGCTGTAAACAAGCGTTTGAAAGAACCTTTTGTCGCACTGAAAGGTCCCGGTTTATAGTAGTTATTTATAAAGTTGTAGGAACCTCCTTCACCGGCATAAGCACCATCACTGCCATAATTATAAATCACATTATTGAATAATTCCACTTTTTCATCTTCCGGACGACCCGTATAACGGCTTCCGCAAAGACGGGGTGTGCGGTTAGTGTGATGGGCGAGTAAGTTATGGTGAAAAGTAGCAGGCTGTCCACCCCAGATACCTCCATAACCATGCGCTCCCTTTTCGTGGATAGAATTGGCGAGACTTTCACTGATGATGCACCATTGAAGAGTGAAATTACGGTTATCATAGAATGTGGCACATTCGTCCGTACACCAACTCATGGAGCAGTGGTCTATGATAATGTTTTGGTGCGCTTTAGTACCATTCATTGCGTCGTCACCTTTTTGTTTGATGTCGACTCCCATACGGGAACGGATGAAACGGACGATAACGTTGTCTGCCTGAATAGAGAATGTATAGTTTTTCAGGCAAATGCCATCACCCGGAGCTGTCTGTCCTGCAATGGTCACATCACCATTGCTGAGTTTTAATGCTTTTTGTAATTCAATAATTCCGCTAACCGCAAAGACAATGGTGCGGGGACCTTTCTTGCTGATAGCCCAGCGAAGTGTCCCTTCCGAACCGTCGTCTGCCAGGGAAGTAACAGTGTATACAGCACCTCCGGCACCACCGGTGGTATATTTTCCTGCTCCGTCGGCACCGGGGAAGGCGAGAACTTTGGAACGATCCGGGGTAGGATAGTCCTTTGATGTTTTTTCAACCGAAATGGCAGGTTGCATGGCTTGTCCCACTAGAGGAAAAGCCAATATCAAACTACAGATTGCTAATATATTCTTTTTCATTACTAATTTATCATTTGGGTTCGAATTTACTAAAATTATTCTATAACACTGCCACCTGTCGCACCATTTACCATGATTTCGTGCACCAGACTATTGAGATACATTTCCAGATTAGTGTACTTCCCGTTTTTGTCAATAGTCGTTTCTTTTCCATCAGCAGATTTCTTGGGATTCAAACCATATTCTTCTTCCCAGTAGTCGGGAATACCGTCACCGTCCGTATCTTTCACGTTTGCATTGGTTACAGATTTCAGAACATCGTAGGGATCATTTACTCCTAAGGCTCTGCAGACATCTTTCGGGTCGTTGATATATCCACTTTTGTTTTGTGAGTAGCCGGAAAGACCTTCCCATTTGCTGGCATCTCCCGTGCAACTTGCTTTTCTGTTTTTAACGTCGCTAATTATCAACTCGTCGACTTTATCACGATAGTTGCTGGCTCCTGCATAGCTCATCACACGTTCATAAGCCTCATCCGGCGTATGAGTTCTTACATTTCCTGCCTTAACTACCGGTGAACTTGATTTTATCTGGGTATGTTGGTTCCAAAGCTCCGTAGTTGCACAGTTTTTACCGTCCATTTGGTCAAATACACCTTTTGTCCAGTTATCATTGCTAACAGTCGTATTGCCTACTACTTTATTTCCGTCGATATAAAACTTTCCCCAAGTTTGAAGCCATTTTTTGTAGGCTTCGCCAGAGTAATTTTCCGGATATACATCTGGCTTCGCGATACGGTATGCACGGTCTGCTTTACCGCTTTCATCGGTTCCGGGGCCTGGCTTGTAGTAGTTGTTAACGATATTCACGTGTTGCGCTTCACCACCGTAGCAGCCTTCGCCTCCCCAATTGTAGTAAACATTGTTGCGCATATCCACTCGCTCTCCATCGTTGTTGTTCAGTGCTAATGTAGTATATCGGGGACCAAGGCGTGGAACACGGCTTTCGCAATGGGCTATCAGGTTATGGTGGTAAGAGGCATAGTTTCCTCCCCAGTTACCGCCATATCCGTGAGAAGCGAATTTGCCTGTGGCAGCATTGATCTTTACATCAGTCACACGTAAGGCTTGATAAGCTAAACACCATTGTACGGTAGAATTTTGCATACCATAGACAGAAAGACATTCATCGCTTCCCCAGCTTACTGAACAATGGTCGATGATTACATTTTGTTTGTCACAACCTCCTAATCCGTCGCAGTCTACGTTAGAGTTTCCGGGGCGGAAACGGATGAAACGAATGATGATATTGCTGGAATTAATCGTAAATGGATAATTGGCAATACAGATACCGCCCGGTGATGTCTGTCCGGCAATGGTCAGATCATCTTTCTGGGTTTTTAATTCCGATTTCAAATAGATGGTACCCGACACATCAAATACAATCGTTTTAGGACCGTCTTGTTGCATAGCCCAGCGCAGACTTCCGCTGATACTTCCACTGGCGTCGTCTTCAAGGCTAGTCACATGATAAACTTTTCCCCCGCGTCCTCCGGTGGTATTGCGACCGTGCCCTTCGGCGTATGGGAAAGCAAGAAGTTCTCCATAATCCAGTTGCTTGACATCAGAAGATGTCCCACCTGAATTATTTGTTCCTCCACCTGTATCATCTACAGGATCGTCTGAAGAGCATGAGGTACATAATCCTGCGATGCTGAATGCAATAGCTATATAAAATAGAGATATTTTCTGCTTCATTATCTTTTAACTGTTTAGGGATATAGACGATTTATTTGTTGGGATACAACTTCTCTACCAGACTGTTGAGGTAAACTTCCAGATTGGTATACGTTTTACTTAGAGTATATTTGGCACCGTCGGCTTTACTTTTGGGGTTCAAACCGTTGGCAGTCTCCCATTCATCAGGGATGCCGTCGCCGTCGGTGTCTTTCGGACCGGTTTCCTTTTTATATTCCGGCCAGCCACCTACATCGCTGGCTTTATCAATAAGTCCCTTTTCACTGCCATTACTGCCGTCTGCCGTATAATCTCCGTTGCGAACGTTGGCTATGATGCGTTTATCGACATCATCATATTTTAAGGAAGCACCGGCATACTTTAATACTGATTCATAAGCTTCTTTTGCCGATTGAGTGAATTCGGATGCATCTTCGGAAATGGTAAATTCGTTACTTGACTGAAGTGCTTTTTCTCCTCCATCGGGTAAAGGAACGGCTTCTGTTGCATTGGGGTGTAACCCTTGCCAGTTGTCATTGTTTACAGAAGTAAGCAGAGATTGATATTCGGCTTTCAATTCAGGACATGTGCCGTCAAAATAGTTTCCTTTCAGATAAAAAGTACCCCATATACCTTTGGTGTTTTTATTTGTACCGTCATCACCGTTAGGTTGGAAGATACGGTTTACAATATTTTTCTTGGTATTGGTAACTGGTCCGGGCTTGTAGTAGTTGTTCACGAAATTATAGCTTCCTCCTTCTCCTGCATAGCCGCCATTGGTCGGTCCCCAGTTATAGAAAACATTATTTCGTAAATCGACTTTTTCATTTTCCGGTTTCCCTGTATAGCGGCTACCGCATAGACGTGGTGTACGGCTGCTGTGGTGGGCTAATAAATTGTGGTGGAATGTAGCGGGTGATCCTCCCCATATTCCTCCGTAACCGTGATTACCTTTGGTGTGTACCGAACGATTCAAACTTTCGCTGATGATGCACCATTGCATGGTAAAATTAGTGTTATCGTAGAAAGAAGCACATTCATCAGTGCTCCAACTCATCGAACAATGGTCAATGATAATATTTTTATGTTGCTTTCCCCACAATGCATCACCACTGTCGGCTTCTGCTTCTGTTGTAAAGTTGTCCGATCCCATGCGGAAACGCATGAAACGGATGATTACGTTGTCTGCCTGTACGGATACGGGATGTCCTTTCAGGCAAATACCGTCACCCGGTGCACTCTGGCCGGCAATCGTTACATCTCCGTTGGTTATCTTCAAGGGGCTTTTCAGTTCTATCAATCCACTTACTGCAAATACGATCGTGCGCTTTCCCGTACGATTTAATGCGTAGCGTAGTGTCCCTTGTGTTGTGTTATCTTCAAGCGAAGTTACTGTATACACTTCTCCGCCTGCTCCGCCGGTAGTATAACAACCTGCACCGTAAGCGCCCGGAAAGGCATAACGCGTTTCGGCAGGTGTCTCTTCTTCACCACCTTCGTTCTCATTACCACCGTTACCGGTATTCTGTCCCGGTGTTTCATCAGTGATACTTGGGTCTTCGCTGCTGCAAGCAACCGATAGGTTGATTACACAGAAGCACAATAATCCCATTTTAATAGATTTGAGCATACAAATTATCTTTTAAAAAAATAGAGTTCTTTGTCTCATACATTATATTTGCTGATGATGTGACAAAGAACTCTTTATTAAATCTTATTGGTTTTATTCGCTTACTGTACCGTACTGGCTTACAGTTTTCACTGTATAAATATTGCTTTCGTCAGTGTTGGTCAGTGTAACGGTAGTGTCTGTAGTTTGCCCTGCATAGTTACCATTCATAAAGATGAGGTAACCGGCAGCACCGGATACTGCATCCCATGTCAGAGTGTTTCCCGACAGATTGACATTGGTAGGTGCTGCAAGGGGAGTTTCCATATACTCTTTCGGGTTCCAGCTGTCAATAGTTATTATATTCTCATATGTATATTTAGCAGCTTCGGATGCTGTTAGCACTGAGCTAGTGAAGGAAACGTTTCCGGAGGTGATTGTTTTACTTTCCGCAATCATATTTCCATTCTTGTCGATAGTGTTATATTCAGCATATAGTGTAGGTATTTGTCCACCATATCCCCAGTGTGAATCTATAATATCCATTTTCAACTTGGTGTTGATCCAGACAGTTTTCGTGGTTGTTGCTTGGGAACGTCCGAATGAGAATTTTGTATCATCACCGTTTACCGTACAATCTTTTATAACATATCCGTATTTATCGCTTTCACTGGTACGCGAAGCAGTTATAACGCTACCACCGTCATTGCCTGTATTATAGAATGTACTGTTTTCGATAAGTACATCGCCACTTCCCCAGATATAATCTGTATGGCCTTCAATCCATGAGTTATAAACGTATGCACGATGAGGGGTTGTATTGTTCCAATAACGGGTCCACCATGTATCCTGATAGGAGACAAGCAAACAATTATTCAAAGCAAAGCGGTCTTCACGGTTTATCAAGGCTTCTGCCTGTCCGTTTTTACCTAAACCACCCGTGTGACGATTTGAGAATGCACCATAAAGATTGATGATTGAAATGTTTTCAGCATAAAAATCTGTGGCTTCAATCAACACTACTGTGTTTTGGTCTTCACTATATCCGGCTTTGCGGGCTGGTGAGTTTTCGTTGAAAATAGAATAAGGCCATGAGGTAGCATTACTTGAATCATCTACACGGTTTACTGCAAACTGGATTTTAACACCATCGCGGCTCTCACCGATTAAATGAACAAATGGTTTATTCTTATTGATCCGGACACATTCATTATAAGTTCCGTTGGCTATGAAGATTTTATAAGGACTGGTCGGTGGAGTAGTGATGGCGTTGATTGCTGTCTGGAGAGTAGTGTAATCGCCATTCCCTTTTGAATCAACAATTGCATCGAATACTTTTCCACCACCCGAAATTTCAGATTTGGCAGTAAAGCTTAAAAAGAAGTCTTCGTCGTAAGCTCTTCCCTGCATATCCGTTAATGCTCCGGCAGGAACTTCGAAAGTACATTCTTTGTTTTCCATACCAGAGAAGGTATAACGTACTTTTTCGTAGTTGATGGATACACGCACTACTCCTCCGTTGAAATAGATTTCTGTGTCTGGAGCCTGACGCATAGCTTTGCTGAAAGTCAGTTCTACATATCCGCTCGGACCTACTACATCACCATCATTGATATTCTGTGAAATCAGAACAGGGATGCTTGTATCTTCTGCATCATCGTTGTCATTACAGGAAGCACCTGTAAGAATCAACAAGAACAGAAGTAAGTATTTACTTATTGTATTGATTGAATTTGTATTCATAATATCTGTTGCTTTTTAGAGAAGATTCTCCGTCAAGTAAATGCAAATTCCAGACTTGACGGAAAACCTTGTAGTTTTATTTAGTTATTTGTTCCAACGTTGGTCACCGACTCTGTATTCTTCAGGAACATCTGCTCCAAAAGTCAAATCTTCACTTGAACCATTAGGGAATAGCTGATCGGAAGTCAGAGGAAGACTAGTATAGTCTTTTCCCCAGTCGGGTGTAACAAATGAAAAGTCAGAAGCCTTATACAAGCCGTTTACGTTCAGGGTTGTAGCTACGGAACTTGTGTTGTAGAAAGGTTTAACTCCACCTTTGGCAAACAGGGTGTTTGATATAGTTATTGTCATGTCTTTTGTATCTCTGCAGAAAGCATCACTTGCTGACATATCATAGAATGTACAATCTTTGATTGTTATTGTACCGGGTTGTCCTGACTTGTGTCTTATGAATTGAGACGCAGAAGCTCCCTTGGATACAATAATAGAAGTGTTGGAAACCACTAAATTGAGAGTTGTTAATGTTACCTTGTCAGAAAGAAGTAATCCATAATGATTGGATGTTGCTGCTCTTCCCAATCCTTTGATGATACAGTCGTCAATAGTAACAGACATAGCATTACTTGTACTTGCATTCATACGAACGATACCACGGATATTGGTAATTGTACACGAGGTAACTTCTATTTCTTTGATGCAACCTGAAGTACCGTTTTGATAAATAAGGGTTGTATTTCCTTCATCGGTAATATTCAGATTATGGAATTCTACTTTATCACATATTCCGCTGGCACCTATGCCCTTTTTAATAGTCATATTAACCTGTCCGTCTTGACTGTCACCCCAGAAAATAAGGTGAGTCACGCCAGCAGCAATGCTTTCTTTTTCTTGTGCAAATCCTTCTGTTCCGGAAACATTGATTAATACTTTTCCTGAAAGATTATCCCAGTTGGCAAGGGCATCTTCCCATGTCATTTCAGTATACCCCGTCGGTTTACCTTTCTTAGTTGTAAAGGTGATACGAGAACATATAGAGCCGTTTGCGAAAGCATAAGCCGTATATTCCGTACTGGAAGCCAAACCTGTGATTGCCACCTTATGTGCAGCAATATCTGCTGGTGATAATTGGGTTCCTGATTCAGGTACTCCTTCGGTAGAAAGAACACAAGCATATTCATCTACATCCACCGTTTCTTCCCATGAGAATACAGCTGAATTTGCTGTTATATCACTGATGGTAGATTCGATTTCCAAACCAGGGATGGTAACAGTCTGTGAACCACGCGGATTATTTCCATTATAAATAGTAATCGTGTATTCAGTGAATGACTTCAAATTTTCAACCCATGCTTCACCTGCGGCAGCTTCTGTTGACGAAATAACACGTGAAGCTACTTCTGTGGCACCCGTTTCCATGATTTCGAAATGATCGACTGCTAATCCGGCTTCCCATGACATGCGTACTTTTCCTTGACCTTCAGGTAAGTCTTCAGTAGTTGGAATATTCAGGATAGCTTCTTCCTTAACTGAAGCAAAAGTCTTTTTATAATTTACCCAACGAGATTCCTTCTCTCCGGAAATAGATTTGATACGCATATAATAAGTCGTATTTACAGCCAGATTATCCATTGTGTAAGGTGACTGCTTGATCCGGTTGGCAGGATCATTTCCATAAACGATATTTCCATTTTCTTCTGATCCCATTGGAGTCTCGTCAGTCATCTCGTTAGGACTAATCTCGATAATGTAATAGTCGGTATTGGATGTTGAGCTCCAAGTTACTACCGCTCTGGCTACTTTACTGTCTGTTTCTACACTGATTCCGTTTTCATCAGTTCCGAAAGGACGGCTATAGGAAGAGTCAATATCCCAATCACTTTTCTCTGTACACGAAGATACAGCCAAAGAGGCCAGGAGCATGAAAGCTCCCATTCCCAATATATTTTTTATATTCTTCATCATTTTACGATTTTAAGATTAATCCGAATAACCATAAGAGTTATATAATTTACCGTTTGAGGTAGAGATGGTTGTAGAAGCTATCGGCAATAAATAACGATTCTTCACAGCCTTGTTCAATCCGCCAGAAATACTAGGCAAGTTTACTTTCAGATTCTTTTGCTCCTTGTCACTGGTTTCAGCTCCGAAGAAGCTCTTGTTTTCATATTCTCCACCTACTTTAGCTCCAAATACGAGAGAAGTCATATCGATATACATCGGATTGTCCGTGCGATATTTATAGTTCACATACTGTGGATATGTACCATTATACACTGCATTTGTATATTCGTTTTTGAACTCGTCTATTTTTTCGCTCAACAGGTTCCAACGGATTAGGTCGAACTTACGAACACCTTCTCCTGCCAGTTCCCATGCATTTTCGTCAACAATTGCATCGAAGAAGTCTTTTCCCATTAGAGCAGTCCATGCAGCATCACGTTTGGTTGCATCGGTGAAAGCACGGTCGTGTACTTCTTTCAGGGCTGCTGTGGCTGTTAATGTACAACCTTCGGCTGTTGCACCCTTACCATAAAGTTCGTTCACAACTTCGGCATACATCAGCAATACTTGCGGATAACGCATTTTCACTACGTTGATACCGGAACAAACTTTCTGATCGCTGGCCAATACAGCTGCGTACCATTCAGAGTTTTCCATCATCTTACGATAATCCCATTTTCCACAATAAAGACCGAAAGGAGCATTTCCTAACATATATTCTTTAAATACTTTGGTGTTTTTGTCTGTAGAAAGTTGTGAAATAGCACAAGTCAGATCGCGGCGGATATCTCCTTCGCCAAATGACAGATAATAAGGAGCAGTCAGTTTCAACTTACCGGATGAGTTACCTTTCGGACCGAATAGGGAACTGGCACCGTTTATACGATATCCGATAGTATATCCTAGCTCACCACTTTTGTTTAGTCCCATTGGAATCTCGAACAGGTTTTCTTGATAAGTCTGATCTAGTTGTCCGATATTTATTAAACGCCAGTATTCTTCTACAGAAGGATTCAGTTTATGTTTTCCTGAACTGACAACAGCTGCCAGATGTTTTTCGGCCAATTCGAATAGTTCTCTACGTTTGGTATCGCTGCAACGTTGAGTAGGATAAGTAGCGTCACTGTTATCTCCGGTGATATATCCGTCTTTAGCTTGTTCGCGGATAGCATATCCGGCACGTGTCATTGCAATGTTAGCCAAGAGAGCGTGAGCATAGCCTTTGCTTACATGTTCGGTTGTATAACCGTCTTCACCAGCCCAAGGTAAATATCCGATAGCTTCCTCGAGTTCAATTATCAATTCATCCATGATATCGTCACGATCTGCCTTTCCAATGTAAACATTAGACAGGTCGCTGTTGGAAGATTCTGTTTTGAAAGGAATATCACCGAACAAGCGGATCAGATCGAAATAAATCATCGCACGCAATGTCATCGCTTCTGCACGGAATCTCATCATGCTGGTACGGGTTGCTCCTGCTTGTTGTATCAGTTGGCTATTGTTTATACCATCTACTACCAGATTCGCATTCTCGATTACTCCGTACATGGCATCCCATACTTTGGAAAGTTGTGACCATCCCGGATTAGCGTTGTAGTTCATATTACCACGTTCGCTGGACGTGTTGCTTGCATCCGTACCCAAACCGTCAATCAGTTCACAGTCGGTATTGGTTCCGGCAATGATAGGTAGGAAGTTAGAATAAGTCTGGTCTTGCGTCAGGCTGCCGTAAACTTTATTAAGTGCCAATTCTGTATAATAGGCATTATTAAAAGTTGATTCATTATCCAATTCAGACGGTGAGGTCTGATTCAGGAAGTCCGAACAGGAAGACAGGGCAATTAACCCCAGCCCCAGGAATAATGTCTTATATATTTTCATACGATCAATCTGTTTAATGTTTTAATTAGAATGTAACGTTAATACCACCCACAAATGTGCGGCTCTTAGGATAAGCGGCGTAATCTATACCCGGAGTCATCGCATTTTTCTTACTGCTTGTATCGACTTCAGGGTCTGCTCCGCTGTAGTTAGTCCAACAGAACAGGTTATATCCTGTCAGATAGATTCTCACATTCTGCATAAACGCTCTCCTTACAATTGTTTTCGGAAGAGAGTATCCGATAGTAATGTTATTCAAACGCAGGAATGAGGCTTTTTCTACTGCATAATCAGTCAGCTGCATGGTAGTAGCGCTGGCCGGATTGTACATATTGGCGTTAGCGTTTATTTCATTCAGACGTAATCCTGCTGTTGTCATGTCTCCATAGGTATTGAGGACATCTGTAGAGCTGGACGACAGGTTCAAACCAGTTTCCGGATCAATCCATGTGTAACGGTTAGACAATCTGAAATCATTGTTTAAGTTATAACCGGTTCTTGAACCTGAACGGAAAGAAGCTGCCAGTTTTGTTCCATTGACAATTACATTTCCGAGAGAGTAGTTGAAGAATACATTGAAGTCGAAATTACCTACGCGACCATCGAATCCAAAACCTCCGGTTGTAGGAGCGATAGTGTTACCCAAACGTTGTTTGAGAGGGTTACCATCTTTATCACATTCCAGTTTCAAACCACCCGGATAGTATTTACCACCGGTGATAGTAGGACTGTTATCTTGCATTCCGTCTTTTAATCCCCATTCGCTACCTGCCCAAACCAGTTCGCCGGTAGGGTTGGTGACAGGATCATATACAGTATAATAACCGTTTGTCTTATATCCCCAAACTTCACCCAAACGTCCGCCTTTCTCTACGCGGAAGTCTTCGTATTTGGCCATTGTACTACCTGACCAGTTACTACTTTGCCAGGGAGAGTCTGTATTCAGTTTATCAATGTGGTTGCGGTTGTAAGCAATGTTGGCATTGAAGTTCAAAGAGAAATTCTTTTTATCAAATAAAACAGCACTAACAGACAATTCTACACCTTTATTGGATGTCTGTCCGAAGTTCTTGTACTGATAGTTATATCCGGAGAGAGAAGGAATTTCAGTACGCATCAATAAGTCTCTGGTTGTATTCCAGTAAAAGTCGATAGCACCGGAGATACGATTGTTCCAGAATCCATAGTCAATACCGATGTTACGGGTAACTGTTGTTTCCCACTTCAAATCGGGGTTGTATAAGTTCGTTCCATGTTCCAACATGGTAGTGCTTTCTCCGTTGAAGAAAGGATTACGTGCATCATTACCTCCCAAAGAGTAAGTGGTGGAAAGCAAACCGGAATTGATACGGTTGTTACCGGCAGTACCGAAGCTTAAACGTAGTTTCAAAGCTGACAGCCAGTCTTGAGTGTTACTCATGAAAGCCTCGTCAGAGATACGCCATGCCAAAGCTGCTGACGGGAAAACACCCCAACGATTTCCGGAACCGAACTTGCTCGAACCGTCTGCACGTACTGTAACAGCAAGCAAGTATTTATCCATCATAGTATAGTTCACACGACCAAAGAATGATAATATGTTTTCTTTTGCAGCAATGGTAGATTGGTTGGCTAAAGCTTTGCCCGAACCCATATTTGCTTTCATATCATCGAAATTCATAGTAACAGGGAAAGCTACAGATACATTTTCTATTGATTTCCTTTGGCTGCTGCTTACTTCATGTCCTATCAATACATTGAGTTTATCACGACCTTTGAATAGTTTTTTGTTATCATAGGTCAATGTGTTGGCATTACGCCAGCTCATCGTCTTTTCTCTCAATAGGTAGGCTTGTGGCTGACCGTTATATCCATATTTAGAATTAGATACTGCATCTACTCCCCAATACTGTTCTGTATCGTCAAACTTCCATCCATATCCGAATTCGGAACGGAATGTCCAGTTCTTGAATGGTTTCCAGTTTAAACCTACATTGTAGTTCTGGTTGAAAGTATTGCGGGTTTTATCTGTTGCAAGCAGACGTTCCAATGGAGATTTCTGTTGTGCCGAACTGTTTTCTTCGTCGTCATCACTGTATTTAAGTGAATCAACCGGACGGAATACGGTAGCATTAGCCACAGTTGAATTGGCAGCATTGGATTCATTGGTATCAGCACCACCACCTAAACCGTCAATGGTAGAGTAACTTAACCGGGCGTTAAAGTCCAGTGTCATCCATTTATTCAGTTCTGATTTAATTTTTGCATTTACATTGTCTTTTTTGAAGCCGGAATTAAGCATGATACTTTTTTCTTCATTATGGGCATAGCTGACACTATAAGTCATTTGCTTGGTTCCGCCACTTACATTAATGTTATATTGTTGCTGGTTTCCAGTACGTCCGAACATCTCGTCTTGGTAATCGGTACCATCAATAGAACGCCAGATATCCATATCGGCAAAGTTTCCATAATCCAGAGAACCGATTTCACGCTGATAAGCAACGAAATCGTAAGGACTCAAGACTTCAGTCAGTTTGGTTACCTGTTTAAAACCGAAAGAAGCACCGAAGTCTACTTGCGTTTTACCTTCTTTTCCGCTCTTGGTAGTAATGATGATTACACCATTTGCACCACGGGCACCATAAATGGCTGTGGAAGAAGCATCTTTCAATACGTCGATGCTTTGAATTTCCGAGGGAGCGATATCACTAATGCTTGAAACAGGGAAACCATCTACAATATATAAAGGAGAGTTATCCTGTGATAGTGAACCACCACCGCGAACACGGATCTTTATATCTGCATCGGGAGAACCTTCAGTAGTAGTAACACTAACTCCGGCAAGTTTACCGGTAAGGGCTTCAGATGCACTTGCTACTGGTATAGCAGCTAAGTCTTTGGCACTAACAGAGGCTACAGAACCGGTTAAATCTCTTTTATTGACCGTACCGTAACCAATTACTACGACTTCGTCCAAAGCTTTCGAGTCGTCGACCATTTGTACATTAATTGTTTTTCTACCTTGAACGGCTACTTCTTGAGTTTTCATACCTATGTATGAAATAACCAATGTTTTTTTGCCATCAACTTTAATAGAAAAATTACCATCTAAATCTGTAATCGTACCATTGGTAGTATTACCTTTTTCTACAACAGAGGCTCCAATAACAGGCTCTCCGCTGGTGTCTTTCACGTTACCTTTTACGGTAATCGTTTGCGCAGATACGCTAAGCGATATTGCTGAAAATAGTATTAGCAATAAGGAGCGCATGTTTTTCACTTTGTTAGACATTCTTTGCATGTTTATTAATTAATGGTTGTTGTTTGATATTTCATAAAAATCCCGATGAGAGTTCATTCATCGCTACAAAAGTATGAGAATGAAGATATAGTGATGTGCAATATTTGTTTTTCACCTCGTATTTTTTGTTTTTTAGTTTGTTGCGAGGTGTAGTTATTAGCTTTGAAGGGTGTTATTTGTGTTCTAAAGGCCGGCAAATATACGAATCAGAGATTTATAAATTGATTTTTTCACCGGTTTTTATCCGGCATTCATCGGAATTTATACCGTAAATCAACTGAAAAGCCTGTGGAAGCATAGGGAAATGATGTATCTTTGAACCATTAATCAATTAATAATAGAAACAATGGAAGAGAAACAAAATTTTCCCCGTGCTACAGGCTTTTTCGGTAAAATACTGATAGCTCTGCTTTTTATCCTTTCCGGGATTCTACTGTTTGCCCGTAATATGGGATGGATAACTTCAGAAGTATTTGATTTGATCGTATCTTGGCATTCACTCCTTATATTATTAGGTATATATGCAATGATTCGCCGCCATTTCATCGGTGGAATCATCCTTTTTCTGGCGGGTGTCTATTTTCTGATAGGAGGACTTTCCTGGTTGCCGGAAAATTCACAGGCAATGGTGTGGCCCCTTGCTCTGATAATAGCAGGTGTTTTATTTATCTTCAAACCCGGCAGAAATAAGAGGGCGCAATGGGCTCGTCAGCATACAATGGAACATCGTCGGCAATGGATGAAGATGCATCAGGGTAGACCCGGCATGAACTTTGAGAGTGAGCAACAACAATCGGAATCAGTAGATGGCTTTTTGCGTTCGGAGAATGTCTGGGGAGCTGCACGTCACGTAGTACTTGATGAGTTGTTTAAAGGAGCTATGATTCGTACCTCTTTTGGGGGGACGACTATTGATCTTCGCCATACCCATATTGCACCGGGAGAAACCTATATTGATTTGGATTGCAGTTGGGGAGGAGTCGAGATTTATGTCCCGTCGGATTGGACAGTCGTGTTCAAATGCAATGCTTTCTTTGGAGGATGTGATGACAAACGCTGGCAAAATGGGAATGTAAACAAGGAGAATATATTGGTCATTCGTGGAACGCTTTCTTTCGGAGGCTTGGAAGTTAAAGACTAGCGTATGAAACCACATCCGATAATAGATTATCCATTCCGCTGGATTCCGATGCTGGTGCTGGCGTTGATTCTGGTTGCGACACAGGTGGCTTTAGTCTGTGGATATACCGGAAACGACTATCTTCCTGCTCTGGTAGATGGAGTGGCAACAATTGGTTGGCTGGCAGCCATAGCCTATTTGGCCTGGTTTGTGGTCGGTCTTGTTTCGTTGTTCCAGACGGATATAATCATGATAATCGTTGGAAGCCTGTTATGGCTGGCGGGTAGTTTTATGATCTGTGATATCATGGTGAGGATTGTAGGCGTATCCTATATTCCTTTTGCGCAGACAATACCTTTCCGGTTATTGTTCGGACTGCCAACCTTGATTGCCATTACTTTATGGTATCGCCTGATCGTAACTAAAGAAGAAGTACAGAATCAGGAACTGGATAAAGAATTGGCTGCACATCAGCTAACTGTGACCGAACAACAAGGAGAACCACAGACAGAATTAATAGATCGCATTACGGTGAAAGACGGTTCCCGCATTCATCTGGTAAAGACAGACGAACTGATCTACATACAAGCCTGTGGAGATTATGTAATGTTGATAACCCCTACCGGAGAATATCTGAAAGAACAAACTATGAAATATTTTGAGACCCATCTGTCTCCTGATACTTTTGTGCGTGTGCATCGTTCTACGATTGTCAACGTAACACAAATTTCGCGGGTCGAGCTTTTTGGAAAAGAAACTTATCAGTTGTTATTGAAGACTGGCGTGAAACTAAAAGTGAGTCTTTCCGGTTACCGGTTATTAAAAGAGCGATTGGGGATCTAAAATTTGTTCAATCTTATCATAAAAACTGATTTTTCCCCCATATCGGTCAAAAAATGAATGTCAGAATGAAAAGCTTCCACTACTTTTGTTTCCATCATCTAATAATGTGAATAAGGAAATGAAAAGAAAATTAGTTTATGTTTGTCTGCTGGCAATGATTGCGGGAGGGATGATGTCCTTTTCCTATGACATACCCGAAAAACAGGAGACAGGCGGCCGGGAAGATCGAGTGATTTCTTTTCCCGGAGCTGAAGGACACGGTAGATACACGACAGGCGGCCGTGGTGGTAAAGTGTATCATGTGACTTCTTTGGAAGACGATGGTTCGCAGGGGACTTTACGTTGGGCTTTGAAACAAAATGGACCTAAAACAATTGTCTTTGATGTGGCAGGTACGATTCATCTGAAATCGGAATTACGAACAGGGAAAGATCATCTCACCATTGCAGGACAGACTTCTCCCGGAGGAATCTGTCTGGCTGATTATGGCTTTTCTATTAATTCTAATAATGTAATTATCCGTTTTCTTCGTTTCCGCCCCGGAGAAGCCAGTGGGAAAGAACCCGATGGGTTGGGCGGCTGTGATAAAAAGGATATTATGGTAGATCATTGCTCTGTCAGTTGGAGTGTGGATGAATGTCTTTCCGTTTATGGTATGGAAAACTCTACGGTACAATGGTGTATTGGCTCTGAAGCATTAAGAAAAGCGACTCATGTAAAAGGAGCACATGGATATGGAGGCAATTGGGGAGGACATAAAGCTTCTTATCACCATAACCTGATCGCTCACTGTGAGAGTCGCGTGCCTCGTCTGGGCCCTCGTCCTTCTACATTAGCTCTTGGCGAATGTGTTGATATCCGGAATAATGTTTTCTACAACTGGGCTGGAAACGGCTGCTATGGCGGGGAAGATCAGCATGTCAATATCGTCAATAACTATTATAAACCGGGACCGGCAACAAAACAGGCTTCCAAACAGGTGCAATATCGTATCGCCAAAGTCGGAGTTTATCCACAAGCTTATGTTTACGTTGATGGAGAACCCAAAAAGAACTTAGCTTTTCAACCTTACCTGCAGAAATGGGGAACTTTCTATATTGATGGAAATAAGATAGAAGGTAACAACAAAGTTACTGCCGATAACTGGACGGACGGAGTCTATGCCCAGTTGAAGAATGATGAAAAAGTAGATTTCCTCTGGACAGAAGATGCCAAAGAATCTATCCGTCTGAAAGAACCTCTTGATTTTGGAGTAATCACTACTTATTCGGCTGACAAAGCTTATGAACAGGTAATGAACTATGCAGGTTGCTGTAATTATCGTGATGAAGTAGACAAACGTATCATCTCCGACACCCGGAAAGGAACGGCAACTTTCACCGGAGAAGGAAATAAACCCGGATTCATCAATAGCCCCAAAGACACAGGCGATTCTCCTTGGCCGGAATTATCAATAGCAGGTCTTTCGGCACCGGTAGATTCGGACGGTGATGGCATACCTGATGAATGGGAAATAAAAAACGGACTTGATCCGAATAATCCTGCAGATGGAAATACAAAAACGAAAGATCCGAATGGACAATATACGAATCTTGAGGTATATTTGAATAGTTTGGTGCAACATATAGTCGATGCACAGAACAAATAGCTAATCAGCAATTCCCCGTTCAATGCGGTGAATTTAGATGATATGCCCTTCAGGTGTTTTATGATAACACTTGAAGGGCATATCTTTTTTGTGCATGGCTATACCAGAGGGGCACTTTTTTACCCCAGTCCGTTTTTTACTCCTTTTCTACTAAATCTTACTCTATCTTCTCTTGCTTAATCCTCAATTTTGCACTGGTGAAAGAACAAAAAAATCACTCTAGCGAAAAACATCATTAATATACAATGAAAATCTAAACAAATGAGAAACATGAAGCCAGCACTTATAATAATCAACCCGCCTTAAGAGGTTTAATTCACTTTTAAAGAAAAAAAAATGCAGAATAATTTGTGCTTTTTGATAATTGCATATCTTTAAACTATATAAACTAATATTTATGAAACATTTTGTAAGATTATTTTTTATGTCGTTTCTGTTTTGTTGTTCTTGTTCGCAACAAATGGATGATGAGTGGAAACCGAATGAACAATTTCCCAATGAGCCTGAAATGCATCCTGTTGGTATTGCCTTGAGTAGGGCTAGCCTTGAAACTTTTACAGAGCAAGGAGTCACAGAGATTGGAATCTATGTGTATTTGAAAGATTCTATGGTATATGGAAAGAATCTTCCTTTAAATGGGGGGAAATTACAAGTAGAACTTCCTTTAGGAGAAAATCTTCAAACTTTTGCTGTTGCGAATGCAGACCATTTAGTTGATGCAGACAGTCTGTCCAAGGTTATAATTTATATGAGTACTGATGCGCAAAAACAGGTTTATTTATCAGATGTCGTAGATTTTATATCAGATAAATCGGTTAACAATTTGAATTTAGAATTGAAACGTTTGGTAGGACAGGCTGTGTTTCAACCCAAAGAACATGAGGATAAAATAAATTCTATTACTCAATTTGATAAATTGGATGTAGCTTTTACTAATGTAGGGATAGCTTATAAAGTGAAAACGGGCGAATGTATCCAAAAAGATGTTGTTGTTAGTACTGACCAAACTGCTGGGTACATAGCATCCGTTTATTCTTTTCCAACAATGAATGGCGCTTCGAGAACATCGGTTGATGTCACTTATATAAAGAATGGAGAAGAAGTGAATCGAACGAATAGCCCACTTGATACAGGCATTGCTTTTGAATCTTCTAAACGTTCTATTGTTCATATGTATATTTTGGAAGAAGCATATCTGCAAAATCCATGGAATTATACTCGCACATTGAAGAATAAATATCGATTGAGTATGCCTTTTACAATTGAAGAATCTGAATTTTAAAACAGAAATTTTATGAGAAATAGTATTTTATATTCTTTGGCGGGACTTGTTTTTCTGCTAGCTACGTATGCTTGCTCTGATAATGAAAAGTATTCGACATCAGTAGTAAGGCAGATTGAAATATTTTTAGATGACGAACCGTGGATGGCAAATATAGGATCATTCAAATCTCTTTATATTTATAATGATAAGGGGGAATATTTGGCTAATTATTCTTCTCTTTATCGGTTTCAGTTATCTAATGGAAATTATAAAATAGTATCGGTTGCTTTGAAGAATATGACTGATGCGACAGTCACAATGCCTTATCCGGCTAATTTGAATGACATTGTTATTCAACAAGACCCGGAAGCTATTAAAAAGTTTGCAGTTTCAGCACCGATAGAGTACAGTTCGCCATTTAATGAACCATTGAGTTGTCGTGTGTATAGTCGGACTGGTGTACTCCGTCTGAAATCAACTGATAAAAAAGCTGATAAGAGTTATTCTGTGGTACGTGCTGTAGTTTCTACTCCAATTTCAGCATATAAAGTGGCAAATGCCCAATATATAGAAACGCCAATAGAAGTAACTCATGATAAGGCGTCTACTAGTGGCGGTGTGAATTATACAGACGATCTTGTGCTTTTTGAAACAGAAACTATAGGTAAGGATGTGACTATTCGGATTGACTATTTGGATCAGAATAATGTTGTAGTGCAATCAAAGATGTTAGATGGCTCATTTCCGGTACTGCCAGATGATACTACCCAGATTGCATTTGCTTTAAATAATGTGGATGAGCCGATAATTCAGGACTATACAGTCACAATTGCATCCGAGGGATGGAATGAAGAAGAACTTAATCCGGAAGCACCAATGAGAATCCCGGAAGGGTATAGATATGTAAGTCCCGAGGAAGATATAAATGCGATATACGGACAACTGAAAAATGATTCTGAAGTGAACGATATTAAATTATTCTTGAAAGCAGGTGCAACTTATACCCTTACCAGTAAGACTTTGAATGATGCGTCTAAGAGTGTCTATATTATGGGTGAAGAGCCGAAAACTGGGCAAGATGCAACAAACTTGATAATGGAAGGTGTTATGAGCCTTGGCAATAGTAACGTAAAAACAGTATTTGACGCTGTCCATTTTGAAAACTTGAAAATAAAAACGAATGATCATTTCTTTAATTTTAAAAATCAATTATTTGAAATAGATAAGATTTTATTTAAAAACTGTGATTTGGAACTACCAAAGGATAAAACCATGTGGTATCAGATTGCTAGTGGTGATTATACGCAAATTGTGAATAATTTTATAGTGGAGAATTGTCGTTTTTATAATATAGGTTTATATAAGAGTGCTTTTTTAGGTCTGGGTAATAAGCAAATTCTTCCAATGTATAATATAGTATTCAGAAATTCTACATTACATGTAACAAAAATAAATAGAGCTGCATTGATAAACAATTTGAATAGGATACCAGATAATTTATCTGTAACAATAGAGAATTGTACCTTTGTAAATCTCAATGTTGAGGGGACAGATATGACATTCTTTGATCTGGATGGTTCAGGAGCTACCAACTTTATATTAACTGTTAAAAATAATTTATTTAGTGGTGTGCTTACTACTACTGGGACGTGGTTGAGGCTGAAAGGAGTTACTAATCGTACAATCGTTGATAATTATTATACTAAAGGTTTTGCTTTGACAGATTGGGGAGTTGAAGGCAATGAAATTCCTGTTGCGACAATTTTGACGATGGACGAGCTATTCCAAAATCCAACTGAAGGTGATTTGACTATAAAGGATAAGAATTCGGAAGTATATACAAAGAGAATAGGTGACCCGCATTGGATTAAATAATAATGTATAAACGAATAATGAATGTAAATATGAGAACATTTTTGATCATATTATTAATAGGGTTATTGGGGGCATGTAGCTCGGATGATGACCAGAATGGGGTGATATTAGCTGATAAATTGGAATTATCCAAGCAAGAAGTTAAACTAACCAATACAGAGGGATCTTTTACCATCAATGTTACAGCTTCTGGAGATTGGACAGCAGAGGTGGTAGGTACTGATAATGAGTGGTTGACTTTATCAAAAAATATAGGAACGGGAAATGGCGATCTTCGTCTATTTTTTACAGAGAATACAAATGATGCGAAGCGGGAAGGTAAGGTAAAGATTACATTGTCGAATGCAAATACTAAATTAGAACAGGAAATTTCAGTGGAACAATTGGGTACTGATCCGGACATTCTGCTTGAATATTCTAAGGAGATTATTCCTTTCTCTGGGTCAATTCTGGTATGTAGAATTGTTTCAAATGTAGAATGGAAGGTGGAAATTAGTGAACAATATGATTGGATAGAAGAAATTGATCAAGTAATGCCGACTGCCCATGCATTTGTTTCAGATGAACTCCTGTTTAAAATAGAGGCTAATGTCGCTGAAGAAAGAAAAGGAGAAATTGTAATAAAAAAACTTGGCGATGATTATGTGTTAAGTAGAATTGTCGAATTTACTCAAGAAGGTGTTAAAACTACTTTGGAAGTAGAACAAGATGAATATATAATCCCTTACAAATGTAAAACTTTGACAATTCCCATAACTCAAGAATATCCGATAGAATATGAGGTTGTCTCGACAGAATCTTGGATAAAATTGGATACAGAAATGTCTGATGAAAAGAATATTGTATTGAAGATAGAGGATAATTCAGCTATTTTTCCTCGTATATCTTCTGTCGAAGTGAAGAATGTTGTAAAAAATCAGACTGTAAAAATCTTCCAATATGGAAAGCCAGATACTAGTATCGGTGATGATGCATCAGCAGGACAGCTTCTTGCTTTCCCGGGAGCGGAAGGTGGAGGCCGGTTTACTACAGGCGGTCGCAATGGTGAAATTTATCGGGTAACAAATTTAGATGATTATGGAAAGAATGACCCCCCAATAGAGGGTAGTTTGCGTTATGGGATAGAAAAATCAGATCAGCCTAGGACTATTATATTCGATGTATCAGGAATTATCGAGTTGAAAAGAGCCTTGTTTTTAGTTGATCATCCTAATATTAGTATTATTGGGCAAACAGCTCCAGGCGATGGTATCACATTGAAAAATTATAATTTCTCATTTAATTTGTCACGAGATAGTAAAGAAATGAATGCCATTATTCGTTTTTTACGTTGCCGCCCAGGTGATAAATATGCAGATTATGGGGAAGATGGTATTGGCGGACGATATTTCACGAATGCTATTGTTGACCATGTTACTGCTAGTTGGAGTGTAGATGAAACATTTTCGTTTTATGGATGTCAAAATTTTACAGCACAATGGTGTATGGCTACAGAAAGTCTGAATAATTCAAATCATGCAAAAGGTGCTCATGGATATGGCGGTATGTTTAGTGGTGATAACGCTTCTTTCCATCATATCTTGATGGCTCATCATGGTAGTCGTTGCCCTAGAATTTCAGACTTAAGTGAACCGGGAACAGAAGGTGCTGGAGATCATGTTGGATTCTTCGACGTGCGAAATAATGTTTATTATAATTGGAGTGAAGCTGGTTTTGGATGCTATGGAGGCAGGTATGCGACGTTTAATCTAGTGAATTGCTATTATAAAGCAGGACCGGCTACTGGTACAGGTGGTATGGCTTGGCGAGTTCTTTCAAGTGACCCCACTGCGAGAGCTTTCATTGAAGGTAATTATGTCAATGGTTATCCAAATGTAACAAGTGATAACTGGACAGAAGGCATCTGGAGTCAATTTTGGCGTGATTTAGATCCTACAGAGGAGGAAATGAGAGCAATGAAGATGGAAGCTTATCAACCTTTTAGTAAAGTTACTACTCATAAAGCAGATTTGGCTTATGAAAAGGTTTTAGAATATGCTGGGGCTTCTTTACGTAGAGATGTAATTGATAAACGTATTGTTGATGAAGTGAGAAATAAAACCTCACATTGGACAGGCTCGAAGGATGAGAACCCGCGACCGGGTATCATTGATACAGTTGGTGATACAGAAGGATATCCTGATATTAAATCACTAAAACCATGGCGTGATTCAGATGGAGACGGGATTCCTGATATTTGGGAAGAGGCTTATGGATTGGATCCAAATGATCCGGCTGATGCTGCAAAGATAAGTGTATCAGTGGACCCGAATGGACGTTACTCTAACTTGGAAGTTTATTTTCATAATTTGGTTCAACATATCGTTTACTACCAGAATGAGGGTGGCGAAAGCATTGAGAAGAAGTAAGTAGATGTATGTCTTTTAATAAAAAAATATATATATAATGAATAAGTTAATCATAAGTATACTCACTTTATTACTGGTAACAGCCAGCGGTTTTGCACAAACTGTCACTGGTACGGTGACAGATAATTACGGACCAGTGATTGGTGCCGCAGTAATGGTACAAGGTACAAAAATAGGTGCTTCTACTGATATGAATGGAAATTTCACATTGAAAAATGTTCCTGATGTGAATAAGGCAGTACTGGTAGTTCGTTATGTCGGTATGAATGAAATAAAGGAACCTCTGAAAGGGCGTGTTTCTGGTATTCAGATTCGGATGACAGAAGCTGTCGATCAATTGGATGATGTTGTGATTATAGGCTATGGCACGCAGAAAAGAGGGAATCTGACAGGTTCAATAGCCAGTGTGTCAGGGAAGGTGCTTGAAAAAGTACCAACAGCATCTGTGGCCGAAGCTATCGTAGGTAAGTTACCGGGTGTTCAGGTTACAGCAGTTGATGGTTCGCCAGATGCTGAAATTAAGATCTTAGTGCGTGGTGGAGGTTCCATTACGCAGGATAATAGTCCGTTGATTTTGGTCGATGGGTTCGAAGTGAATAGCTTGAATGATATTCCACCAACAGATGTAGAATCGATTGAAGTGTTGAAGGATGCTGCTTCTACAGCTATCTATGGTGCCCGTGGTGCAAATGGGGTCATTCTAGTAACAACTAAACAACCGACTGAAGGTCGTGTTTCCATTAGTTTAAATACATATTTGCAAACTAGTACTTTGTCTAACAAATTGGATGTAATGGATCCATATGAATATGTTTTAATGCAGTACGAAAATGCTCGTAATAAAAGTTCCAATCCAACAGGTTTTTATAATAAGTATGGTTCGGCATATGAATATTATATTTATCAAGGAGATGAAGGTACAGATTGGCAAGATGAGGTATTTGGTACAAACCCAATAACTAAGTATGTCGATTTAAGTATTAATGGTGGTACAGAGCAAACTAAATATAAGATTGCTTTTATTCATCAGGATCGTCCTAGCGTGATGGTTGGTAATGGGATGAAACAGAATAATTTGAACGTAACATTAAATACAAAGTTATTTAAATTCCTGACATTTGAATATCGTACCCGTTTGCTTCATAAAGAAGTAGATGGCTCAGGTACAGAAGGTGTTAGTCTGTTGTATGCTCTTCGTGAAGCACCTACTGAAGGATTGGATGAATATATGAAGAAGCCGGAAGATGATACATATTATGATCCTGATTTATTGGAAGAAGTATCTCGTTTTAATCCGAAAGAGGAATCGGAAAAAAATTATAGAAAGAGGATTAATAAGTTTCTCAATACTATGGGGGCATTGACTTGGAATATAGTGAAAGGGATGACATTCCGTACAGAGTTTGGCTTTGAAAGTAATACACAAGAATCACGTCGTTTTTGGGCGGCCGATACTAATACAGGTAAAAATAATAATAATAAACCTGTAGCTGAATGGGGAATGTCTCAAGGTTCGAAATGGCAATTATCAAATGTATTGAACTATAATTTCATGCTGAATGATGAACATGATTTTCGATTGATGATAGGACAAGAAATAAAGAGTTCTAAATCAAGCAGTAAATCTTATACTACTCGTTATTTCCCGGAAAATACAACAGCAGAAAAAGCTTTTGACAATTTGTCATTGGGTACAGCTTATCAGAATTCATCTTCGGCTGGTTCACCTTCACGAATATCCTCTTTCTTTGGGCGTATTAATTATGGATATAAAGATAGATATTTAGCGACATTAACACTACGTGCTGATGGATCGTCTAAGTTTGCCTCTGGGAATCGCTGGGGATTTTTCCCTGCTGCTGCCATAGCATGGCGTATGTCTAATGAAGATTTCCTGAAAGATAATCCGGTTGTTTCTAACTTGAAATTGAGACTGAGTTTTGGTACTTCGGGTAATGATCGCATCGGTTCAGATCTTTATCATAAACTTTATGGAATTAGTAGTACTCGTCCTGCTGGTTGGGAGGAAACAAGTCGCTATTATTATAAGTTCTATAATACAGATTATCTATATAATCCGGATGTAAAATGGGAAACAACTATTACTCGTAATCTTGGTTTTGATTTTGGTTTCTTTAAAGAACGCCTGAGCGGGTCGGTGGATCTATATTGGAATACAGTTAAGGACTTGTTAGTACCTTCGGATATTCCGGGATATACAGGATATACGAAAATAATGAAGAATGTAGGACAGACGTCTAATCGCGGTATTGAATTATCATTAACTGGTTATATAATTGATCGTCCAGACTTTACATTGAATGCTACATTCAATATAGGACATAATAAAAATAAAATAGATAAATTAGCAAGTGGTGAAAAAGAGTGGATATTATCTTCCGGATGGGCTGGTAACGAATTATTAAATACAGATGATTATCGGGCTTATGTTGGTGGTACGAGTGGGTTGATTTATGGGTTTATAAATGACGGTTTTTATACAGTAGATGATTTTGAATATTTTGATTCTGCTTCTAGAACCTGGCATCTGAAAAAAGGAGTTGTTGACTCCAGCCCATTGTCTGGTATACCATCACCCGGTTCTGCCAAATTTAAGAAACTTACTCCTGTAGATGAAGATAGCTCTAACCCATATTTATTGACAAGCGATGACCGTACTGTTATTGGTAAGACTACTCCTAAGTTTTCTGGTGGTTTTGGCTTGAATGCTACTTATAAGGGATTTGATTTAGGATTGTTCTTTAACTTTATGTATGGCTTTGATGTTTTCAATGCCAATAAAATTAATTTAACTACATTTTATCGTAATAATTATAATAATTTTGGGATGGAGGTTGCTTCTACAAAACGCTGGCGTAATTATGATGATATGGGAAATGATCTAAGGTATGATCCGGAAGCTCTTGCCCATTTTAATAAAAATGCGACAATATGGAATCCAACTTGTATGGGGCGTCCTGTTAGTATGTCATATGCTGTAGAAGATGGTTCGTTCCTGCGTTTGAATACAGCCACTATCGGATATACATTGCCACGTGTTTGGACGAAAAAAGTAGGTTTAAACAAAGTACGTTTCTATGTGTCTGGGTATAACCTATTTACAATAACCGGATATAGCGGTTATGATCCAGAAGTAAATATCGCTACTGGCTTAACTCCGAATATAGACAATGACAGATATCCGAGAAGCCGTACTTATACCTTTGGTGCTCAATTGACCTTTTGATAAAATGACTAAAATGATAACATTATGAGTAAAAAAATATTGTATTTAATTTTGTCTTGCGCAATGCTTTCTTTTGCGTCCTGCGATGATTTTTTGGATGTAAATCCCCCTTCGGGCTTCACTCCTGAATATGTCTTTTCTTCAGAAAATGAGATTAAATCTTTTATGACTCAGATTTACTCTGCAATGACTGGTGATGGATTGTATGGAAATAATTTGGCTAATGGTTTGGATACAAATACAGATGTAGAGTTTAAATCTTTATCTAATAATACAGTGGCTTCAGGAGGAAATGATATTGCTTGTTTTGATGCGAGGCCCTATTGGTCTATATTGAATGATACATGGAATAATATGTATTCTGTTATTAATTATACAAATGATTTTTTGCAAGAATTAGAATCGTCTGATTTATATTCTGAGGAGATAGCTAAAGAAGGACCGACTGAGGTGCAGCAGATGTATGGCGAAGTTAAAGCACTTCGTGCGATGCTGTATCTGGATTTAGTTCGTACTTGGGGAGATGTGGTATTTGTAACAGAGCCTTCAGTATCAACAGATGATTTCTTTGCTTTGGGGGTGGTTGATCGTAATGAAATCTTGGAATATTTGATTGATGATTTGATCGCAGTAGAGCCGATGATGAAGTATGCAGCCGATTTGGATTATGGTGTAGAGCGTGCTTCAAGAGAATATTGTCAAGCGCTCATTGGACAGTTGGCATTGTATCGTGGTGGTTGGACATTACGTCCTGATAAAGATAGCCAGACAAATATTGGGTATATGGAACGTGGTGATAATTTTGAGCATTATTATGATATAGCTATTACTTATCTAGGCAAAGTTATAAAAGAAAATAAACATGATTTGGGGTTAAGTTTCGAAAAATTATGGTATAATGAATGTAATTGGAATACGGCTAATAATGATGATATTCTTTTTGCTATTCCTATGTTAAAAGGTACAACAAGTCGTTATGGTTATAATATCGGTGTGACAATTGATGGTGGTAAACATGCTTATGGAAGTGCTAAAAACTATTGTCAATTTAATGCCACTTACCTATACTCATTTGATAAAGATGATTTGCGTAGAGACATAACATGCGTACCTTATAAATACGATAAGGATCTGAATCAGGTAATTGACATGGGATTTTCTGCAAATGGAGTAGGCAAATGGTCGAAACTGAAAATGGAATCTCCATTAGGGGCTTCCAGTGGATCCAATACTGGTATTAATAGTGTTCGTATGAGATTTGCCGATGTATTATTGATGTATGCCGAAGCGGTGAATGAACGTTTCGGACCGCGTGATGATGCTAAAGAGGCGTTGAAAAGAGTAAGGCGGCGTGCTTTTGAGCCTTCTTTATGGGCTAACAAGGTGGAATCGTATGTAGAAAGTTTGAATAGTGAAGAGGAGTTTTTTAGAGCAATTATGAATGAGCGAAAATGGGAATTTGGTGGTGAAAGTATCCGTAAGTATGATTTAGCTCGTTGGAATAAATATAATGAAGTGATTTACAATCTTTATTATGAAATGATTAATTGGGGGCTAGTTGCTACTGGAACCTATGTACCTGGCATAGAAAAGGTTCCTGAACGTATCTTTTATAAAGCAATACCTGATCCAGAGCATCCGGATAGAACTATTTTGGACATTATTGGGATTGACGAATATGGCGCTGGCACCGGTAAACCGGAAGGATATACAACATTGAATTATGCTTGTGATTGGAGAGTGCTGGATCAGGAGACACAACAATGGAAAACGATGGATGGTATTTCATGGAGTTTTAGAGGATTTATAAATGTAGGTAATGATAAAACGGTGAGACCAACGGACCCGTTACGTTATTTATGTCCCTATCCTTCAAAAGTAATCACTGACCATCGGGGGCTGATTCGGAACTATTATGGATATTAATTTGCAAAAATGAATGTTATGATGAAGTTATTATATAGATTAACAATGGTTATATTATCAGCTTTGTTGTGTGGAATTGTTTTCACTGGCTGCGAAGAAGATAAATATAATAAGATAGACGATTTGTTCAAACCTAGATTTGTATTGGAGGAACCAAAGGTAGAAGGTAATTCTGTCACTTTAGTATGGTATGAAGTGAATGATGCAGTTTCGTATACAGTGGAGTTACATCAGGATAATTATTTTTCCAGTTTGTTTATGTCAATAGAGACTACCAACCCATATGTGTTTATTGAAGATATACCTTATGGGACAACTTTCAATATTCGGGTAAGATGTAATGCAAATAATTCTGCTAATAATTCGCAATGGAGTACCACGAGTGCTACTACGGAACCCCGGCCAGAATATGCCAAACTATTAGAGGATGTTTCGAAAACAGAAATTACGGAGAACTCGGCTATTATTCGTTGGAAAGTTGATGCTCAAAATCCGGTAGATAGTATTAGTGTAATGCCAATGATGGATAAAACTTTATCAAGTGCATATCGTTATTTAACAGAGAATGAAAAGACACAAGGCTATGCGGAGATAGTCGGATTGGATAAAAATACACTGTATGCTGTTAATATTTATGATACTAGCAAACCTCATAAGTACGATAAGCCTTATAATCAGGTAACATTCCGTACTGCCGGCCCATCGGCTGGTTCAATTCAGGTAGGTTGGGATGATGATTTAACTGAAATTTTAAAGGCGAACGATGCTAATCCAGAAATTCCTGAAGGTACAGAATATTTCTTGCCTGCAGGTGCTCAATATACTTTGACTCCATTCTCGATCAAAAAAGGATTCCGTTTGGTAGGTAGTACAGAAGGAGCAAAGCCTGTGGTGATAATGTCTACTTGGTGGGATATAGCTTCAGGAGCTTATATCTCTAATTGGAATTTTGAAAATATAGAGTTTAGACAAGAAATTATCAATCAGTATTTTATAAATGCTTCGCAATCATTTACTATAGAAAATGTCAGCTTTGTAAATTGTGATTTTATTAAATTTGGCCGTGGGTTCTGGCGTCATAAAGATGCTAATGCCAAATATGTGATGAATTTAGAGATGGAAGGCTGTCGATTTGACCAATGTGGCTGGCAAGGAGGTGTATATGGTACATTCGCTTTAGGATCAGGTGAAGGCTATGATCGTATGGATAGAGCTGTATTCCGTAATTGCACATTCAGTAGGGATGATGATGGAACTGGACAATATGCAGGATGGGGTAATTTGTTCTATGCTCCGAGTATGAATAAACCTATTCATTTGGAATACAAGAATGTAACTGTCTATTATTTCTGTCGCAACAGCCGAATGATTAATATTGAATCTGCTGTTGGTTCGGAACTAATAATAGAAGGAATGGTACTTGCTTCTCCGTGTGGTAATATTTATGTTGCTGGTGCCAACACTACAACATCGTTTTCTAATAACTATACAACTAAGGAGTATGTGTTGGGAGGTAAAGATTTGAAAGCAACAGAACTAGATATTACTGCAACAGATTTGTTTGCAGCTCCAGAGGATGGAGATCTTACCATAAAGGATGCGACATCTCCGATTGTGACGAATCGTGCAGGTGATACTCGCTGGATTCCTTGATGTAATTTATATAAACCATTTTCTTGTAGAGACGGTAATGCTCCGCCTTACTACTTGCACTAGCTGTGTGGAAGTGTGTCTTGTCTCTACAAGAAACTTAAAATTTAATATTATGAATTTGAAATATCTATTTGGTCTGGCTACTTTAGGTATAGTAGCTGTTGCTTGTAATGATATTAATGATAACATCCCCGTGAATATTTCGACCGATATATTATCTGTTCAGTCAGAAGGAAATCAATTTGCAACACGCTTTGACGGCTTGGCAAATAAATGGCAGAAGGGAGATGCTATTGGTGTTTTTATGTTGAATAATGACAATTCGCAGATTCTGAACGATGCTGCAAACATACAATATATTACAGATCAAAATGCAGAAAGTGTAAGTTTTAAATCATCTGTTGGAATTCCTATAGCTAGTGAAAATGTGAATTTTTATGCTTATTATCCTTTCAATGCTTCCGTGTTGCAAGATGAATATATCTATTCTGTTAATTTGGGAGATCAGGATCAAGGGTATTCATCTTATGACTTGATGTGGGCCAAAAAAACAGGAGTGACGCCAGAAGATGTTAAAAGTTCAGGGTTATCATTGACTTTTTCTCATCAATTGGCTATGATAAAGGTGAATGTTACACTCGCTGCAGGGCTTTCTGAACTCAAGAATGTGGTTGTTAGTGGGTTAAATACTTCAGCAAAGTTTAACTTGATTGATGGTACATTGGCCTGTGGCGACGTGCTGAAGACTGTCAAATTGTATAAATCAGCTGAAAAGACTTTTGTGGGAATATTACTTCCGACAAAAACACCACAGAATATGACATTAACTTTCTATGTAGATGATAGCAAGTATCAATATACGATGTCACCTTCTAGCAATATTAAAGAGCTTAAGGCAGGCTATCAATACGTGTTTAATATTGGTTTAGGTGAATCGGTAGAGGGCAATTTGACAGAGATTCAGGGAAATAATACACCATGGGGTAATGAAGAAGGTGGAGAAAACGGTTCGGCTGTTGAAGTACCTGATAATTTAGAAATTCCTGTTGATTATGCTCAAGTGGCTGTAACAGAGAATACTGATCTTAATATTGCACTGCAAGGAACTAACGGCAAAATAGCATTAGTTTTTAATTCACAATTGACTTATCCGACAATAGAGAATATTATGGTTCCTGAAACTGTAACAGAGCTACTACTTATAAACGGGAATGAAAAACGGGTGAAGTTAAATATTCAAGGAATGACATTGAATGAAGGATTGCAAAGGTTGGCATTCAATAATTTGGAGATAGAAGGAACTTCAGGAAAGAGTCTGATATCCAATAAAGCAGATTCTGAATTACCAAATGACGCTATTGTGGAATTTAAGAATTGTAAGCTTTATGGTATGAAGTCTGTTTGTGCTTGGGATGCAGATGGTGGAGCTAATAATAGTTTAGCTTCTTTTATCGTTGATAATTGTCAGATCAGTGATATGGATGCCTTATTTAATTTTTATCGTACAAAAGAAATTAAAATAACGAATTCTACTATATCTAAAATGACTCAGCGGGCAATTTATATAAATACATATGGAGTTCCAGAACCTATTATCCATGTAGAGAATTGTACTTTAGTTGATTTGAATGCTACTCCTTTGGAATGTCCATCTACCTATGGTAAGTTAATATATAAGAATAATATCTCGGATTGCAGAAATCAGTATAAGAATCTTGCTTATAAAATGTATATTATCGAGTTTTCGGGCAATTATGCTGCAGCTGCTGAAGATGCTGCAATATTAGTTCATAATCAGAAGGTTACAAATGAAGATGCTTGGGTAGATACAGAAATGGAAAGAAATACTTTATTTAAGGATGCAGACGATGGAGATTTTACAACAACAGTTGTGGCGGGTGATCCTCGTTGGAGAACTGTACAACCATGATATTCCATATTTGTATGATGATATTAAAATATAGTTTTATATGAGATTAGTTCCTTTATTATATTCTATCTTGAGTATTCTCCTTTTGCCTTCTTGCTCCGATGATGATAAGGAGGGAGGAATAAACGAATGTGTATCGGATAGAAACATTATCTTTAGTATAAATATTGCTGATTTTTCGACTCGTGTATCCCAGGATGGTACTCAATGGAGTGGAAAAGATAAAATAGGCGCGTTTATGTATGACGCTGATACGTTTGAACCTTTGAATAATTCAATTAATGTACCTTACATCTGTGATAGCGAAGGATATACAACCACTTTTACTTCCTCTATGCCGCTTTCATTTCCTGAGGATAATAGAGATGTTGGTTTTATGGCCTACTATCCGTATAATGATTATGTATATAATTATTTGTATCCTATACAATTGGTAAATCAGGAACGAGGAAGTGCGGCATATGATTTGATGGTTGGTAGTTCTGAAAGAGAATTAACTTATAATAGTGAGGGGAGTGCCCGGGTGGCACTTGCATTTTCTCATCAATTGGCTAAAGTTATTTTCAAGTTTGTTGATCAGGACAATAACTTTTTGGAATCAACTCAAGCTGTTGTTGTAAAGGGGATGCAGACGATGGGAACCTTTGATTTGCAAACAAGCAGATTGATTCCGAAAGATAATTCGTTAACTAATATTACAACTTATCATAATACGGCTACTAGGAGTTATGAAGCGGTGATCCTTCCTTCTACAATTATGAATACATATATTGTATCCTTTGCGATAGATGGTAATCCATGTGAGTGGGTATTTACTGATACGGATATTAATTTGCCGGAGTTACAAAAAGGATATAAGTATACTTTTACTATTCCAGTGGATGAAGGAAAGATTTCGGGACCGGCTAAGGTGGAGAAGATTAATAGTGGAAACTCATCCTCTCCTTGGACTGATGGAGACCCAGCTTCAGGTATGGCTTCTGCTGTTAATTATGATCTTTTTCCGGAAAACTCCGGGGCATTTGCTGATACCGAATTAAAAATAACCTTTGCTGGAACAGCTCCATTATTGGGGACTAAAGGATATATTCGTATCTATAGGGCTGATGATAATACGTTGGTTGATATGATTGATATGTCAGAACGAAAAGTACCTATCATAGATGGAGTAACAAAACTGAATACATGGATGGATATTGTTGGAGTGACTCCAAAAGCTTCGACTGTAAGCAGGAGAGTCGTGAATTATGAGCCGGTTAGGGTAGAAGATAACATGGTAATTATAAAACCGCATTCACAACGACTTCAATATAATACTCTCTATTATGTGACGGTTGATAAAGCTGCTATAAAGCAAGAACAATTTAATGGTATTTATGCTCGTAAATGGCTTTTTGCAACTAAAAAGAAACCGGAATTTTCTGCGACTGATGCTTATACAGTAACTGTGAGCCATACGAATGCTAATGCTGATTTCTATACATTGCAAGGAGCTATTGATTATTTTGCAATGAATGTGGAACGTAATGTGCCCAAAACTATAAAACTTGAAAACGGGATTTATAAAGAGATTATTTATCTGCGTGATCAGGACAATATAACCGTAAAAGGAGAGGATCGTAATAAAGTGAGTCTTCAATATGATAATCGGAACATGTGGAATGGTGGAATTGGAGAGGGAATGAATATCGATCAGTTTGCCCCGTTGGGCACTCCTGTTAATTCTGGTAATCGTTCGGTAATTACTATTGGTGGAAATTCTGATAAGATACGCTTTGAGAATATGACAATAGAAAATACAGCTGGAAATAATGGGCAAGCCGAAGCAATTGTCATTAGGAATAATGGAGGGGCAACAGCTTTTATTGATTGTAATTTCTATGGCTATCAAGATACTGTACTTTCGGGAGGAGGATATAATTGGTTTTATAATTGTCTGATAACAGGTGCTACAGATTTCATATGGGGGTGTGGTGACATATCATTATTCGAGAAATGTGAAATTAGAGCAATTAATAATGGTCGTGCATTACAGGCACGTGTTCCAAAAGGGAAAATCGGATATGTATTTTCCAATTGCCGTTTTACTGTTGGTGAAGGGATAGTAGGAAAGACACTTTTGATTTCGTCTTATGCTCCGGATAATATTACTTTCCTGAATACCACCTTCTCTGATGTCTTTATAAATAATTATATAGAAAATGGAGTAAAGGTAGAGCCGGTGAATCCCACGGTACAAGAAGGTTGTAAGATGTATAATTGTACGAATGAATCCGGCAGTAGTGTGTTCGATCTTATTCCGGAAGATAAAGGTGTAAATTCCATTTATAACCTTAATAAGACAGAGTATGATTTGTATTTTGGTAGTAGAAATATTTTGTTGAATGGATATGATAATACTGGTGGAATGTGGTTCAAATAAGAGTATGTTCCTGTAGAGGTGGAGCTATCTTCACTTTTGTGAAAAATAAAAAAATAAAATAAGAATGAAACTAATTTTTAGAAAGGATTTAACTGCAATATTAATAGTCTTTTCGTTGACTATATTGGGACAAGGCTGTTCAACCCCAGAGAATAAGATAGTAGAATTGGGAAATGTATATAGAGATCTTCCGTTCTCAATGCCTGAGATAGAACTTCCGTCTTTCCCCGATTACCAAGTTAATATTTGTGATTTTGGTGCCCAAAGTGATGGAGTGACTTTGAATACTGAAGCTATAAATAACGCTATTAAGGCAGTGCATGATAAAGGGGGAGGGAAAGTTGTTATTCCGGAAGGATTATGGTTGACTGGTCCTGTTACACTACTAAGTAACGTTAATTTGCATACAGAGAAGAATGCACTTGTTGTATTTAGCAGTGATACATCTTTGTATCCGATTATTGAAACTCTGTTTGAAGGATTGAATACACGTCGTTGTCAGTCACCCATTTCGGCTGTGAATGCCGAGAATATTGCTATCACTGGTTATGGCGTTTTTGATGGAGCGGGAGACAGATGGCGTCCTGTGAAGAAGGATAAAATGACGGACAGACAGTGGAAGAATCTGGTGAACTCCGGTGGTAATGTGGATGAGAACGGCAAGGTGTGGTATCCCAATGAAGGGGCATTGAAAGCATCTGTTCTCATGTCTGGCCAGGGGGATCAACAGGCTGAAATTACGAGTGAAGAATGGGAGGAAATGAAAAGTTGGCTGCGCCCTGTACTGCTAAGTATTGTGAAGAGTAAAAAGGTGCTTCTGGAAGGCGTGACCTTCAAAAACTCTCCGAGCTGGTGTCTTCATCCGCTTTCGTGCGAATCTTTGATATTGAATGATGTAAAGGTGTTCAATCCCTGGTATTCGCAGAACGGAGACGCGCTCGATGTGGAATCATGCAAGAATGTGTTGATTGCCAACTGTTTCTTTGATGCGGGAGATGATGCAATCTGCCTGAAGTCTGGTAAAGACGAAGATGGCCGTCGCAGAGGTGAACCTTGTGAGAATGTGATTGTGAGAAACAATACCGTTTTGCATGGTCATGGCGGATTCGTAATTGGTAGTGAGATGTCCGGAGGAGTGAAGAATGTGTATGTGTCCGAATGTTCTTTTATCGGCACGGATGTCGGGTTGCGGTTTAAAAGTGCCCGTGGACGTGGTGGCGTCGTGGAGAATATTTATATCAATAATATAAATATGATTGATATTCCTAATGATGCTTTGATTGCCGATTTATATTATGCGGTCAAAAGTGCTCCCGGTGAACCGATTCCGAGTGTGAGTGAAGAGACTCCTGCTTTCAGGAACATCTATATCTCGGATGTGTTTTGCAGGGGAGCAGGACGGGCGGCGTATCTGAACGGACTTCCCGAAATGCCGATTGAGAATATTTCCATCAAGAATATGGTGGTTACTGGTGCTAAAGAGGGGATTGTAGTGAATAAAGTGGCAAAGCTCAACATCGAGAATGTTGAAATTGACACTCCTGACCAATCTATGATACAGATCGAAAATACGACGGATATCACCATTAACGGAAAAGATCTGGGAACGATTTCAGAGAAACGGTTACTGACCAAGAACTAACTATACTATCTGTTTTTATACTGTTTCTATTGTCAATCTGTCAGGATGGCAGTTAAAGAAGTGAATTACAGTATAATACATGCTGACAATAGAAGCTGACAATAGGCTGACAATAAGAATTAAGAGTTCTATTGTCAGCCTGTTTTTTATTGTATAGTTATGCTGACATCTTGGAATTGTTGTTTCAAGGTTCTGATGTAGTTGCATTCACATGCCTGTACAGTTGACTAGGTATGCCTGTATAGTTTGGTTAGTGTGCCGGTATAGTTGGGCGAAGGTGCCGCTATCTTTACCTTCCCACGGTCGTGGTAGCTTCTTCTCACGGCCGTGGTGAGATACTACCACAGCCGTGGAGAGATCTCGTCACGGCCGTGAAGAACTAACAATATCGATACTTTAGCAGAACGATAACGGCACCTTAGTTGAACAATGACGGTGTCTTAGCGGAATAATGCAGGCTTGGTAAGTAAGGGATAATAGCTGCATAGTGCAGTTTAAACAATAATAGGCTGACAATAAAAGACGGAAATCTTTATTGTCAGCCTATTGTCAGCTTCTATTGTCAGTGGGTAATAGCTTGAAAACAATCACTTTATGAAGCCATAACTCTTGGCCTGACAATAAAAGCCATTTTTTATAAATTCTCAATGTAGCATAGGTTCATCAACCTAGCCTCAAATTGTATGTAATGGCATTACCTATTGAATCTGAATACTGCACGTTTGCAAGTCTTTTTCATTTGAACTGTTTCCGTAAAGTATCTTATATGTTCCGTTTAAAGGACGTATAGTATTGGTCGCTGCATCAAACCATTCGAAAGAATCGTACGGAAGCTCTATCTGGACGTTCTGTGTTTTACCCTTAGCAATGTTAACCCGTTGGAAACCACGAAGAGTTTTTTGCGGACCTTCTTTGTCGTCAGGACGGCAGATGTACACTTGAACCACTTCTTCACCGTCTCTCTGTCCGACATTACTTACCGGGATAGTAAGGATTGCTTTTTCGCCTTTGGTCAGCTTCGATTGGTTCAGGGTAGCTTTTCCATAAGAAAAACGGGTATAACTTAAACCGTAGCCGAATGGATAAAGGGGTGTTTCTGTCATGAAACGGTAGGTACGTCCTTTCATCGAGTAATCTTCATAATCCGGTAATTGTTGCATGCTTTTATAGAAAGTGATAGGCAGACGTCCGGCAGGATTGTAATCTCCGAAAAGAACATCAGCAACGGCTGTTCCACCTGCCTGTCCGGGATACCATGCTTGCAGGATAGCATCGCAATTCTGCGTTTCAGGCACGATGGCCATTGCCGAACCGGAGAAGTTGACGAATACTGTTTTCTTTCCATTCTTCTTTAGAAGAGCAAGAACTTCGCGCTGGATGGCGGGCAATTCGATTTCTGTACGGTCGCCGCCTTTGAATCCGGGGTCGGATACCCGCATGGATTCTCCTTCCAATAGGGGGGAGATGCCTCCGGCAAAGATAACTACATCTGCGCTTTGCAACTTGTTCAGGATTTCACGGGCATCCATTGGAGTTTGTTTTGCCAAGTCGAAGTTCAGTGCAGGGTTATCTTTAACCTGAATAAAACGCAACTCGATGTCGTAACTCTTTCCTGCTTCGTAGTTGAAAGAATACAGATTGGTATGATTCTTGATGTTGGTGGCTTCTGCTATTTGCTTACCGTTGAGGAATAAAGTAATTCCTCCGTTAGTCATTACGCGAAAAGTGGCGGCACCGGAATCTGTTGGGCGGAAAGTGGAACGATAGATGGCGGTGAAGTTTTTCAATCCTACGCCGGGAGCAAATACGATAGCACCTTCTGCACTGAAATGGAAAGGAGTGGTCAGACGGTCGGTTGCGGCAATTTTGCCTTTATATTCGCGGTTATTCCAGTAGGTGGCGTTGAATCCGGCTTCTCCGTCGATGCTGCACTGATTGAATAGGCTGTGCAGGGTGGTGTCGTTTGTATATCCGCATACAGGTTCGTAGATGATTTGTGCGTCAGGTAGTTTGGCGCGTATCCCTTCCAGTAAGGTAACGGTATGTGAAGGAAAGCCGTTGTAGTTACCCCATTGCATTACCGAGTCGTTGGCGTTGGGGCCGATGACTGCGACTTTCATCTGACGGTTTAATGGAAGGAGGTTGTTATTGTTTTGAAGTAATACCAGACTTTCATGTGCCATTTTCAGTGCCAGTTCTTTGTGTTTGGGACAGTCGATAACGGAAAATGGAATATTACTCCAGGGATGAGTTGGATTCATTTCTCCCAGTTCAAAGCGGGCTTTCAACAATCTTTTGACCGATGTGTTGATTTTCTCTTCCGAAATCAGGCCTTTTTTCACAGCATCGGTGATACTTTTGAAGTTACTACCACATTCGAGGTCCGTTCCGTTTAAAACTGCGTCGGCAGAAGCATGGGCTGCATCAGGATGCGTTCCATGTTTTGTGCGTTGGAAGAAGTCACTGATTGCTCCGCAATCGGTGACTACGATTCCTTTGAATCCCCAGTCGTTGCGGAGAATTTGGGTTAACAGACGGTTGTTGCCGCAGCAGGGATCACCTTCAAAACGATTGTAAGCGCACATCACTTCTTTGACTCCAGCTTTTTGTACCAGTTCCTTGAAAGCAGGCAGGTAGGTTTCCCATAAATCTCTGGGTGCAATGTTTTCTGCATTGAAGCTGTGACGGTTCCATTCGGGACCCGAGTGTACGGCAAAGTGTTTGGCGCAGGCATGAAGTTTGTCATATTCGGCATCTTCCGGTCCTTGCAAACCTCTGACTGCAGCCATTCCCATACGTCCACTTAAATAAGGGTCTTCGCCGTATGTTTCCTGTCCACGTCCCCAGCGAGGGTCGCGGAAGATATTGACATTGGGAGTCCACATGGTCAGTCCCTGATAGCGTTTATACTTTCCTCTTTCATTGAATTGGCGGTTCTTGGCGCGTGCTTCATCGGATACGGCATCAAAGACTTTGTATAATAGTTTGTCGTTGAAAGAAGCGGCCATACCTATGGCTTGCGGAAAGACAGTAGCCAGTCCGGCGCGGGCAACGCCATGAAGGGCCTCGTTCCACCATTCATAAGGCTTAATGCCAAGCCGGGGAATAGCTGGTGAATTGTTTTGCATCAACGCAACTTTTTCTTCTAATGTGAGGCGTTGAAGTAAATCGTCCGCTCGTTGTTCCGCAGTCAGTTTTGTGTCCTGATAGGGATACTTGTTGGGTTGTTGTGCCTGTACATTTACTCCTTGAATTCCGATAAGACAGGCAATGATCCATTGCTTTTTCATTTTCTAATTTTTTTTGGTTTTTAGATTTGAGACTGCAATAGTACGCGCTTTTCATTATTTTTGTGGGGAATATCCGGTAGAAAAGGAGGATTTCCTATGCACGACTTATTTGGAGCCGATAAATTCATAGACCTGTTCAAAGATAAAACATTTTGTTGAATATGGTATAAGTTTTACAATGTAAACAGAATGACACCGAAATGTTGGTTTGATACTTATATCAGGGATATGTCTTGTTGAAATTTGAGTTTTTAAGAGATAATCATAGCTGGCTTATAGATATTTACTACATTTGCGAACGACCGGTAATACTTCCGGTTATTTATAGAATATCCTTTTTGGTACATTGTACGTTGGGGATATTCTTGTTTGTATAAGAAATAATAGTAAATAATGGATATTGGAGGAGGCAAATGAATAGTGATTATAAAGTTGGCGATTTAATTTATGATGCAAATATTTATGATGGAATGAATACCAGCATGGATGATTTGCAATTTTATAAGCGGTGGTTACCTAAAAACAAGGATGCCCGAATACTTGAGCTTTGCTGTGGAACTGGCAGACTTACTCTTCCTATTGCAAAGGATGGATATGATATAAGTGGGGTTGATTACACTGCTTCAATGCTCCATCAGGCTAAGATGAAAGCTTCCGAGGCTGGACTAAAAATCAATTTCATTCAGGCGGATATCAGGACGCTGGATTTACAGGAGAAGTACGACCTTATTTTTATTCCATTTAATTCGATCCATCATTTATATGAGAATGAAGATTTATTAAAGGTACTTCATGTCGTTAAAAATCACCTCAAAGACGGAGGCTTGTTTCTGTTGGATTGTTTTAATCCGAATATTCGGTATATAGTTGAAGGTGAGAAAGAGCAGCAGGAAATAGCCACGTATACAACTGATGATGGAAGAGAAGTCTCGATAAAGCAGACAATGCGATATGAAAATAAAACCCAGATTAATCGGATCGAATGGCATTATTTTATCAATGGTGAATTCAATTCTATTCAAAATCTGGATATGAGAATGTTTTTCCCTCAAGAGTTGGATTCATATTTGGAATGGAATGGTTTTAGTATTATTCATAAATATGGAGGATTTGAAGAAGAAGTATTTAATGATGATTCGGAAAAACAGGTGTTTGTTTGTCAATGTAAGTTTGGATATTGATGTGTTGTTGACAGGCAAATCTCTTCATCTTATATGAAAAGTCCCTTTATATCAGTTTGCTCTATCGAACTTTGATTGATCGAATAATGAGACAACCGGGTATAAAGGGACTTTTTATATTCTTATCAAAGAGTTATTTTTTTCTCTCTTTGTATTCTGACGGGGTAATTCCTATCACTTTCTTGAAGCACTTGCTGAAATATTTCGGATCGTTGAATCCCGTCATATATGCTACCTGGGAGAAGTTATATTCGTCGCTGTCAATCAGTTGTACGGCACGTTTGATACGTATTTCCCGTATAAAGTCAACAGGTGTCAGTCCGACGATTGATTTTAATTTCCGGTAGAAGATCGTACGGCTAAGCAGCAACTGTTCTGCAAATTCGTCAATCGTTAGTTCGGCATTGTCCATCTGTTCTTCCATGTATGCCATTACTTTTTCCATAAATTGCTCGTCGTATGGGGTAATCTGTGGTTGTGAAGGAGTCAGAGGATCGGGAGAAGAGGTATTCTTTCCTTCCATCAGTCTATTCATATAGAGCTCTTGCAATGCTTTGCGTTGTCGTAACAAGGAGGCTACACGGGTCTTTAGATAAGTAGCACTGAAAGGTTTGGTGATATAATCGTCAATGCCTTGTTCCAATCCGGCGATACGGTCGTCCAGAGAGGCTTTGGCTGATAATACAATGATGGGGATATGGCAAATATTGTTGTTCTCTTTGATTTGCCTAATCATTTCTAAACCGTCCATCACCGGCATCATAACATCGCTGATAATAAGATCGGGCAGGTCGTCAACAGCATGTTGCAATCCCTCTTCACCATTGGAAGCTGTGATTACCGTATAATTCTCCGACAAAATACTTTTCAGAAAGGCCTTTAACTCTTCATTATCTTCTACCACCAATATGGAGAAACCATCCGAATTAGTCTCAAGGTCTTCTTTTTCTTCCACCTCTTCCGGTGCTTTCATGCTATCGACGGGATGAGGCGCTGAACTCTGACTATCATTCAGGATAAATTCGACCTGTACATCCTCTTCGAAAATTTCCCGTTGTAAAGGCAAGCTTACTGTAAAACGGCTGCCTACTCCGGGTTGACTATTTACTGTAATAGTGCCATGATGCATTTCCACCATCTCTTTCACGAGAGACAGTCCGATGCCGGAAGATGGTTGCAGAATATTCTGTTTTACCAATGACTCGAAACGTTGGAACAAGGAATGTTGCTTTTCTACTGCAATTCCGATTCCTTCGTCTGCAACCTCTATCTCTACCGTCTTCTCTTTCGTTGTGATATTGACTGTAATCGACTTGTCGGCAGGTGTATATTTGAATGCATTGGAAAGCAGATTGAAGAATATCTTTTCAAACTTATCTCTATCCACCCAGCTATATACCGATTGGATGGTAGAAGTCAGCTGATAGTTTATGTTCTTTTCTTCAGCTATCAGTTTGAAGCTACTCATCACCTTTTGCAAAAGTGGGATCAAATCGGTCTCTTCAATCAGTAGTTTCATTTTCTGATTCTGAATCTTGCGGAAATCCAAAATCTGATTCATCAGTCGGAGCATGCGCTCTGTGTTCTGATGTACCAAAGTCAAATGCTCACGGGCGGAAGGAGAAAGCGGCTCCTTCTCTAATACCTCTGTCACAGGGCTACTGATTAAAGTTAGCGGAGTACGTAATTCATGAGATATGTCAGTAAAGAATCGCAGTTTGATATTTGCTAATTGTTGTTCCATATCCACTCTGTGACGTAACCGGTAGATGTAAAATAATACATATACGATGCTTGCCGTAAAGAGTATGAATAGAATGAAATAGAGCAGCCATGCCCAGTAGGTTTCCCAAAAGGTGGGGAGTACATGTATAGATAGAGTCCGTACATTGTCCACCCAGACCCCGTCACTGTTTGTTGACTTTATCTGCAACTGATATTTGCCTGCAGGTAAGTTGATGTAGCTAGCGGAACGGTTATTATCTGCTTCATTCCATTCTTCTTCTAGTCCTTGCAGGCGATAGGCATATAAAATCCCTTTTGGATTGACATAATCAAGTGCAGCAAACTGGAAAGTTACATTCCTTTGAGACGGCTCCAGTTCCAATTCTTCCAGATTGTCAATGGAGTGATCGGTAAGGTGTCCTTGAATCTTGAGTCCTGTAAACACAATAGGAGGAACATAGCTACTCTTCCGCATCTTCTCCGGAGAAACTTCCAGAAAGCCTTTATCAGTTCCTAAGATAATCTGGTTGCGGGCATTAATAATAGGAAGAGCTTCGGAGAAATTGAACTCCTGATAGATGGAACTTAATTCATAGTTCTCAAAAGTTTCTTTGGCAGGATCGAATTTGGAGAGCGCAATCTCCGAAACAACCCATAGTTGGTTCTGTGTATCTTCAATCATTGATAGTGCCAGATCGGAAGCCAGCCCGTTGTTCTTGTCGTAGTTTTTGAATTGGATATTCTCGTTCAGCAGATTGGGAGATATCACTTTATTTACGCCTCCGGTGAAACTGATGATATAAGTGATTTTATTCTTGTCTGTATAGATATGCATGATATCGTTGGCACTAAGACTGTTTTTATCTCCCGGTCTACGGATATTCCGGTAGAATTTAATCTCTTCCAGGCGTTCGAAGTTGTTCGAGAATGTCAGCAGTCCGTTAGTCGTTCCCACTAAAATCACTCCTCCCGGAGCTTCTGCAATATTGCGTACTTTCATACCGTAAGCTATGGGATAGTTTCTTAACTCATTATTACTATGAATAAATGAAACTTTTCCATCTTTAGCTTGTGTCAGCAGATTTAATCCACCCCCATAACATCCTATCCAAATATTATTACGACTGTCCTGAAAGATAGCATAAATGCTATTACTGCTTAAACTATAAGGATCATTTGTCTGGTGTTCAAAATGGTGAATAGAGTAATGATTTGCTCCTGTCTTTTTAAGTTGGAAAAGTCCGATATCCCTTGTTCCCAGCCAGATATTCCCATCTTTATCTTCCAGAATGGAATATACCCCATTAAAGAAAGCCTGTTTTTCTTTGATGATATTTCCTTGTTTGGATAAGTATCCCACCAAGCTACCATCCGGTGCGAATATCTGGATATAATTTGACTTGGATGCCGTCCATAGACGTTTGTTGCTGTCTTGCAGGAATGCTCGTGTTTCAGCCTCGTAATCAGTCTGGTTAAATTGATAACTCTGTGGAAAGAAGCATAGTTTCTCTACACCGCGTGCCGTTGCAAACCAACAGTTTCCCTGATTATCCAATGTATAAGACCTGACTAACGGACTGAAAATAGACTTGGGATTATTGATATCCGTAAGAAGGGGTTTGAGAGTTCTTTCTTTCCGGTCATAGTAGCAAAAGTTTCCTTCCGTGGGGAGTAACCATAGGTTTTTCGCATTATCTTCAAAAATAAGTTTGCGACTTTTGCGCCCATGCTTGATAATCTCATCTTTGGGGGTGAACAGATGTTCTTTTTCATTGGTCGCGAGGTTAAGATGGACAATGCCCGGATCTTTTGAAAAAATCCAGATATCTCCCAAGTGGTCTTGATAGACAGATTCTACATCGTTGGAAGTTTGGGTAGCTGTACGGATGTCTATTTGCTGGAAACTGTTCTTCGGGATAGAATACAAAATCACTCCATTATCCGTTCCCAATGCCAGCATATCTTTTCCTATGGTAGTGACATTGTTTATCTTATGATGCGGATAAGGAATATCTACGAATTTCAGTTTTTTAGTGTGGAAGTCATATCTGGCTAACTTATCATTTTCTGCAATCAGATAGATCGTTTCCTTTATTTGGGTGATGAACTGGAAAGGAAAGTCAGTATCCAGTGTTTTCTTTCCTATGATGGAAACACCTTTATCCGTCAATATCCATTCATCTTCTTCAGAGTCTTGATAAATGTTAAATATTTGATTTCCTTTCAGGTTGTGGTTGGAAGCTGAATAAAGTGTGATGCCTTCTCCTTTTTTGCATAATTGTTCGTCCACTCTGAATGCATATCCGCTTTCACAGAGAATCCAGGCAATCCCTTTCTCCAGCGAATAAATGCGTGTAACATTGTTAGTTTGTTTCGTGGAAAGTTCAATAGGTTGGAGAACATCAATAAACTTCTCGGTTTCCACATCAAAAAGACAGGCTTGTCCATCGTAAGTGGGACACCATATATCTCCGTATTTGCTTTCTGAAATAGTTCCCATGCGATTGCTGCCGAATGCATATTTACTCTCTTGCGAAGTTTTATATGTCTTAAAAGTGTATCCGTCAAACTTGTTAAGCCCATTCCAGGTACTAAACCAAACAAGCCCTTTCTGATCCTGTAAAATGCTCATTACATTACCTTGAGCGAGACCGTCACTCACGGAGAAATGTTTAACTTGGCAGATAGGTTGAGCAGCTATATCGATCGCTATTGTTAGAAGAAGAAATAAAGTATGGAGCTGTTTCATAGTAGTTACTTTAATGTTTATAGCAAAAATAAACAAAACAATGCAGAATGGAAAGTCCGATAAGTGGTTTGAACGAATAATACTCGTTTTTGCTTATTTTTTCCTCTTCATCTTATATAACATTGATCTCTATGTTGTGTTTTGAACAAAAATAAGAGAGTAATATTAGTTAAAAAAATCCTCTTTATAATCTGAATTAAGATTATAAAGAGGATAATTTTATTGACAAGAGTTGCATGGGGTATGGTGAGATGAAATCATAATTGGGGAATAAATTGCACAAGACTTTCACAAGTATCCTCCTGCCAATGCCTAAAATCATAGCAAAGCTAACTAAATAGTTTTTCGAATTGCAATATTTATTAATTTATCTTATGGTATTTATGAAATTTTTAATATATTGAAGATATTTTGTGTCAACTTTCCGTAACTCGTTGATTTTGCTTATGTTTGTAGGTAAAATAAAGAATGAAGTGAATGAATATGTCTACACAGCTATTATATAATGATTTTCCTACTTTTTTGCGGAAATATTTTCCTTACAAAGTACAAAAGATTTCATTGAATGCAGGTTTCACTTGCCCCAATCGTGATGGTACAAAAGGGTGGGGTGGATGTACTTATTGCAATAACCAGACTTTTAATCCGGATTATTGCCGGACAGAGAAATCTATTGCTATTCAATTGGAAGAAGGCAAATGCTTTTTTGCCCATAAATATCCGGAAATGAAATATTTGGCCTATTTTCAGGCCTATACCAATACATATGCGGAGTTGGAAGGCTTGAAGCGTAAGTATGAGGAAGCATTGGCGGTGGATGGGGTAGTCGGGCTGGTGATTGGTACGCGTCCCGATTGTATGCCGGAAAACTTGTTGCGTTATCTGGAAGATTTGAACAAACATACGTTTCTCATGGTAGAATATGGGATCGAAAGCACTTGTGATGAAACCTTAAAACGCATCAATCGGGGGCATACTTATGCAGATACAGTAGAAGCTGTGTGTCAGACAGCGGCCTGTGGTATCCTGACAGGTGGACATATCATCCTCGGACTTCCGGGAGAAACACATGATACAATGGTGGCACAAGCGGAAATTCTTTCCGATCTGCCTTTAGCTACACTTAAAATCCATCAGTTACAGTTGATCCGTGGTACGCGAATGGCACATGAGTATGACGTAACTCCTGCTGGCTTTCATTTGTTTAACGAGGTTGAGGAATATATTGATTTGGTGATTGATTATGTAGAACATCTCCGTCCCGATATGGTTGTGGAGCGTTTTGTTTCCCAATCTCCTAAAGATTTATTAATAGCTCCGGACTGGGGATTGAAAAATTATGAATTTGTAGCTCGTTTACAAAAAAGAATGAAAGAAAGAGGTGCTTATCAAGGTAAGAAGTATAGGGATTCGGAAAAAAGGATTATTTTTGCAAACGATAAACTTACCACTTAATAAATAGCTGTTTTGCAGTGTATGGGATGGTGGAAGAAATATTTAATGGATTGAAAGATGGAAAGTAAAACAAGAATTAAAGGAAATGTCCACTATGTGGGAGTAAATGACCGTAATAAGCATAGATTTGAAGCGATGTGGCCATTGCCCTATGGAGTTTCATATAACTCTTATCTGATTGATGATGAAATGGTGGCGTTAGTGGATACGGTAGATATCTGTTATTTCGAAATCTACTTGCGTAAAATCAAGCAGGTGATTGGAGAACGTCCCATTAATTATTTGATTATAAATCACATGGAACCGGATCATTCGGGATCTATCCGATTGATTAAACAACATTATCCGGAAATTATTATCGTGGGTAATAAGCAAACATTCGGTATGATTGAAGGTTTCTATGGGGTAACCGGTGAACAATATCTGGTAAAGGACGGTGATTTCCTCGCTTTAGGACGTCACAAACTGCGTTTTTATATGACTCCAATGGTGCATTGGCCGGAAACGATGATGACTTTTGATGAAACGGATGGAGTTCTTTTCTCCGGTGACGGATTCGGATGTTTTGGTACTGTAGATGGCGGATTCCTGGATACCCGGATCAATGTCGATAAGTACTGGGGAGAAATGGTTCGTTACTACTCTAATATCGTTGGTAAATACGGAAGCCCCGTGCAAAAGGCTCTGCAGAAATTAGGTGGACTTCCCATTTCTGCCATTTGTTCTACTCACGGACCTGTATGGACAGAGAATATTGCAAAGGTGATCGGCATATATGATCGTTTGAGTCGTTATGATGCGGATGAAGGTGTTGTTATTGCCTACGGAAGCATGTATGGAAATACGGAGCAGATGGCGGAAGCTATTGCTGAAGAGCTTTCTGCACAGGGAGTTAAGAATATCGTTATGCATAACGTAACAAAGAGTCATCCTTCTTATATCATAGCGGATATTTTCCGTTATAAGGGATTGATTATCGGTTCTCCTACGTATAGTAATCAGATATTTCCGGAGGTGGAAGCGTTACTTTCAAAGATTCTGCTGCGTGAGGTGAAGGGACGCTATTTAGGTTACTTCGGTTCTTTTGCATGGGCAGGTGCTGCGGTGAAACGTCTGGCGGAGTTTGCTGAAAAGAGTAAATTCGAATTGATCGGTGATCCGGTGGAGATGAAGCAGGCTATGAAAGACCTGACTTATACCCAGTGCGAAAATCTGGCACGTGCCATGGCGGACCGTTTGAAGAAAGATCGTTAAAACAGTGAATGAGATAATTTATTAACTAACCTATAAAATAATCGACTTATGAGACTTATTATTCAGCCGGACTACCAGTCCGTATCTCTGTGGGCTGCACATTACGTTGCCGCTAAAATAAAAGCTGCCAATCCAACCCCCGAAAAACCATTTGTATTGGGCTGTCCCACCGGATCATCTCCGCTGGGCATGTATAAAGCTTTGATCGACCTGAATAAGAAAGGAATCGTTTCCTTCCAGAATGTGGTAACATTCAACATGGACGAATATGTAGGATTGCCGAAAGAACATCCGGAAAGCTATTATTCTTTCATGTGGAATAACTTTTTCGGTCATATCGACATTAAACCCGAGAATACTAATATTCTGAATGGTAACGCTCCGGATCTGGATGCAGAATGTGCACGTTACGAAGAAAAGATCAAGTCATACGGCGGCATCGACCTGTTCATGGGTGGTATTGGTCCTGACGGACATATTGCATTCAACGAACCGGGATCTTCATTGACTTCACGCACTCGTCAGAAAACGTTAACAATGGATACCATCATTGCTAACTCCCGTTTCTTTGATAATGACATCAACAAAGTTCCTAAGACTTCTTTGACAGTGGGAGTGGGTACTGTGCTTTCTGCAAAAGAAGTGATGATTATTGTAAATGGTCATAACAAAGCTCGTGCTTTGTATCATGCTGTAGAAGGTGCTATCACACAGATGTGGACAATCAGTGCATTGCAAATGCATGAAAAGGGTATTATCGTTTGTGATGATGCTGCTACAGCTGAATTGAAAGTGGGTACTTACCGTTACTTCAAAGATATCGAATCTGCTCATTTGGATCCGGAATCATTGATTAAGTAATTTGTGATGAAATAATAGAAATAAGGGCTGCGCACTGAAAATGTGACGCAGCCCTTATTATTTCTGATACTATTATGTGAAGATTAGATTTTGGAGGATTATCTAACGAGCAAGTATTCTGGCTATTTCTGTTGCTGCTACTTTATATCCTTCACCAGTGAAATGAATGTAATCATTTCCATAAAGTCCGTCTTTCATAGTTCCGTCCGCTTCGGTGAACCATTTGGTGGGATTGATATATTCAACTTTCTCGAATCGGTGATGTTGTAATATGTCATGAATCTTATCACATTGTGTGCGCACTTTACTCTGTTGTTCCTTACCGGATGGAAACAGACCTAAAAGAATGATACGTGATTCGGGGAATTGCTTCCGTACTTCATTGGCTACTGCGATAATTCCTTCAGCCGTGTTTTCAGGACTGTCTTTTCCACTTATCAGATTATTAATTCCAATGGCAATCACTATGTTTTCAGGGTGGCAACTATTGTAGTTATCATAACGGACACGCCAAAGCAGGTTTTGCGTGCGGTCGCCGGATATGCCGGCACTTTCCCAATTATCCTTTCCTATGGCATTGTCCATAGCCTCTTTGCCGGGCTTGTAAGTCACTTCTTTTCTGTTACCTCCCCAACCTTGTGTGATGGAATTCCCCAATAACAACAGTTTTAAATGTTTCCCATTGAGAGTGGCGGTTATGTCTTTTGCTACGCTGTTCCAGTCCGAGTTTTGGGTCCATCCGGCTGCCGAACGGAATTCATTTCCCGGTACAGGATGCACACACATGTTTTCCGCCCTGTTCGTAGCTTTGAGGATGAACTGCACAATAGGCTCGGGATTGTTGAGGGAGTGCGGGTGATGATCCACTCCAGGCTTATGAATAATAGTAATTGGTGCATGCAATTCCTCCATACGTTGTTCGAAAATGGCTGTGTTTTCAACAACCGGCACCACTTGGTCAGCATCACCTACCACGTGCAGGATGGGGATTCCGGCTTTTGCCATTGTCGGTGCACAGTCTATCGGATTCTTTTTCCAGTTCAACGCTTCAGCTTCGTTTTTAAAACCGTAAGCATTGAGAAGTTGTTTCGTATCCATGGTGGAACCGGCAGATTTACCTTGTCCCATAGGCCAACTTTTGAAGTCCATTACGGGGGCATCTGCATAAATACATGCCACTTTTTCCGGGTTTTGTGCCGCCCAGTTATAGACAATCAGCCCGCCACGACTCATCCCTTCAAGTGCCACTTTCTTGTTGAATCCGACTTTCACCATTCGCTTGTAAAAACTATTCCAGCGTTGAACAGCTTTATCCGAGCCATATAAGTCGGCTACATCACAGTAAACAATATGAAAGCCATGTTCCAATAATGCTATGTCAGTCTGTGGCTCATGCCCCCAAAAGCGTGCACGAATCATCCAGGGTTTTCCTATGGCTTCTTTTGCGGGCTCTACTACCAGGCATTTTACTCCCTCATTCTCAAATTCATACCCTTGGTGTCCATGGAAGTTGAATCGTTTGGCATCTTGTATTCCCAGTGATGTCTGCAGCTTTGTTGGAGAAGCTGTTGTTTTTACAGCGAGATATTCATATATCTTTTGGGCCATGACTCCTGCTCCGATAGAAGAGGGGTGCAGTTTGTCCGGTAGCATAACCGAATCCCACTGGTCGCCGAAGAGATTAAACAGATTGATAATTTCCAGTTGATTTTTCCAAGCCAATTCTTCCACCGTGGGGCGTACCTCGTTTTCTATCAGTTGTGCATTGATTTCCGAACCCTCCGGCAGGAAACAACGGATAGGAGTCAGGAGAATAATACGTGGATGTGATTTCAGATTCCGGTATGTGTCAATTAATGTCTGGTAATTGTCTTTGAATTCGTCTTTGTATTTCCAGTTTTGCGGTTTGGTATCGTTAGTACCTAATTTGATTAATACAATATCGGGCTGATATTCCAGAGATGCTTTGTAGGTATCTGTTTCGGAATATGGGTAATCTCCTTTAGACAATATAGTTCGACCAGAGGCTCCGAAGTTTTTAACCTCATACCCATCTCCCAGATAAGCTTGAAGTTGTGCCGGATAGCAGTTCATTTCCCGGTTGGGGATGAATGCTCCATAAGTAATACTGTTTCCTATGCACGCTACCCGTATGGGCTCACTTGCAAATGATTGGATAGTAATGAATAGACATACAAGAAAGATGCCGATGTGATTTAATTTTTTCATGATGAATATGATGATTTTGGTTTGTTGGGGGGATAACCAATCGTTGTTTTGCTGTGTATAAACGAACTGGCATGCTACTAATAATAAAACTTATTTATTCACGTTCCTATCATATAGCATACCAGTTCGATTCATTTTTCGGTTTTTATACCTCTTCCAGCCAGCCTTTCCCTTGCCGGATGATTTCCAGTTCGTCGTCGGTACATTTCACTACGGTGGAAGGTTCTATACCTCCGATACCTCCGTCAATGACCAGATCGACGATGTCACCGAACTTCTCATCTATCAGTTCGGGATCTGTCATATATTCCAAGTCCTCATGCTCTTCGTAGGGCAGAGTGGTCGTCATAATGGGAGCATCCAGCAGGCGTGCGATTTCGCGGATGATATTATTATCCGGCATACGGATACCCACTTCTTTCCGGTTGCGGAAGATTTTGGGTAACCGGTTGGTTCCGTTCAAAATAAAGGTGAATGGCCCCGGAAGATTATGCTTCATCAGCTTGAATATATTATTGTCTACTTTCGCATATTCGCTGATGCTACTCAAGTCGTAACAGATGATAGACAGATTGTTCTTTCTGGGGTCTATCTCTTTGATCCGGCATATCCGTTCTATAGCACGTTCCTTCAAACCATGACAACCGATGGCGTACATCGTATCAGTGGGGTAGATAATCAGTCCGCCGTCATTCAGGATGTCGATGATTCGTTGTAAATCCTGCGGGTTATTATTTTTGTCATATAGCTTCAGAAGCATAATTCATTCTCCTTCTCTCTTATTTGAGTTTCTTTTTTAAGAAATCCAGTGCCTTTTCTGCAGCTTTCTCTGTCACCTTTTGTTTGATTGAATCCTTATTGGCGGTAGCGGCAGAGTCCAGTCCCAGTTTCTGTCCGAGTTTGCTGATAGCTTCATCGGCTACAGCCTCGACAGCTTGGTTGGCCATGCTTTTAGTATCGACGCTGACTTTCGGAGAGGTAAATGAACCTCCGATCTTCAAGTCAAGAGTCATTAGTTTAGAGATATTGCCTACGGATGCCGGCAACTTCACTTTTCCGGAGTAGTCGATGGTTTGATCGAGGCCTGTGCTACCGGAAAGATTCAATGTGTAGTCTCCCATCTTGATATCGAACGGTTTGGTTTCTACGCGTCCGTCTTTGATGGTGAAATCCAGTGTCATATCTTTCACCTTCATGTCTTTCAGACTTGGCTGTTTAACGGCATCGGCTATTTCGTCGATTGCTTTCACTCCGCTTAAACTAAGATCACGGGTGGAAAGGCTGCCATCACCTTGCATTGTATTCAGTACAGGGCTCATGGTTGCATCCAAATCTGTCAGTACATTAATACTTCCGGAGAAATTACCTTTCAGGTTTTCGAAGATAGGAGCCATCTTCTGCACCATGTCCAATTCTTTGTAAGCTTGTGCGAAACCGATATTGGAGAGTTTGAATCCGGCTTTCATTTCCGGCTTCTTTACGTTGGCAGTAGAGTAGTAGCCGTTCATGACCACGTTGCCACCCATGGTATTCATGGAGAGGTTTTTCATATCCACTTTGCCATCTTTTATCACAAGCTTGCCGTTCATATTATTGAAAGACATCTTATCGAATAACACCTGTTTCAGGTTAGCGTCCATTTGGAAGTCGATGTTGCGGGGAACTTCCATAATACCCGTGGCAGCTGTAGCTACGGAGTCGGTAGACGCAGTTTCTGATGCAGTCGCTTCATCCGCAGAAGCGGCCATGAAGTCGTTCAGATTGAAATAGTTGGAACGAATATTCAGGTTTCCTCTCAATGTAGTACCCTTCAATGCATAACCGATATAGTTTTCAAACCGACTGTCGGCTGTGATATCATTCTTTCCGATGTTGACGGTTGTCTCGCTCAACTGGAGGTATTTCGGGGTGAAAGTGAAGAGAGACTTCTTGATTTCTACGTCAGGCATATCTTTCATTTTGAGTTTCATACCCGTCAGTCCGATAGTGCCTGAGGCTTGCATACGTTCATATTCCTCTTTTTCGATATAGGAAAGGCGTCCTGACATTTGCATATCGGCGTCAATGGTACCGTTCAACTCCATATCTCCAAGTGGATAGACTTGTTTTATCATACCTAAATTGAGAATCCCTTTAGCTTCAGCTTTAAAGTCCGGATCGCTGATCGGTGTTTTTACATTAGCCGTCAGGCTAAACGGATTTCCGGCAAGACGGAAACTGAAAGGATTGATATTGACCGTCGTCAGGTCGATATTTCCTCCCGGGTTCTGGACGTTGGCACTGATATTGATTTGATCCACTCCTGCCGGTAAAGCCGGATAGCGGAACATGGCATTCTTGACTTGCATATCAATGTTGAATGCAGGAACGGTGTCGCCTTGCAGGATGCCTTTGGCCGTTGCAGTAAGCGTAGCGGTTCCGTCTGTTTTCAGACTGGAGAATTCCGTTGCATAAATGGCTGGAATCAGTGACAAGATTTCCTTAAACCCGATATCGTTCGTGTTAAGTTTCAAGTCCATGTCGATAGCCGGATCTTTCAAGGCTACCCAACCGTCGATACCTGCCTGAATGGCGTTGAGGCGGATGGTGTTGTCTTTTAATGTGTATTTGTTATTGGCAAGGTCGGCATCCACATCCATTGTTGCGGAGATATTGGCATTGGCCAGGAAAGGGATTCCATTCATCTTGTAAGTAAGTGATTTGGTTTCCGCTTCCAACTTCAGAGTAGTGCGGTCACTTCCTAAGTCTCCGGCGCAGATTGCGTTAAAGTCGCGGATATCAGCATACATCTTTCCTTGTTGATCGTCATAAATCAGGTTCATGTTTTTGATAACAAAGCGTTGTAGCTTCACTTTGAAAGGAGAAGATGCTTCTTCTTCTGAAACAGGAGCTTCGGCTGTTGCTGTTGTATCCGGTTTCATAATATCCCAGTTGGCACGTCCGTCCGGCAATACAATGGCATGTAAACGTGTATCTTCAATAAATATTTTAGAAATATCGTAACCGCTATCTCCAAAAAGAGAGAATAAGTTGACTGCGGCAGTAACTTCTCCGGCCTGTACAAGGGTGTCGTTGGCAAATTCACCAGTACCTTTTAACCAGAAATCCTCGAGAGTGACAGAAGCCTGTGGAAAGTTACGGAACAGGCTAATGTTAAGGTTCTTAAAGTCAAATTGTGCATTAAGCATCTTGTTGCCTTCTGTTTTTACAATGTCGGCTATCTTTCCCTGGAAGGCGAAAGGAAGAAGGAACATCAGAATGATGATGACTCCTACTGTGATAGCTGCGATTTTCAAACCTTTTTTCATTTGCTTCTATTTTAAGAGTTTGAGATATTACAAAGAGCAAAACTAATAAAAGTTTTTGATATAGAGGGAGAATCAGTTCTTTTTCTTTCGTCTTGATACGAAAGAAAAGGAAGCAAAAAGAAAGAATCAAGGCTGCGTTTTTCCGACTACTCCGGTGTTTCCTCCGGCTAAAGGGCAGAAACTCGCTACGCTCAAACAGTCTGCCCTTTTTAACGCCGGAGAAACCACCTGCGCTTGACGTCGGAAAAACGAGGCCGGGAGGCCGTGCGGGGGCACTGTTTGATGGAGATGTTGTGTGTAGATGACAAAGATGAATAGGTGCGGAGGTCGGGAAGAATAGGCTATTTTTTCTTTCTAAGTTCTTCTGCAATTCTCCATTGTAAGGCGGCTTCTCCTTCTTTCCCGACTTTCAACAGAGCGTCTCCGAAGAGTTCGTGTGCACCGGCATGTTCCGGTTTCAGGCTGGTGGCCTTGTCCAGGTCGGCAATGGCACCTTCTGTGTTTTCTGTTTTTAGTCGGAGCTTTCCGCGGTTATAGACAGCTTTAAAGTTTGCCGGATAGAGGGTGACTGCAGTGTTGAAGCAGTTTTCAGCATCGAAATACTCTTTGTTGTTGAAGAGAGTGATTCCTTTGCGTATCCAGGCATCCACATAATTAGGGTCGAGACTAAGTGCCTTGTCGTAGTTGGCGAGGGCGGCACGTGAGTCGTGTGCCTGGGTGATACATTCGTTACCCATTAATAGATATTCATGAGCATATTGGCGGAGGCGTTCCTGCTGTTCGCGCATTTGCTCTTTGAGTTTCTTATTCTGCTCTTTCAAGGTGTTTATGACACCGAGTTTACGTCGGATAAAACGGCGGGGAACAGGTTTCTCAATATCATAGCGGGAATGAATGGCGCGGAAAAACTGTTCCAGACATTCTTCCATGTCTCCTTTGTCGAAAGCGCGTGAAGCAGCAGCGTATTGCACGTCGGCCTGCGCTTGTTTCAGAGCTTTGTCGATAGCCTGCCGGTCGTTGAAACGTCCGGCAAAGTTTACGATTTCGGGGCGGACGAAGACGTCAGCACGGTTAATAGGCTTTTTGAGCTGAATACCGTCCAGTGAGGTACAGCGGCTTAGTGCCACGTATGCTTGTCCACCTGCAAATACACCACCTGTGAAGTCGATGACTACACGGCTGAAAGTCAGTCCCTGACTCTTGTGCACAGTGATGGCCCAAGCTAACCGGATGGGATATTGTGTGAAGCTACCTAAGACTTCTTCTTCTATTTCTTTTGTCTTTTCGTTGTAGCGATAACGGATATTGCGCCATGATTCACGCTTTACGTCACATTCTTTTCCATCGTCGGTGATAACGTAGATGGTTTCTTCTTCCTCATCAATTCCGGCAATGACACCAATGGTACCGTTTACCCACCTGCGGTCGAAATCATTTTTAATAAAGATGATTTGTGCACCGGGTTTCAGTACGAGCTCTTGTGAGGTGGGTAGACTGCTTTCGGGGAAATCTCCTTCGATGACTCCTTCAAAAGTAATTGGGTCTCCGGGAAGTTCTGCCAGTTTCTTTTCGTTGATAGAGTCTACCGTGTCTCTACGGGTGGCCAGAGTGATATACATATCAGCTTCCGATTCTTCTATCTGACTTCCATAACGGGTGTTCAGTAGTTGCAGATCAGCCGCTCCGGCTGTATTGTTCCGGATATGGTCGAGGACGCCGACAAAAACGGGGTCTGTTTGGCGGTATACCTTTTGAAGTTCGATGGATACCAGGTCTATCTGGCCGAATACTCTGGCAGAGAAAAAATAGGGTGTAGGATAGAAGCGGTTCAATATTTCCCGTTCGTCGTTTTTTACGACGGGCTCCAGTTGGAATACGTCGCCTACCAATAACAGTTGTTTTCCTCCGAAAGGTTCGCGCAGATTGTGAGAGTATACACGTAGGATTCGGTCGATGGCATCAATGATATCCGCCCTTACCATTGAAATTTCGTCGATGATGACCAGTTCTATTTGTTCCAACAGCTTCCGGTGCGGCTTGGTGTATTTGAAAAATTCATGGATACGACCACGCTGGAGACTCAAGTTCGGGTCATCCGGCAGCAGCGTATAGAAAGGGAGTTTGAAGAAACTATGCATCGTACTTCCTCCGGCATTGATAGCAGCGATGCCTGTCGGGGCGAGTACAACATGTTTCTTTTTGGTGTTTTCGCAGACGTAACGCAGGAATGTAGATTTCCCTGTACCCGCTTTCCCGGTCAGGAAAACCGATTGACGCGTATATTGAATCAGGTTCAGGGCGTCCTGAAACGCTGCGTTATTGGTGTCTACGCTCATAATCAGATAATACCAAAATGCTTCATTGCCTTGCTGATGCCATCTTCGTCGATGGGAGCTGTCACATAATCGGCAGCGGCTTTCACATCCTCTTTGGCTTGTCCCATGGCTACTCCGATGGCTGCATGGCGGAGCATGCTGATGTCATTTCCTCCGTCTCCGAAAGCCATGGTATCTTCGAGTTTAATATCAAAATAGCGGATTATTTCATCAATGCCCTTTTGCTTGGTGTCTCCTTTGGCGGTCACATCGGCAAATGCAGGATACCACCGGCCTATCTCGCAGGTAGGAATAGACGGACGGATTTCTTTTTCTTCCTCTTCCGTGATAAAGGGTGTCATTTGGATGACTTCCTTGCTGGTTGCCTCCTCGAAAGATACAGTCGGAATCACATTCACGTGCAGGAAATCATAGAATATCTTTTTCACCATGTCATTGGGCTGGCAAACGGAAATGTTGTGTTCCTTTACAAAGATACAGGGAACGCCTTTTTTCTCGCAGAAATCTCCCATCGCTTTTACTTCGTCCTGGGGGATGGCACTTTTATAGATTACCTGTTCCCCGACAAAGCAGTAAGCCCCGTTCATGGTGATATATCCATCAATCAGATTCCGGTCTTGCAATTCGGAGAGGTTGTTGATAATGGCTTTCGGACGTCCCGTAGCGATAAATATCTTCAGTCCTTTTGCACGGGCGGCTTCCAGTGCCTCAATGGTAGACGACGGGATGCGGTGAGTTTCAAAACTGACCAATGTTCCGTCTATATCAAAAAATAATGCTTTCGTCATAAATTCTTTTTTGAATGGAGTACAAAAGTACTATTTTTCTATGTAAATAGCAATTAGGAGATTTCTCTTATGCTTTTTTTAAAGTCTCTACTCTTTCTTATTTTGTTTCAACCGGCTTAGTAAGTAGTGAGGAATCAGGCAATAGATCAACTGTGCTTGCGTCCATTTGTAGCATTGTTGAAAAAAGATCATTCCTATGCCAATGAACAATGTCGCGCCAATGAACACTTGAAAAGGTAAACTGAACAAAGCCTCTTTGGGAAGCAGCATTGGTATAAGTGCCATTGCTCCTACCGGTGCAAAGAATTTGCCAAGCCATTCAAATAGAGTGAATAGTATAATGAAAATGAAAAGTGCTACTACAGTTTCGGGCAGTCCCAGAAAATAATAACCGATCCATTGAAAAAGGCTCCCGACTAGCGAACCGCTAACCAATAGTAATATGGTAAGTACGGGACGATTTCGAAATCCGGCTTTTGAGTTGACAAACTCGACATACATGACAATTAATGGTGGAATGATAAAATAAAAGTTGGAAGTATATACTGCTAAACAGGCTACTGCAATTACGCTCATCAGCAGACTGGACCATCGTAGGCTATCTGCAGACCAGTTTCTTTCCACTGGTTCATAGACGATCGGTTCTCGAATGCCCCGATGTACCATCCATCGTTGTACAACAATGATAATCAGGGTCATCACAAACACGGATAATGGATAAATCCAACTCTCCGTTCTTAATAATACAGGAAGTACACAGGCAGAGATTAGTGGAAACAGTGAAGCACGGGTAAGTAAAAGGCCGATGGCAGCACCCAAAAAAGCAATAGCGACATTTATGATTAAAGAGAATGGAGAATAGAGGACTATTAATACTCCGGCACAAGCACCTAGAGTCATCAATAATAGCATTTGCCAGTATTTCACACGCCACACCCGTTTATTGACAATCCACATGCCTATAGTCAAAGCTGCCATTTCGGGAAAAATGATTTCCTTTTCGTTAAATAGTTCTGCTACTTCAATCATCAATAATATCATGACCAATGCACTCAAATATCTCTTTCGTTGTTGAATATCGCTAAATAATGATAGCTTTTCCTCTGTTTTGTTCATTATTCTTTTAATGTTTTTGTCTTAATTATATAGTGAATGCAAATATCAGAAAAAAATAGAACATCCAGTGTTTTTGTGCGATAGAATCCGCACGTATTGGAAAAAATGCTACTTTTGTCTCACATAACATAACAACATTATGCAGTATGAACTATAATTTTGATGAAATAATAAACCGTCATGGTACAGATTCCGTAAAATGGGATGCAGTAGAGAATCGTTGGGGACGCAATGACCTGATTCCAATGTGGGTAGCTGATATGGATTTCCGCACAGCTCCTTTTGTCATAGAGGCTTTGAAAAAACGCCTGGAGCATGAAGTACTCGGATATACATTTGCTTGCAAAGAATGGTCGGAGTCTATTATTAACTGGGTGAAGGAGCGCCATGGTTGGGCGATTCGTGAAGAGATGTTGACTTTCACTCCCGGTATTGTTCGCGGCTTGGCTTTTGTGATCCACTGTTTTACGCAAAAAGGAGATAAGATAATGGTAATGCCCCCTGTTTATCATCCTTTCTTTTTAGTCACTCAAAAGAATGAACGTGAAGTGGTATTCAGCCCGTTAGTCCTGAAAGATGAACAATATTATATTGATTTCGACCGCTTCCGTCAAGATATTCAAGGATGCAAATTGCTTATTCTAAGCAACCCTCATAACCCGGGTGGACGTGTATGGACCAAAGAAGAACTGTCTCAAATAGCCGATATCTGCTATGAAAGCGGCACATTGGTTATCTCTGACGAGATTCATGCTGACTTAACCCTGCCTCCATACAAACATCCTACCTTTGCTTTGATTTCAGAGAAGGCACGGATGAACTCTCTTGTCTTTATGTCTCCCAGCAAAGCATTCAACATGCCGGGATTGGCTAGTTCTTATGCAATTATTGAGAACGACGAACTTCGTCACCATTTCCAGACATATATGGAAGCAAGCGAGTTTAGCGAAGGACATCTCTTTGCTTATTTAAGTGTAGCAGCTGCTTACAGTCATGGTACAGAATGGCTGGACCAAGTGGTAGCATATATTAAAGGAAATGTGGATTTCACTGAAATGTATTTGAAAGAACATATTCCTGCTATCAAGATGATCCGTCCGCAAGCCTCTTACTTGATCTTCCTGGATTGCCGCGCATTGGGACTCAATCAGGAAGAACTGAATCGTCTTTTTGTAGAAGATGCTCATCTGGCGCTGAATGATGGAACAACATTCGGTAAGGAAGGTGAGGGATTTATGCGGTTGAACGTTGCTTGTCCGCGTGCTACGCTGGAAAAAGCATTGAAACAGTTGGAGCAGGCTGTAATGGATTTAAAATAGTCTTTTAAGTCCATTCCCCGGTTCGGAAATAGAATCAATCCGTTCAGGGGATGAAGCTATATTTCCTGTCTCACTCTTGCTTTTTACTATTTAATTTTGTATCTTTAGTGCTTCTCATCTTCCCAAAGACAGGTAATCATATTACAAAGTGACCAATATCATCTTATAAGGTGATATTGGTCACTTTGCAATGTGCCTATTGTCCCATTGTAACGGGACGACTTACCGACTGCATAAAAAACTACTAATCTCTGCACTGAAAACCCTTAATCTCTGCACTGAAAACCCTTAATCTTTGCACTGAAAAGTCTTAAGTACAAGATTGAAAAAATAGTTTGTTGCGGTATGATGATATGACAATGCCTCAACTATGGCATCACATTTACCGGAATCAGCCGTACCTCACTATTCAAGCCGGAGGGCAATGGACTCCAATGTCCATAATTGGCCGGACGATAGTTCAAATCAACAATATTGATTTCTTTGAATTTGCGCCACTGCACTCCCTGCCTGTCTAATTCTGCAATTCGATTCGCAGGGAGATTCGTGACTTCTATCTCGATGTGGTTTTTTCCGGGTTTTAAGAACTGGCCTACCTTTAGTTGATAAGGCACTGCCCATGCGCATCCCGCTTCCTGTCCGTTGATGCGGACACGGGCACTTTCGCGTACATCTCCCAAATCAAGAATCCAGTCGTCAGCCTGCAAAGCCGGTAATTCGATGTCTAAGGAATAAACACCGGTTCCCATGTTCGTTTGGGCTGCCGGATGATCGATATGGGTCCATGAACAGGGGCGATCTATATCAAATGTCCCTTGAATTTCCGGTTTGCTTTCGGCGAAGTGTAACTTCCAACCATGATCCAGACGAAGACTGAAAGGTTGCTCTTTGACATACTTCCACGGTTTGGATGCCTGCAAAGGTTGCTGATATGTTTGCAGAATAATTGATTCACCGGATTTTAATTGCAAATAGACTTGTGTTTTTCCGTCTGCCTGTCTTACTTTAGCTTCACCACATTCTCCGGTCATGGGATTGAAGAGAGCGGCTGCGGTTGCATTCGTTCCCAATGTGATCCAACCGTCCACTCCTTTGTTTTGCAAGGAAGAGATGAAATAGTGGTGTCCCGTATCATTCACTCTCCGGATCGCTTGTAGTCCGAATTTGGTTTTCATTTCTTCGGGAGAGATATTGCAGCTGGCCAATGTGCGTGCATAATCCGTTCCTGTGATAATCTTCCCCTTTCCGATTGGAGTAACGGTTGTTTCCGAGAAAGAAACAGCCGGAAGTTGCCGGAGCGTACGCTGGTAACTTTGGCGTTTTTGTTCCAACTGACCGTATCCCGGTACATCTGTCGGATAATTTTCGAGGAATACGATAGTAGCTCCCTGTTTGGCCAGTTCATAAAGATGTGCCAATACATCACTCGGCATTAGGTGTGCAGCAGGCACTACCAATGCTTTGTAGCCTGTTCCGCCCGAAGTAACCAACTGTCCGTCTTTGAAACGTGTACTGCGAATAAAGTTATCGGAAATATAATCCCCGTCATACCCGCTGTTGTTGATGCGATGGATAGCGTCGATAAACTTAGGAGCCAGTTTATCCATGTGGTGTATCGTGAATAATAACAATCGTCCCGGCTGCTCATTCCACATATCATATACCGGAAGATAAATCAGGAAATCATTATCCGGCCGTCCCATTTGCAGAAAACTCTGGCAACGGGTGATATAGTTGAAGAACGAAGGAGCATCACGCCAAATACTGTTTGTCGGACTCATATTGATAGAAGCGTAGAACAACCATCCGGGCCATTCGGCTTCTTTCGGAGAATACGGAGTGCCGTGGAAAAACATGTGATTGACACCGGAAACAAACATCAGATCCATATCCGGTTTGCATTGCGATAAAGAAGTGCGGAAATGCTCCGTCAGCCACGTGAATGTTTCGGAAGAAGTGTACGTCTTTCCTGCAATATGAGCACCTGAAGAAGCATATTTCAGCATAGACAGGTCCGAATCATTCTTTTTAGTTAAAGAATCCTGACGCAATCCTTCGATATGGAATTGCGACAGTCCGAAACCCTCACATTCGGGAATATCCACGGCAGCATAAATATCAATCAGATTGCCGGGCGAACCATGTGCCTGGTTGCGGGTGATACTGCCGTTCTTATGTGCCCAGTCCGTCCACTGGCAGGTAAAGTTTTCCAATAACAAATCGGAAATCGTTTCCCGGTAATCGGATACAATACGTCTGCTGACTTCCGGACGACTTTCGTCCAGAAATTCGGGGAAATGTTCTTCCAGTTTGTATCCCCGGCGACGGGCGAATTGTTCCAGGAAATCGTCTGTCCAATCTGCCTGATACACTTCGTAAGAGTCGTTGAAGAATGTATGGGGATAGCTCGTCTTGCTGCTTTTGAAAGCACGGTCAAAACGGGAAAGATAGTTCTTTACAGCTTTCTTTGAGAGATGGTTCATTACATATCCCTCACCTCCGGGAGCGGCACGTTTCACTTTCTGTCGTGTCTTACCGATATAAAGAGCTACGATTTTCCATTTGCCCGCAGGTGCTTTCCATTGTAGCTTGTCTTTTTTTACGTGGGCGGTCAGGTTGATACATTTACCTTTCTCATCGTAAGCCATCACCCGGCTTAGTACGGAATAAGCCTGTTGCTTAGGGTCGGTCACGTTGATATCTTGTTCAATCTCTTTGCCTCCCTCTAGGTTATATGTCTGGAAGATAGCCTTAGTGGCTGCATCTTCAATACTGACTTCCGGTCCGCCGAAAGGCCATCCGGTTCCGGTATTCATGTCAATCTCGATACCGGTACGCTTTCCTTCCGCCTGTGTATGTTTGAGAACTTCCATCCAGCGGGGAGAGAGAAATTGAATCTCGTTCGCATCATTGCCCTGCACACCATAGATGGGAGTAATTTCTACCGCCCCCATTCCGGTGCGTGCATATTCTTCCAGATTGTATGTCAGGTTCTTTTCGTCTACGGCACTTCCCAGCCACCACCATCTGGCACCGGGACGTGCTTCCACCGGAGCATCCGGCCATTGCTGTGCTTGCATCACTCCGCCTGCGGCAAGCAGGCAGAAGACTATCATTTGTCTTTTATTCATCATTCTTTCGGCGTATTATAATATTCTATGTTTTCTGTATCATCGGTAACAAAGAGTGGCCGTCCGTCCGGCTGTTCAAAGTGGAAACGAACACCGTCGAAGGTAATGTTCCGTGCATGACGGATATAAAATCCTTTGGCGGGAATCGTGCCGAACATCCACGGTTCGGGATATACTTTTTCCTGTTCGGGCGGAACTCGTTTACCATCTTCTTCGCTGTATCCACCTTTATAATAGAGGTGAATATTACGCAAAGTCACATCCTCGATACAGGCTCCCGGTACACCGCTGATGATAGAAGCATACCGGCTGTCGGCACTCCATACATTGATATCGCTGATAAGAATACGTTTCATGGTGCCCACAGGAGTGCCTTCAGGACTGCGCATACGTGCGCCCAACCGGAGGAAAATAGGTGCGTTGACTATATTTCTCATTGTAATATTACTGATTACAATATCTTCCAGATGTCCTCCGTCTACCGTTTCCAATGCCAATCCACGGCAATGTTCAAAGATACAGTTCGTAATCGCAATATTGCGGAAGCCTCCACTACTCTCTGTGCCGAGCTTGATGCGTCCCGTACGGAAACCATGATCGGGAGCCTGCGGTTCGTCCAGCTGCCAAGTGCCGTCCATTACACTGCCTTTGTCAAAGCCGCTGACATAACAATCACTGATCGTCACATTTTCCGTATCTTGGAAGCGTCCTAATCCATAAGAGGCTTTCAATACAATGGCATCATCCCAGGGGGAGTTCACCGTACATTGGCTGATACGTACGTTCCGGCAGCAATCAATATCGAAGCCGTCCCGGTTGGTGTCTACTTTCAGATTCAGAATCGTCAGATGATCCACTCCGGTAGCCAACAGGGCGAAATGCCCGCAATGCAGCATGGATAAATCTTTCAGGGTCACATTTCTGCAATCTTTCAGGCTGATAGCCTTATTGCCTACCCCCGGTAGGCGACTCTCTTCACGGGTCAAGCCTTTGCCGTAGATTAAGCCGGGACCACTGATCGTAATATTCTCCAGTCCGATTCCCCAAATTAAAGAGTTTTTCCAATGGCTGTGACCGAAATCCTGATACTTATTATGTTCATTCGGTTCGGCGGTATCATATCCTTCCTCTTTTCCGGGAAAGGCGGCAATGATACGGGTGCCCTGTTCCAAATAGATATGAATGTTACTTTTTAACCGGATGGAATAACACGCATATTCTCCCGCAGGTAGATATACTGTGCCTCCTCCGGCCTGTGCGGCCGCTTCAATCGCACGATTGATGGCAGGCGAATCAATCGTTTTCCCATTCGCTTTGGCTCCGAAGTCCATTACATTATAAATGGCTGCATGTAGATAGATGCAACCTATTAACAGACTGAATAATAAATAGATCCTTTTCATTTTTTGTCGATTTTGGCAAAAATATCCGGTAACATATAGTAGTTGTAATCCGCTTTTTCATTCTGTTCGTAGAAACAGAAGTAAAGCCGGAAAGGCTTGCTTCCTTCGTTTCGGGAAGAAGCCGGGGAGAGACTGCAACGTCCGGCCAGTACAGGGCGGTCGGTTCGTTTGCCTGATTCGTAAAGCATCAGGGGAGTTGCATCCTTATGTCCGTCACTCAAGCGAATATCATCGGTAGGAGTGACAGCCTGCAGCGTCCGTAATTGCATACTTTCTCCGTAGTAGCAAGTGAAGGCTTGTCCCTCCACGCTGAATACATTGATGTCCGAATCCGGTTGGCAATCGCCGAAACTCCAAAATAGGGCATCGGCTTCCGGAGCAGAGGCGACTTCTACTTCCAGAATAAATCCACAACTATCGGGTAGTGCTTTCCATTGGAAGGATACTCCCTGTATCTTTTCTTTAGGCTTTAGCCAGTGGCTTTCATTTCCTTTTGATATGCCCAACCGGAAAGTGCCGGCAGGTGGCGTCAGTGCTTGTGCTTGCGCATCAATGAGCAAGATTACCAGCAGTACGATGGTCAGGAGATGTCTTAACATAGTTGAAGTTGATATTACTTTGTTCATTCTCTTTTAGTTCAATGACATTCTTTTCTTCCGTCTTTAATGTGATTTCAGACAAGTTGAAATTCTTCGTATAGCAGATTTTGCCCGGTTTGTCGGTCTGCGCTTCGATGGCATAAAGATAGAAATTTTCCAGACGTAACGAGTCATTCCATCCCGAAGCGGAGATAAATTCGTCCACATTTTCCGCTTTTACCTTTGATACGTAGACATTGCGGAAACGCGGATAACCTTTTTCGGGAGGCGTAACCGGAGTCAGCATGATTCTCCAGTGTTCCGGGATTTCTTTCCCTTCATACTCTTTGGGTAAAGTGCTGTAACTGTAACTGGGGTTCCAGTTCAAGTCCGCCGCCAGCACGTGACGGACGTTTTCCGCTTTTACTTCGGTCATATAAATGTTTTCGATTGTTCCTCCGCGGTTCATGGCGCTTTTCAACCGCAGCACGGCGGAGGTGCCGATTGCTTCCAGATTATATCCCAATACATTCCGTATGCTGCCGGAAGTTTCGCTTCCGCAGGTGATAAGTCCGGCACCTTTGCGGGCGATGCAATTGCGTATGACCACATTTTCCGTAGGAAGGTTCACCCGCAGTCCGTCTGCATCCCGTCCCGATTTGATACAGATATTATCATCGTTGCAGTCTACATCGCAGTTTTCGACCAATATATTGCAGGAAGAATCAATGTCGATACCGTCCGTGCTCGGACCGTGTCCACCTATATTGTTGTTGATGGTCAATCCGTCTATCGTGCAATAATCGGAGTAAAGAATCTGACATCCCCAAAAACCGGTACGCATCAGGGTAAATCCTTTCAATGTAATGTCGGAGCTACGTTCTATGAGGATGCCCCGTACCCGTTTACAGTCGTAATCCACAATCCAGCGCAATCCTTTTGCTTCGTATTCTTTCCGCATTTCCCAATATTTATCCCAAAATACTTTTCCCCGGCAGTCCAGCGTTCCTTCTCCGCTGACGGAAGCGTTCTTTTCATTGACAATGTTGATAACTGCCGCGGGCCATGTCATCTCGATTCCTGCAATCCGCGAACGGAATTCGGGATAATGATGAATGGATGGGCTGGCCAGTAAAGTCACCCCTTTGTCCAGTTGCAGGTTGACACCGCTTTTTATGAACAGTGCGCCAGTCTGATAATATCCCGGCTGGAGAACTACCGTTCCTCCACCGCTGACGGCACAACTGTCAATTGCTTTTTGGATAGCTTCCGTGCTAAGCACCGTGCTGTCTGCTACTGCGCCAAAAGAATTAGCGGATAAAATTACATTGTTTCCGGGCATTTGCCGGCTGCCTACACTGTCGGCCCACGACAAATCCGGTTGCTGCGGAACCTGCCCCCATTCAAAGCTGTTGTTTCCTGCCTGTTTGCCCGTTGGGGTGGCGCAAGCTGCTGTCAAAAGTGTGCCTGCCAATAGGAGCAGGGGAAAGATACCTTTGGTTTTCATATTTATCTAATGCCTAATTCTTAATTCTTAATACCTAATACTTATCTCCTAATTTCCGTCCGGTTTCTCTATTTCCGTGAATGGTGATTCGTTCCAGTGGAAACCATTCACATCGTCCGGCTGTGCCGGATTATAGGACGGGTCTATTTTCAGGTGTTTAGCCAGTTCCGGTACGGCTTTCTTCATTCCTTCAATCACACATTGGGCTATTTGATAGGCTCCGTATGGATTGAAGTGGGTGTTATCCTCAAAAGCTTTGGTCTGTCCCGGATAAGTGCCTGCCGGATAGTGTACGAAAGCACGTTTTGACGTTTCTGTTCCCAAAGCTTCATAAAGTGTACGGGTCATTTCGTTGAGATCGATCAACGGAACATTTTCTTTAGCTGCCAGCCAGCGCATGGCTTCCGGATAATCTTCGTGTGTGTCACGGATATGTCCGGTTGCGTCGAAACTCCGGCGTTGGGTGGGAGTGACCAGTACAGGGTATGCTCCCCGCGCACGGGCTTCATCAATAAATGTTTTCAGGCTGGTCATAAAAGAGTAATAGGCTCCTTTACCCGGCCCTTTTTGCTTTTGGTCGTTATGCCCGAATTCCATGAAAAGATAATCTCTTTTCTTTATCTGGCTCAATGCTTTTTTCAAACGTCCTGCGGCAATAAACGTATTGGCTGATTCGCCCGATTCCGCATAATTGGCGATACAAACGTCCGTACCGAAAAAATGAGGTATCATTTGTCCCCAGCTGGCCCATGGCTCGTTGTCCTGGTCGACTACGGTACTGTTACCGCATAGAAAAACGGTAATCACCGACGGATCGGCAGGCTCGATGCTGATACTCTGGCATACAGGTGCATCGCCGTTAAATTCCAGCGTCAGTTTATCGTCCCAGTTCAGTTTGGCCTTTTCGCGGGGTTTGATTCGTACGGATTCTTTTTCGGAAATGCGGGGATTGCGTTTGTTGATGATAAATGTTTCATCTACGAATTGTCCCTTTTTGGTCGCAAGGTTATCAATGAATAGTCGGCGTGACTCGCCTCTTACAGTGGTCACTCCTGCCTGTTTCTTGCTTCCTAGGCGAACGGTTACTTGGTAGTTACCGTCCGGCACACGGACAGAAAAGAAGAAGGGTGCCTTACTGCCTTTTTCGGGAGTAGCGACGAGATCATATCCATATCCCGTCTCCTCACTGTAGCGGGGAGCATCTGCCAACTGGTATGTTTGGGCTTTCTCCTGTGCATGGATATTTGCCGTAGCCAAGAGTAGCAAGCCTATGACCGTAGTTTTCATGTGAATAATATTAATGTATATTGTTTATGAAATTTAGGCACGGATTACACGGATTTCACGGTTTTTAGAATTACGCTTTCTATAGAGCAACAGCGTAATCCGTGTAATCCGTGCCTGATAAATTTCCATTTAGTTAATTTTCGGTTTGAGCTCGTCAGGTGAATCTTTGGTATAAGATTTCACATCTCCCGCCACTTTGGTGAATAATGCCTGAATCAACTCCGGAGCTATCTTCTCTGTCGGACGGAAAGCATCCGAATTCATATAATCCAGTATTGCTTTGTGCATCTGTCGGGCAACGATTCGTTTTTCCGGTTGGGAAGTAATGTCCATACTGGTCATCATCAATTTACCGTTCAAGACCTTTGCTTCGAACAACATGCCGATTTTCCGGCTGATAAACCAGGTATCAATACTTTGAACCGTTGGCTGGAATGTTGCCGGGAAGTCGGTGAATTGCATCACCTGCGCTTTGTTCAGCAGTTCCCACCATTGAAGGTTACTATGATATTCGGTAGGGAATTCGCGGAAAAGAGGGTGATATTCATTCAGGAAAATACCGGTTGTGTGCGGCGGACGCATCTTAAACCAGGAAGTGTTCCAGAATACGGGAGTGAAGTATTGTTTGACTTCTTTGCCGTATTGTATCTTTCCGGCAGCCGTAATCAGCACATTTCCTCCGTCTTGCAACACTGCCAATGCCTTGGCATCCAAGGTGTCGGTGGTATATACTGTTCCTTGTACCAGTTCCACTTGTGCCGGATATACCCAGAAATCCCAGTCGTTTACGGCATCACTGCCTTCGATACGTACTTCCAGATTTAGTTTCTGCGGTGTATTGATTCCTTCCAGAGTCATATCTACACTACCCAGAGAATAAAGATTTCCAATGGGAATGTGATGGGTACCGACAGTTCCATGAGCATATATTTTTCCGAATTTATCCTTAATGGTATATACTGTTTTTGCACTTTTCAAGGGAGCAGCTCCGAAATGAGATACTTCAATGTCGGCATGGAATGTTTCATTGTTGGCATATACAAATTTAGGAATACGGGCCAAAGGTACGGTCGGACTGCAAAAGCGTCTGAACTGTTCTGCGTTGATATATCCTTTTTCTTCAAAGAACACGTCCAGTACACCGACTAATGCAGTTCCCTGGCCGGAATAATCATTGAGAGCCAGCAACTGGAATCCCGCATAGTCCGGAGTACGCAAGGTCTTTTCAATCTCATGTTTGTAGCAGAGTGCCTGCAATTTGCCCGAAGCTATCATAAAGTCGTGACTCTGGCTTCCCATGTGGTTATCGTTCAGAATATCCCGGAAGATTTCAAAGTTCTTCGCTTTGTTGACTCCGGTATATTTACGGATCTCATTGAAATTCGGGAATACGCACCATTGACCTGTTTCGTGTGATACATACGGTTGTTTCACCGTGTCGATTCTTGCACGATAATCCGATTCACTTTCCGGTTGCGCACCTGCCCAACTAAGTCCGCGTGCGCCGGCTTTCACATGATACTCATTGTGAGGTTGCCATTGCCAGCTGTTTCCAACGGAGGCTCCTGTGTATACACGACGCGGATCGGTTGCTTTCCAATAATCTACGAACTTGCTGACCCATGCCACCCAACGACCGGAAGGCTCATTGCCGCAAGCCAGCATGCAGTAAGAAGCGTAATTCCCATATTCCTTGGTCAGTGCAATGGTTTCGTCCATCAGGTATTTGTCAATCGGTTGTCCGTTACCCAGTCTCGGACCGTGGTTCGGCCAGCTCGGTCCTTCCGGTTGCAGATAGAAACCGACCAGATCGGCAGCGATGAAAGCTGCTTCCGGCGGACAGAAAGAGTGGAAGCGCATGTGATTCAGGCCATAGTTACGACAAATGCGGAACACCCGTTCCCAAGAAGCTACATCCATCGGCGCATAGCCTGTCAATGGGAAATCACAGTTTTCCACCGTACCGCGAAGCATCGTTTTGCGACCATTTACATAGAACCATTTCCCTTCTATCTTGAAATCACGCATACCAAACTGTACTTGTCGCGTGTCAGTTTGCTTGCCGTTGGTCAATTTTGCCGTCAGTTTATAAAGTGCCGGACTGAATTCATCCCACGTCAGAAACTCTTTTCCCATCGGAAGTTCCATTTCCACCGGATTATCTCCCGGACGGATGTTGAAACTTTGATGTACGGGAGCCACTTTGTGCTGAATGTCCGTGTTAAAGCTCTCGGCGGAAAGGGTGATCTCTCCCTTGGTGGAAGAAGCAGACTGTATATTCATGCGAACCAGCGCTTTCTGATTGCTCAAATTGGGATATACCTGAATGTCTTCTAAATGGACTTTGGGAGTAGCTTGTAATTCGATTCGTCCGACGATACCGTTCCAGTTACCTTGTGTCTGGTCAGTGATGCTGTGAGAATCTGGACCTACATTGATTTCTTTGATTCTATTATCGATACGGATGGTAATCAGGTACGTTTTTCCGGGGGTGGTTGCAGCAGTCAGGTCATAGACATGGGGAACACAAAGACTGTTTTGCATACCAAGCTCCTGCTGATTTACCCATACAGTAGTTTCGATGTGCGGACGTTCCAGAAAAAGAGTGATTCTTTCTCCTTTCCAGTCAGCCGGAATTGTCACTTTCTTTTGATACCAGGCCACACCTACATAATGTTTGTCGGGAGTCAGAAAGAAGGGTAGCTTTACTTGTCCCTCTATCCTGTATTTTTCCATATATGGGTTGAAGTAGTAAGAACTGTCGTAGAGGCTTCCGGTCCATTGGGTACGGACGGTCACTTCATCTCCTTTCAGTTTTTCGGGCATGGAGCCGGGCAGGTTGATAGAATCGTCGAGGGATTTTTTGAACCATTGTTCCTTGACGCCGGTATCTTCCCGGTCTATCCGGAAATTCCATTTGCCGGATAAGCTGAAAGAGTGATTTTGTCCCGCTACGGTCAGTATGGAGATAAATACGATAGCAATACTTACTAAAAGTCGTTTCATGATATATAGAGTTGATATGTTTTTCATTCTTTTTAAAATCTGCCGCTAAAGTAGAGCTTTTTAAGGGTTTAGTAAATAGAAAGATGTACAGATACATAGAATATTGTATCAAAATGGACTTATAAAAGCGTTCGTGTACAAAACTACATGGATTTGAAATATTGTCCATGCTCTTTATCTTTGAGGAGGGGCGGAGATGCCTTATCTTTGCAAGGTAAACTTTTTAATCTTAATAAGGAACCATGAAAAAAGTAGTAATCTGGATAGCTCTAAGTCTTTGGTCGGTGATGACAGTCTTTGCCGGTGAGACAGCTTACCTCTTTTCTTATTTTATCAATGACAGTAAAGACGGACTGCATTTAGCATATAGTTATGATGGATTGAACTGGCTGCCTTTACATGGCGGACGTTCTTATCTTACCCCTGCGGTTGGTAAAGATAAATTAATGCGTGACCCCAGCATTTGCCAGTCGCCGGACGGAACTTTTCACATGGTCTGGACTTCCAGTTGGACGGACCGGATTATCGGATATGCCTCTTCACGCGATTTGGTTCATTGGAGTGAGCAACAAGCAATCCCTGTGATGATGTACGAGTCGGATGCACATAACTGTTGGGCTCCCGAACTGTTTTATGATGAACCTTCACAAACCTATTATATCTTTTGGGCAACTACGATTCCCGGCCGTCACAAAGAAGTGGCTACCAGTGAAAGTGAGAAGGGACTGAATCATCGTATTTATTATGTAACAACGAAGAATTTTCGTACTTTTTCAAAGACGAAGATGTTCTTCAATCCAGATTTCAGTGTGATTGATGCCGCTATTGTGAAAGACCCGAAGCGGGAAGACCTGATAATGGTAGTCAAGAATGAAAATTCCAATCCGCCGGAAAAGAATTTGCGTGTGACGCGTACAAAGAAGATGGAAAAAGGATTCCCGACCAAAGTATCGGCACCTATTACAGGAAAATATTGGGCGGAAGGTCCGGCTCCTCTTTTTGTAGGTGATACGCTTTATGTCTATTTTGATAAATACCGTGACCATCGTTATGGAGCTGTTCGTTCTTTGGACTATGGTGAAACATGGGAAGATGTGTCCGATCAGGTCTTTTTTCCGAGGGGGATTCGTCATGGAACGGCGTTTGCAGTGGATGCCTCCATTGTGGAGTCACTGATTGCCGACCGGAACTATAATCCGCTTATTCCCGATAATCTGGCGGATCCGTCTGTCTCCAAATTTGGTGATACCTATTATCTTTATGGCACTACCGATCTGGATTACGGACTTGGACGTGCCGGAACTCCTGTCGTATGGAAATCGAAAGATTTTGTGAACTGGAGTTTCGAAGGTTCCCATATCAGCGGGTTCGACTGGTCGAAAGGATATGACTACACGAATGATAAAGGTGAAAAGAAAAAGGGCTATTTCCGGTATTGGGCGCCTGGAAAAGTGATTGAGCAGGACGGCAAGTTTTATTTATACGTTACGTTTGTGAAACCGGATGACAAGATGGGAACTTATGTGCTTGTAGCTGATCGCCCGGACGGTCCTTTCCATTTTACTGCGGGACAGGGGCTTTTGCCTCCCGGAGAAGAAGGAACAGATAGCCCCGCTGTCGTTGATGATATTGACGGAGAACCTTTTATTGATGACGACGGTTCAGGATATATCTTCTGGCGTCGCCGGAATGCGGGACGGCTTTCTGCGGACAGGCTTCATCTGGATGGTGAGCCGGTAACTCTGGCAACAGCCCGCCAGGGGTATTCCGAAGGTCCGGTGATGTTTAAGCGTAAAGGTATCTATTACTATATTTATACGTTGAGTGGTCATCAGAATTATGTCAATGCTTATATGATGAGCCGCGAGTCTCCTTTGACGGGTTTTGTAAAGCCGGAGGGGAACGACATTTTTTTATTCTCTTCTCCTGAAAATCAAGTGTGGGGACCGGGACATGGCAACGTGTTTTATGACGAGGGAACGGGTGAATATATTTTTCTCTATCTGGAATACGGAGATGGCGGAACTACCCGTCAAGTGTATGCTAACCGGATGGAATTTAATGACGATGGAACGATAAAGACATTAATCCCCGATATGCGTGGTGTAGGTTATCTGGCTGCTTCCCAAGAGACCCGGCCGAATCTGGCATTACAGTCGCATTTTTATGCTTCCAGTGAGAAATCTCCCCGTACTTCCGTGGTCAATATCGAAACGCAACCCAATCAACCGTTGCCGGAAAAAGGTTCGGTGAAGAGCTATACCCGCACGCATACTTATCAGGCTACCCATGTAGCTGACGAATCGAATGGAACCCGTTGGATGGCGGCTGATACGGATAGCAGTCCGTTTATTACAGTCGATTTAAAGGAAATCCGTAAGGTCGGGGAGTGCCAGTTCTATTTTACCCGTCCTACTGAAGGACATACCTGGCGATTGGAGAAGTCTATCGACGGAAAACATTGGCAGACATGTGCCGAACAAGGCAAAGTGCAAGTATGCTCTCCACACATTGCTAGGGAAATAGGAGAGACACGTTATCTCCGTCTTCATATTCACAGGGGAGATGCCGGTTTGTGGGAATGGAAAATATATGAATAACGTTTTATAACGCTAATAATCAATCGAATTTATGAAGTATATGGTAAAAAGTAAAATTCTGGCTACTTTCTGTGCCGGTCTATTAACCGTTTCTACCGGAATACAGGCAGCAGAGAGACTGGCAACCGGAACTCGACAGAAGCAAGCTCAAAAGACTGTAATTGAAACTTCTCCCTGGTTTGATGATAAAGACCTGACTTTGACGGGTGTCTATTATTATCCCGAACACTGGGATGAGAGCCAGTGGGAACGTGACTTCAAGAAAATGCATGAACTGGGATTTGAATTTACCCATTTTGCCGAGTTTGCCTGGGCGCAACTGGAACCGGAAGAGGGACGCTATGATTTTGCATGGTTGGACAGGGCTGTAGCTTTGGCAGCCAAGTATGATTTGAAAGTTATCATGTGTACTTCTACTGCCACTCCTCCTGTATGGATGAGCCGGAAATATCCCGAAATTCTATTGAAGAATGAGGATGGAACGATACTTGACCACGGTGCTCGCCAGCATGCTTCATTTGCTTCGCCTCTTTACAGGGAATTATCATACAAGATGATTGAAAAACTGGCGCAACATTATGGCAATGACTCCCGTATTATCGGATGGCAACTCGACAACGAACCTGCTGTACAGTTTGATTATAATCTGAAAGCAGAGCTTGCTTTCCGTGATTTTCTCCGTGCCAAATACAATAATGACATTCAATTTTTAAATAATGCATGGGGCACTGCTTTCTGGAGTGAGGCTTATTCGTCTTTTGATGAAATAACGCTTCCCAAGCGCGTACAGATGTTTATGAATCATCATCAAATTTTGGATTACCGCCGTTTTGCTGCATCACAAACCAATGATTTCCTGAACGAACAATGTCTGTTGATAAAGAAATATGCAAAGAACCAATGGGTGACTACGAATTATATACCGAATTATGATGAAGGTCACATCGGTGGTAGTCCCTCGCTTGATTTTCAAAGTTATACCCGTTATATGGTATATGGTGATAATGAGGGGATTGGTCGTCGAGGCTACCGGGTAGGTAATCCGTTGCGGATAGCCTGGGCAAATGACTTTTTCCGTCCGATACAGGGAACTTATGGTGTGATGGAATTACAGCCGGGACAGGTGAACTGGGGCAGTATTAATCCCCAACCTCTTCCGGGCGCAGTTCGTCTGTGGATGTGGAGTGTGTTTGCCGGTGGAAGTGATTTTATCTGCACCTATCGTTATCGCCAACCTCTTTACGGCACGGAACAATATCATTACGGAATTGTCGGCACGGACGGAGTGACTGTTACTCCCGGCGGAAGAGAATATGAGACATTTATAAAGGAGATTCGTGAACTTCGTAAACATAGCTCTTCCCGTGAAACCAAACCTGCCGATTACCTTGCCCGTCGTACTGCAATTCTTTTCAATCATGAAAATTCCTGGAGTATTGAGCGGCAGAAGCAGAATCGTACATGGGACACCTTTGCACACATCGAAAAGTACTATCGTACCCTAAAATCATTCGGAGCTCCTGTCGATTTTATATCAGAGACAAAGAATTTATCCGATTATCCGGTGGTCGTAATACCGGCTTATCAATTGGCTGATAAAGAACTGGTGGATAAATGGATTGCATACGTGAAGAATGGCGGAAATCTAATCTTAACCTGCCGTACGGCACAAAAGGATCGTTATGGCCGTCTTCCTGAAGCTCCTTTCGGTTCCATGATCGCTCCTTTGACAGGAAACGAAATGAACTTTTACGATTTACTTCTTCCTGAAGATCCCGGTACTGTAGTGATGAATGGAAAGGAGTATGCCTGGAATACATGGGGAGAAATACTGAATCCTCCCACTGATGCACAGGTCTGGGCTACTTATAAAAACGAATTCTATGAAGGAAGTCCGGCTGTCACTTTCCGTAAATTAGGAAAGGGAACAATCACTTATGTTGGAGTGGACAGTCATGATGGAGCATTGGAAAAAGATATATTGAAGAAACTATATGCACAACTGAATATCCCGGTGATGGATCTGCCTTATGGTGTGACAATGGAATACCGTAATGGATTGGGAATTGTTTTGAATTATTCGGATCGTCCTTATACATTCAACTTGCCGAAAGGGGGCAAGGTACTGATAGGAACTGCGGAAATTCCTACGGCAGGGGTATTGGTCTTTTCAATGTAACAATAAAAGGATATTTTTATCTTTGCAGGACTTGAATGAATTAAAAATAGAATCATACGATGAAGACGAACTTATTGAAATATATGGCAGGTATCTGCTTTGGTCTGTTGACAGTTTCTTTGGCTTTTGCCGGTGATAATTATAAGACGGTAAAGGTGAAAGCGCCTTTTCCCATGCAGCCTATTAAAATCTTTATTTATCCCGATAAAGACTTTCCGATAACGGATTACGGTGCACAACCGGGAGGTGAGGCGGATAATACAAAAGCCATTGCTGCTGCTATTGAAGCATGTAATCAAGCGGGAGGTGGACGTGTGGTTGTTCCGGCTGGTACATGGCTGACCGGGCCTATTCATTTCAAGAGTAATGTAAACCTCTGTTTGGAAGAGAATGCGGTTTTGAATTTCACGGATAATCCTTCTGATTATCTTCCAGCAGTGATGACTTCCTGGGAAGGCTTGGAATGTTATAACTATTCTCCTTTACTTTATGCTTTTGAATGTGAGAATGTGGCGATTACGGGTAAAGGAACTCTCCAGCCGAAAATGGATGCCTGGAGAGTTTGGTTCAAACGTCCCCAGCCTCATTTGGAAGCGTTGAAGGAGTTGTATACAAAAGCTTCGACTAATGTCCCTGTAATCGAACGTCAGATGGCAATAGGGGAGAATCATCTTCGTCCGCATCTGATTCATTTCAATCGTTGCAAGAATGTGCTGTTGGATGGATTTAAGATACGTGAAAGTCCGTTTTGGACCATTCACCTTTATATGTGTGATGGGGGAGTGGTACGTAATCTGGATGTGAAAGCTCATGGACATAATAACGATGGTATCGACTTTGAAATGAGTCGTAACTTTCTGGTGGAGGATTGTTCTTTCGATCAGGGGGATGATGCGGTAGTTATCAAGGCCGGACGCAATCAGGATGCCTGGAGATTGAATACTCCTTGTGAAAATATTGTTATCCGTCGTTGTCAAATTCTTAAAGGGCATACTTTGCTTGGCATCGGAAGTGAAATATCCGGAGGCATACGGAATATCTATATGCACGATTGCACGGCTCCTAATTCGGTAATGCGTCTTTTCTTCGTGAAGACCAATCATCGTCGGGGTGGATTTATAGAAAACGTTTACATGAAAAATGTACAGGCAGGCACGGCTCAACGGGTGCTTGAAATAGATACGGAAGTATTGTATCAATGGAAAGATCTAGTACCTACTTATGAGGAACGGATTACCCGTATTGATGGCATTTATATGGATAAGGTGACTTGTGAGTCGGCAGATGCCATCTATGAATTGAAGGGGAATGCCAAATTACCGGTTAAGAATGTAACGATTGAGAATGTGAAAGTAGGTGGGGTGAAAGAGTTTGTGAAGAAAGTGAATAATGTAGAGAATGTAGTGGAAAAGAATGTGACTTATGATAGGAAAGGGAAATAACCCTTTCCTGAAAGTAACAGAAAATTTCATGCTATAATTTTAGTATAATGTAGTATCTTAGCAGCAAAATTGAAAACTTTATGCTAAGATGAAGAAATCCTTTTATTTATTACTGCTAATCACTTTATATAGCAGTATCAGCTTTGCTCAAAGCCTGAAATCTATATCTATTTTAGGCGATTCGTATTCAACATTTGAAGGATACCTGCAACCCGATACCAATAGCATTTGGTATTATGTTTCTCCGCGGCAGCAAACGGATGTAACTTCCGTAAAGCAGACCTGGTGGCATAAATTCATCAAAGAGAATAACTACCGCCTTTGTGTCAACAACTCTTTTTCCGGTGCAACGATTTGTAATACCGGTTATAATCAGGCTGATTATTCGGATCGTTCTTTTATTACCCGTATGGATAAGCTGGGATGTCCGGATATCATCTTTATTTTCGGTGCAACGAATGATTGTTGGGCCGGCTCACCGCTTGGGGATTACAAGTATGAAGGGTGGACCAAGGAAGATTTATATACATTCCGTCCGGCCATGGCATATCTGCTCGACCACATGATTGATCGTTATCCTAATGTTGAGATCTATTTTCTGCTGAATTCAGGTTTAAAGGAAGAGTTTAACGAGTCGGTCAGAGCTATCTGTCATCACTATAATATTGATTGTATTGAACTGCATGATATTGATAAAAAGAGCGGTCATCCTTCGATAAAGGGGATGGAGCAGATTAGCGATCAGATTAAGATGTTTATGAAGAAGACGAAGTGAAAAAACAACGGAAATATAAGAAATGATATTGCCACTTGCTACTCTTTGATTAGGAATACTATTTCAAAGAGTGCCAAGTGGCAATAAGATTAGTTGTTTATCTTAATATCCCGGATTCTGTATTGCTTTCTTTTCTTCATTGCTTAGTGCAGAACCATTTGAATTGGTGATACCGTCCAAGAAGGCTTGGGGGATCGGGCGATAGTAATGTTTCTCCGATTTGAATTCGCCAAGACCTCTGCTGGCGCCATCGTTGAATTTATGCCAGCGGGCGTCTAACGTCTTGGTACGTGCCAGATCTTCCCAGCGTTGCAATTCGCCACAAAGCTCACGGGTACGTTCATTTAATAGGAAGCACATCATTTTGTCAGCATTGGATGTACAGCCCAGTTCGTTGTAGATAGGAGTGTCGACTGTAGAGTTATAAACATCTGCCACACTATTTAATTTCATTGTAGTTTTGGTAGAAGCAGTAGTCTCCTGTTCGATATTGTTTGACTCATAATAGGTGTTTTCTTCCCAGTAAATAGCACCTTCGGAGGAGTGACCACCTCCTTTCCCGGAACAATAAGGATTATTCTTATAGGCTTGTCCACCATCTATGTTTTTACTACGGTCTTCACCTGTTTTATAACCGGCACGTTCACGCAGTTTGTTCATCCATTCGACAGCTTTATCATAATTGGCTTCACCCTTACGAATATATGCTTCGGCAACCATTAGTACATCATCTGCCGAACGGGCGATGATAGCATCGCGAGTACCGAATTGCGATGCTATGGAAACACGATAACCATCACGGAATTTAGATAAAGCTACTGAACGCTTGTGAGGTATGATATCGTAATAATTACCTGTTTTCTCATTTATATTCCAGCTGTGTTCCTGTCCTTTGAAATAGCGTACATATGTATACGTGTTACACATTTTTCCATCTTTTAAAACAGTATATGCCGGAGCGTTGGAATATTTCTCATAGCGGTTGTCTCCCGGGTCATTAACGATGTATTTCATACCGAGTTCACCTCCACTGAAACGTTTGTCACCTTCTTTTACACCTGCCGGAGCGTATGGCATATCTTCTGCTGTCCAGGTGGGAGCACTTTTGGTTTCGTTGGCTCCATAACAGGTAATGAATGATTTCCAGAAACGAGAGTCATTGACACGGTCAAATACCTGCATGGTATACTCTGTGGCACTTACGTATGAGAATTCACGTCCTCCGGAGATGTCACGTTTACATCCACCTATATCATTACCTTGGTATACGGCCGGATAATAAAGATGCATCTGATTTCCATAACGTCCCCATGTTGATTCATCATTAGAGAATTGAGCTGCCAGAATCACTTCACTTACTTTTTCATTGGCTCCGTTCGGCTGTTCATAGTCCCAAAGTTCTACATAATCATTACACAATGGATGTGCGTCTACAACTTCCGAACCATATTGAATAACAGCATCGAGGTCGGATGCTACATAATTACTATTCCAATCGCTATACAATTCGGAGGCACGGAATAAATGTGCTTTTGCAAGGAAATGGGCAGCAGCATATTTGTTAATTCGTCCGATTGATTCACCTTTATCCGGAAGTAGTCTGTAGGCTTCTCCAAAATCAGCTATGACCTGTGTGTATATTTCTTCAGCAGAATTCCGTGTGAAGTATGTTTCCGCGCTTGTAGATGGAACTAATTTCAACGGCACACCACCAAATTGCTTCACTAATTCAAAATAAGCATAGGCTCTTAGAAAGTGTGCTTCTCCCAAGCGTGTGTTATATGTGGGTGAACTTTGGTTATAATATTGAGGTATGTTTTGGATCAATATGTTTGCGGGTTCAACCAGTCCGTAGTAATTGTCCCAGATAGGTTGGTTGGCGGCATTTTCAGATGAATTTAAATCTTGACTATAGTGATTCCATGCTGGAATAACATTATTAGCATCAGTAAATTCATCTACTCCCATGTTGTAGCACTGAATCCCCCATATATAGTTGAATTTGAATTTCAGTTTCTGATAGGCTCCAGTTACTAATTCATCAAGACCTTCTTGTGTCTTAAAGCGGTCGGTACTATATTGAGTTGTTAAATTCTCATCAAGGAAAGATTCACTGCACGAAGTGATCGAGCTTCCTGTTACGCTGGCCATTAAAGCAGCAAATAATATTCTATTTAATTTCATAATGTCTTTACTTTAATTTGTTTATTAGAATCCGATGTTGACACCTATTACAAAACTCTTCAAAGTGGTAGGTGAACCAAATGTCTTGGCATTATTGTCATAGTTTACCAAGTCTGTATCCAAAAAGTCACATGCCTTATAGATATTGAATGGATTCATGGCTTGAACATACAACTTCAGATTACTGATACCCAAGTTCTTTAATTGTTGTGGGGTAAAGTTATAACCCAATGAGATATTACGAACTTTGATGTACGAACCATCCTGATAGTTCATTGCGCTGTTAAAGGCATCGGCTCCTTCACCGTTGGAACCGGGTGAATAGTATTTTGCATTCTCATTGGTACCGGCTACCCAATAGTCTATTTTACGTTGCATATAGCGACCGTCAAGAGTAACAGCTCCCTGTGGAACAGTAAATCCCCAACGTGATAAAATAAAGAAGGATAGCTCAAAATTCTTATAGCTGAAAGTGTTACTCCATCCACCTGTCCAGCGTGGACGTGTATGCCCTACAATTTTCTTATCGTCATTGGCATCTATTGTATCGTCATTATTTAAATCTTTCACTTTGATTTGTCCCGGTTTACGTCCGTATTTGGCAGCTTCTTCAGCTTCTTCTGTTTTCCAGATGCCATCATATACCCAGTCGTAATAAACACCGATTTCCTCACCGACAAACCATTTGTTGTTCACATCTTCTGTTCTACCATTAGACAATTCGTCGATTCGGTTTCTATCCATTGACCATGTTAAAGTAGTGCTCCAAGAAAAATCTTTTGTTTGTATAGGTATTGCATTTACTTGTAGGTCAATTCCATATCCGGATGTTTTACCCACATTGGCATAAGTAGAAACATAGCCCGTTAGTGAAGGAATTGACATTTCCAGTAACAAATCATCAGTTTTCGTTTTGTATGCATCGATACTACCAGTAAGTCGGTTATTAAAGAAACCGTAGTCAACACCGACATCGTATTGTGTAGTTCTTTCCCAGCCTAGAGTTGGATTAGCCATTTTGGCGGGTTCCTTCTGTGAAGGATCTGAAGGTACATAGCCCAAAGATGACTCATTCTGTCCCCAGTTATAGTATAAGCCTGTGATAGCGCCTTTAGTTGCATATGCTTTGATTGCCGCATTACCTGTAACACCCATACCTATACGAAGTTTCAACTGATTCAGCCAACTGATGTCTTTCAGGAAATCTTCCTGATCCATTCTCCATGCGATAGCAGCAGAAGGGAAACTTGCCCATTTGTGCCCTTCGGCTAATTGAGAGGCGCCGTCCCAACGCATAGATGCTGTCAATAAGTATTTATCTTTATAACCATAGTTTAGGCGAATCATATAAGATGCCATTTGAGTTTCGGTCAGACCTGTGCCAAAAGAGTTTAGTGTACCCGCAGATCCTATATTATACCAAAGCTCATCCGATGAGGCTACATTAGTAGCTCTCATATCTCCCATCTCGTAATGGTAGGCCGAAGCGGATTGCATCAATGTCATGCCTAAATTATGTTGACCCAGGGCTTTGTTATAATAGATCAGGTTATCCAATGTCCATGCACGTTTTTGTTCGTTCTTGTATTGTGCACCATTGTTACCATCTCCATTAATACCATCTGCTGCATTAGCAACTCCTAAAGTGTAGAATTGGAATTCAGGGCCAAACTGAAGACGATAAGATAAGCCTTCCAGGGGTTTCCAGATTTTGCCGAAATCAATTTGCGAATACAAACTGGCAGAAGCACGGAAAGTGCGGCGTTGGTTGGTGTTGTAGTCTAATTCACGAATAGGGTTGATGATATTTACATCCCCACTCGGATAACGGACATATTCACCGTTTTCGTCATAAGGTACTGTCCATGGAATCATACTTCTTAATGCGCTATAGAAATCACCCGAACCGGTTACAGACTTGGAGAAACTATATCCATAGTCTTGAGTGGAATAAGATGCATTAATTGAAGATCCCATTTTGAACCAATTGACAGGAGTTACATCAAATGAGGTCTTTAATGTATAACGTTCATATGCTTGCCCTGGTTGTGTACCTTTCTGGTCCAAATAACCGAATGAGGCATAGCCTTGGAATTTGTCAGACCCTCCGGATGCGCTTAAGGTATGTTCGTGTGTAATCCCCGTCTGTTTACCGTGCGAAGCCCAGTCGTATGATCCTACTAAAGATGGATCGTAGACTCCATTTACCCATGCCTTTTCGATGTTTTTCCATGAAGCGGTTACGCTACCAAATGCAGCTTTATCTGCTTCATAAGTTGGAGTGGCAGAAGCATAAGAACCTGCATTATATTTAGCTAAGCGGGCATAATCCAACCATTCAGCGGCAGACATCATTTCTGTAACATCGTGTAACGTTTCAAAAGTGACAGTACCGGAATAGTTTAGGGTCACTTTACCTTCTTTTCCTTTTTTGGTAGTTACAAGAATCACACCGTTGGCACCACGTGAGCCATAAATAGCTGTGGCTGAAGCATCTTTTAAAATGTCAATAGCTTCAATGTCGGAAGGATTGATATTTTCAATGCCTCCATTTTGAATTACCATACCGTCTACCACATACAGTGGACCCTGTTCCGCATTAATAGAGCGTTGTCCACGGATATTAATGTTGCCCACCTCTCCGGGACGCTGACTGGATGTAATATCTACACCGGCTGTTTTACCTTGCATCCCTTCTAGCGCATTTCTTACAGGCATTGCTTTCAGTTCTTTTTCACCTACGCGAGCCATAGCACCGGTTACGTCACTTTTTTTCTGTACTCCATAGCCTACAACTACTACTTCGTCTAAGGTCTCGGTATCTTCTTGAAGAGTAATTTTAAAGTTGGTATTTCCTGCTACGGATACTTCTTGTTTTTTATATCCTATATAAGTGATAGTGATTGTACCTTTTATTGGCACATTGGAAAGAGAAAACTTGCCATTTAAATCAGTAATTGTACCATTAGTAGTACCATTAACCAATACACTGGCACCAATAACCGGTTCTCCGGTGAAATCTGTAACTGTGCCCGAAATTGTCTTATTCTGGGCATAAGATTCTACTATTAAAAAAGAAAACAAAGTGAGGAGAAATAGCCGTCGGATAGTATCCTTATAGGCGTACAGGTGATTACCTTTTTTGTTGCTTTTCATACTTTAATTATTAAGTTATAAATATTGGTTTATAGATCCTTTATTGTTGATTTATCTTTTTATCTTCTAATGAAGACTCTTTGTTTCTTTTTATATGGATATTCCTGTAACGTAGTACTTTATAGAGGTTTAGTAGTATAATATATTGTATGATATTAATATATTTACATAGCATATTTATTATAGAGTTAAACAAAAGTTAGATTCTCTTTTTAAACATAACTTCCTGCGCATCAAACGACTACATGCAGCTAGCAATCAATTGAGGATAGGATTTGAACAATTAGCACCATTAATATCTTTTTTACCTATTATGAGTTATCCGGTATGCGAATCTTTTTTCGTTCCACTATAGTTATCTTTGCGTTTGACTATAGTTATCCGCAAGGGTAACTATAGTGTACTTTGCGGATAACTATAGTGGAACGAAAAAAGGATAGCGATCGGAATGAAATCGATTAGCAAAAGAAGGAAATAAAAATAGCAGTGAAAAACTATCTATACTATAGCAATTGGTCAAGTACGGCACGGAACACCTTATCGGCATGTTCTTGCATAATCTTAATATAATTAAAGATAGGACGGTTATTTTTCATACTGTGTCCGATACAGTATTCTATTTTTTCAATTTGAATGCCTAAATCATATCCGTGTTGTGCAAATGTCTTTCGAACGGAATAGTAAGTAACCTTTTTCTTTACCCCCGAAAGTTCTGTTACCTTATTTATATGTCGGAAGACTAAACTATATATTTGTTTATAAGATGAATATTTACCAAACTGCAAATGCCCATTTCTCGACATATATTTATCTATGAGCACTTTTGCTTCAGGCTGCAAAGTAAATACAATTTCATTTTTTCCTTTCTTGCTATTACGTGTTTTGTGACGCACATAACGCATATCGTTCTTATTTTTAAAATCATATACTAATAAATCTCTCAGGTTAATACCGCCTAAATAATAGGTAAGCATAAAAATATCTCTCACCATGGATAAAGAAGGCTTTAAAAGCCGGATATCACGTATTCTCTTCAGTTCATCTATTGACAAATCAAGTTCCCGCACATTACTTGCCGGCATCTTAAAGAGGACAAAAGGATGAATGGAGTAAGATACATAATTCATCTTACCGGCATAATTTAATATCACCTTTATTAAAGTCAGATATATTCTGATAGTTGTATCTGCCAGATTCTCCTCGTGAAGAACTTTGGCAAATTCTTGGATATGTATAGGTGTCAATTGAATTAAAGGAAAATCCCCTTTCATATATTTGACTAATCTTTCGGAAGCTATCTTATAAAGTTTATAAGATTTCTCCCGCTCTTCTCCTTTCATGAAATTCATGTATTCTTTTGCAACAGCTTGAAAGGTTATACCTTTTTTCTTTTGTTCATAAGTAATTATACGTATAAGTTCGGTACATGAAATTGCTGGTAAATAGCTGATCGATGTAACAATTTCTTCATACTCATTGATTAGTTTCCGAAGACAGGCATTCATATTCGCTGCATTCTCATGCCTTACTACTCGACCATTTTTTAGTTGACTGGCAGAATCCAAAGTAAATTGGGTAGATATATATCTGGTTTGAGAATGATGTGCTACGGCTATCCTTATTCGATGTCTGCCATTTGATAATTTTTTAGTTGGAACAACTACAATTGAAAAATTCGCCATATCATTTTTAGGTTTATAAATTACTATTTTCCATACAATAAAATAGAAACAAAAAGGTTCATAGTCATTAGGAACTAATCGAATATCGCTCCCACAGCATGGAATATCGTGCAAAAGACGGTATTTTCCATGCATTTGTACGATTCTGCATTGCTATATCTTGATTAAGTCGTTATGTTTGCAACACTTTTTCACAGGTAGAGTGTGAAAAATTGCTTTTAAAAAGAGAATCTAACTTTTGTTTAACTTAACAGATATAGCTAATAGATATGGAAAACAACAAAAAAAATGCTTCATTTATTTCAATTGCTGGTTGGAAAAGAATGCAGCCATTGTCTTTTTTACTTTACGACGATTTTACTAATCAACAAAAATATGTTTAACTTTAAAAAACATGGTATGAAAAAAAACTATGTCACAACTGCTGTTGCCTTACTACTTTTAGCAGGATGTAGCAACGATATTAAAGAAACTGATATTCAGTTTACCGGTGACACGGGAGCGAAAGTTTCTTTTAGTGCAGTAATAAACAATCATGAGGCTAGCAATCTTGTTACAAGAGCTACGGAAACAAACTGGGAGGCAGAAGACTCGGTAGGAATCACTTGTGGTACGGAACAAGTGAATATCCATTACAAATACAAAGGCAATGGTCTTTTTGCTGCAAAAGGAGGAAATGCAGAAGAAATCTGGGTATTAGGTTCCGGAGAGTATGATGTAGTGGCATATGCTCCATTTTCTGGTACATCAGGTGAAGAACAACCTGTATTGGAAGTGACTACAGCCAGTGACAATCAAGCTACAGCAAAAGAACGTGCGAAGATAGACTTTCTTTTTGCCAAAGGGAAGGCTACATCACAAACCCCGAATGTGACATTAGCATTCAATCATGTGATGAGCCGTATTAGATTGGAGTTTCAAGCTGGCGAAGGTGTGGACTTGGCAGATATAACCTGTTATCTTATTGGGCTTAAGAATAATGGTACATTTAATCCTAAAACAGGGGAGACAACAGTAAGTGAAGACCCTGTTACGGATGAAGATGATATATATTGGGATAAAATAGGAGAACAGGATAATTATACAGTACAAGCTATTTTACTGCCACAGAAGGTGCAAGGCAAGGTAACTATCCAAGCTAGAATGAACGGTTATCTTTATGAAGCCGAGTTTGCTAACCTGACAGAATTGAAATCGGGATTTTCTTATAATTATATCATCAAGACAAATAAATACGAGGACAATAATTATGTGTTGACAATTACAGAACAAACGCAAATAATAGGATGGGAAGATGAAAACCACGATCCTATAACATCCGACCCTAGTATAGCTGAAACTGGAACAGAGATAACCAACCCTAGTTGGAATATTACAGAAGAAACCGTAACTCCACAGCCTATTGTGAAGTGATCTGTTTACCAATCTAGTATAGACAAAAAATGCTAAAAATATAAACATGAGATTTATGAAAGTATATAATTATATATCAATGCTTTTTCTGGCTGGCGCAGCCATAGTTGCGTCTTGCTCGCAAAATGAAGAACTCACCGGAGAAACGCCGGATTCTTTGCAGGGATTTCAGATTAGTGTGTCTGATGAAGGATTTATGGATGAAAGTGGCAAGACACGTGCTACAGAGAATGGATATACTACCCGATTTTCTAACGGAGATGCTATCGGTATATTTGCGGTAAGAGGAGAAACGGTGGTAGAGGATATCAAGAATCGGAAATTCACACTGACAGATGGTTATTGGGAATTGACCGATGGGGGAGATCCTATTGAATACAAAGGTTCACAATTTCAGCGGATGACTTTTTATGCATACTATCCGTATAATGCAAATGTAACTTTTGATCCGACTAAAGTAGACCCTTTTGAAACGTATGTCAACAATTGGAAAATTGGTGATGAACAAAATGAAGGAAATTATACGCAATATGATTTGATGACGAGTACGGGTAGTGTTCAGGGGGACCGTTTGAAAGGACAGATCGCTTTTACTATGCAACATCGGATGGCTCTTGCGGTAGTGAAGATGCCTAATTTGACCTATAGCTTTACAAATGGCGGTATAGATGATTATTTGTTACCATTAACAGCCGGTTCGTTTACAGTGAACAATACTCAAGCAACTCCTTATTATCAGGAAAGTACGGATACATATCGTTTTTTGGTTAATCCGAGTAAGGAATTCTCAATCAAGGGTACTTATACAGGCGTGGGTGAAATGGAATATGAAGCTAAAGGTACTCTGGAAGGAGGAACAGCGAAGATGTATGCCATCGAAGATAAAAGTAAGATTAACCATACTTTGCAGGTCGGGGATTATTTCTGTGCAGATGGAAAAATAGTTTCTGTAGATGCGGAAACAGTACCGGAAAATGTGATTGGTATTGTATGTTATGTAGGTAATTCACAGCCTAGCGTAACACATCCCGAACTTTATTCTGCAGAGATTGATGCTTTGCGTCGTGACTTTCCTACTTGTACACACGGGGTAGTACTATCTGTAAAGAATTCATTAGTAAAAGATGATGAACAAAACGATATTGCCATGCAAATGTTCCATACCAGCAAGGCCGGCTATTATTCAGACTGGTTCACTTCAGATGAGGATTGGGCAGGTAAATTTGTAGGTTGCAATACAGAGAGTGATGCCAACAAGAATGATGCCTCATTAGTTTTTCCTGCACTAATGGGATATAATAACACACAGATACTTACTATGTGTTACGAAGAGAAGGGAAGTCCCTCTACTTGCGACCATGCTTATGAGTATATCAAGACTTATCGCGAATCGGAAGCCGTTCCGACAAGTGTGACTCCTTGGTATCTGCCTTCTATAATGTGCTGGGATACAGTTGCTAAGAATTTGAGTGTTATCAACCGTAGTCTCAAGAATGTAAATGGTGATGAAATGACCTCTGTTGATTCAGGAACTAATAGTGGACACTATTGGAGCAGCACGCAACGTTCTGCTGCCAACCAATGGACGCACGGTATGGCTGGTGGAAGATATCACATTATTTGTGAGCGTGGTTCACGCGCCGGCTATTTCCGTATGATGCTCGCATTCTAAAATAAATAGGACGGTATATAAAGTCCGTCAACTATACTTATATCATGAACATATACATATATGAATAAGAAAAACTTTATAAAGGGGACAACCTTACCTGTCGCTCTGTTTTTCACTATAGCAACTTTTGCACCTGCATGGGGATTGCAAACAGCTTCGGCAGCCGTCGAAGTTGTACAGCAGCAAAGTACTATAAAAGGAACAGTAGTAGATAGCCAAGGAGAACCGATAATTGGAGCAAGTGTACTTGCGGAAGGAACATCTAACGGTACAATTACCGATATTGACGGTGTATTTAGAATAAATGTACGTCCCGGTACGAAACTGAAAGTATCTTTTATAGGTTATACCGATAAAAAAGTCGTAGCAAAGAATGACATGAAAGTCATTTTGGTAGAGGATGTGACTGCTCTTGAGGAGGTGGAAATTGTAGCCTATGGTACCCAGAAGAAAGTGACCATGACAGGAGCTATCGCTAGTGTGAAAGGAGAAGAATTGACCCGTGTATCTGTAGGTTCGGTTTCCAATGTATTAGGAGGGCAGATGACAGGTTTGACTACTGTGCAATATTCTGGTGAGCCGGGAGCGGATGCCGCTGAAATTTTTATTCGTGGTAAAGCTACTTGGGAGAATTCTTCACCGTTAATTCAGGTAGACGGTGTGGATCGTGAAAGTATGAGTGATATCGACCCGAATGAAATTGAATCCATTTCTATCTTGAAAGATGCTTCGGCAACAGCCGTATTTGGTATTCGTGGAGCAAATGGGGTCATTCTGATTACAACTAAACGAGGAAAGGAAGGAAAGGCGAAAATTTCGTTTACTACTTCTGCTTCTGTGTTGATGCCTACAAAAATGGTAGAACAGGCAAGTTCTTATGATTATGCCCGTTTTCATAATCAAATGATGTCCGGTGATGGTAAATCTGCCTTATTTAGTGGTGATGTGATTCAAAAATTTGCGGATGGTTCCGATCCTATTCGTTTCCCCAATATACAATGGGCTGACTATATTATGAAAAGCTCTACGCTTCAGAGCCAGCATAACTTGAATATCTCGGGAGGAACAGATAAAGTACGTTATTTTATCTCTGCAGGTGCCTATACGCAAGGAGGACTTTTTAGTGAATTTGATCTTCCTTATAATTTAAGCTACCAGTACCGTCGGTTCAACTATCGTACAAATTTGGATATGGATGTCACCAAAACTACTACTTTGTCATTCAATATTAGTGGTAATGTGAATAATTCAGATCAACCGCGTACGAGTCAGGGATCTTCCGGATTGATTAAAAATATGTATTATGCTACTCCTTTCTCCAGTCCGGGAATCATAGACGGGAAATTGGTAAATTCGAGCGATGAAACTTATTCAGACGGACTGAAATTACCATTTACAGGAGGCACTGGTATGGGATATTATGGAAATGGATTCAGCCAGACTAGCAATAATTCGCTGAATGTGGATGTGATTCTGGACCAGAAAATGGACTTTTTGACTAAAGGACTTTCTTTTAAAGTGAAGGGATCTTATAACAGCTCGTTTACAGTTAATAAAGTCGGTTCTGGTGGGTCTATCGCTACATACACTCCTGTATTGATGGATGACGGTAGTATTGCTTATCGTAAGTTTGGAGAAAATACAGATGTGAAGTATTCGTATACTACAGGCAAAGCACGTAATTGGTATATGGAAGCCAGCTTTAATTATAATCGTACTTTTGGTGATCATACAGTGACAGCCTTGGTTTTGTATAATCAACAGAAAGAATATTATCCGAAAGTATATTCGGACATTCCTCATGGATATGTCGGATTAGTCGGACGTGTCACTTATGATTGGAAGAGTCGCTATATGGCAGAGTTTAATGTGGGTTATAACGGTTCGGAGAACTTTGCGTCTGATTTGCGCTTTTCTTATTTTCCGGCTGGTTCTATAGGTTGGGTGATGAGTGAAGAGAAGTTTTTCCGTCCTTTGAAATCGGTGGTTAGCTTTTTGAAATTACGTGCCAGTGTCGGTTTAGTAGGTAACGATAATATTGGGGGATCGCGGTTTATGTACATGGCTGATCCATATAATGTCGGTTTAGGTGATTTGGCTAACCGTGTAACAGCAAGTGGAGGAGCGACTAACGCTTGGGGATATGGGTTTGGAGTAGATAATGGTACTGTTAGTCTGGGTGCGCGTGAGGTAGCTAAGAATAATGCTGCTGTGACATGGGAAAAAGCCCTGAAGCGGAACTATGGTGTTGATATTAATTTCCTTGACGACCGTCTGAAAGCAACCTTTGAATATTATAAAGAACGTCGTAATGATATCCTTTTGCGTGATGGTACAGCTCCGGGAATGTTGGGGTTCATTACTCCATATTCAAATTTAGGAAGTGTAGACAGTTGGGGTTGGGAACTTTCTTTAAAATGGAACGATAAGATTGGTGATAATTTCCGTTATTGGGCGGGTATTAACCTTTCTTATAATCAGAATGAGATTCTTGAAAAGAAGGAAGCCCCGCAGAATAATTTATATCAATACCAGAAAGGACACCGTATCGGTTCGCGTAGCCAATATGTTTTCTGGCGCTTCTATGATGAGGAGACACCTGCCTTATATGAACAGACATTTAATCGTCCGTTCCCCACTCACGAGAGTATTCTTCAAAATGGAGATGCAGTATATGTTGACTTGAATGGTGACCGTAAGATTGATGCAAATGATGCAAGTTATGACTATGGCTTTACAGACGATCCTGAATATATGCTAGGTATTAATTTAGGATTCAGTTGGAAGAATCTGGAAATAAGTACTCAATGGACAGGGGCCTGGAACGTAAGTCGTATGATTTCGGATGTATTTCGTCAGCCGTTTTATTCATCTTCCAATAGCGAGCAGGGAGGATTGTTGGCATACCATTTGGACCACACATGGACACCGGAAAATCCGTCACAATCTTCGGAGTATCCGAGAGCTACCATTGATAATGCGAAGAATAATTATGCTACCTCCACTTTATATGAGAAAGATGCAAAATACTTGCGTTTGAAAACTCTTCAGGTGGCATACAATTTTCACTTCCCATTGATGAAGAAACTTGGACTGAATACATGTCAGTTGGCTTTTGCGGGATATAATTTGTGGACTATAACACCTTATTTGTGGGGTGATCCGGAGGCAAGAGCTACTAATGCACCTTCTTATCCATTGTCCAAGACTTATACGTTGAGCTTGAAATTAGGATTCTAAAATAGATAAAGGAAAGATACAATGAAATTACAAAATAAATGGTTCATCGGTGCGATGTTGGGAGCGGCGGTTTGTTTGGTTTCCACTTCATGTGTGGACGAAATTAAATTCGGAAACTCTTTTTTGGATAAGGCACCGGGCGGAAATGCTACTATTGACACAGTGTTCAATAGTGCTGAATATACGCGCCAATTTTTGAATACCTGCTACAGTAGACAGTATTACGGATTACCTTATAATACAGACAGTAACGGTAATATTCCTGATTCTTCCAGCCCTTATTTAGGAAAGAAGGATGCGCTAACAGACTGCTGGTCACTTTATTTTAGTGATGCGACTGTATATCAGCAGTATTATTTGGGTTCTCTCAATGCCAACTATGGCACGCGTGGTAATATCTTCCCATATACACGGGAAATGGTATGGGAAGTAGTGCGTTGGTGTTGGTTGTTAATGGAAAACATCGATAGAGTACCGGGCATGGATGACACTGAAAAAACACAGTTGGTGGCAGAAGCTAAATGTCTGATTGCGGCGCGTTATTTTGATATGTTCCGTCATTATGGAGGTCTTCCATTATTATACGCTTCATTCACCGGTACGGAGTCAGGTTATGAAATCCCCCGTGCTACGGTAGAGGAGACTGTTAACTACATGATAAAGATGTTGGATGATGCTATCAATTCCGGTGGATTGGTGTGGGCTTATGCTGATGCCGATCTTGCTAGCAAGGCCGGACACTGGACAAAGGCCGGTGCTATGGCATTGAAATGTAAAATCTGGCAATTTGCCGCTTCTCCGTTGTTTAATGATGTCAACGGATATGCAGGAGGAAATTCAGAGGCTGAACAGCAACGTCTGGTATGGTACGGCGGCTATCATGCGGAACTTTGGGATAACTGTTTGAAGGCTTGTGAGGCATTCTTTAAAGAGCTGGAGAGTCAAGGCGGGTACAGTCTGAATAAGGCTTCGGAAGAAACACCGGAGCAGTATCGTCAGGCATATCGTATGGGATATATTCGTCAGAACAGCAAGGAGGTCTTGCATTCTGTCCGCACGAATATGTCGGACGCTTTCAATTCAAGTTCTTATATGTGGCATTCCTGGGCTGTTCCGTCACTTTGCCGTACTGAATATCCGCCTACACAGGAATATGTGGAGATGTTCCCATGGGCCGACGGCACTCCATTTGACTGGAAAAAGGCAGAAACAGAAGGTAAGTTGGATGAAATGTTCTTGACCGGAACATTTAAAAATGGAGAACAACTATTGTCGGAAATTGTATTAACCCGTGACCCTCGTCTGTATGAGCATTGCATGGTGAATGGATTGCCAAAGATGTTAGACTGGAGTGCCGGAACAATGTCCGGTTTACCTTATGAATTGTGGGTCGGAGGATACGATGAAGGACAAAATGCAGCACTTGAATCAGGTAACTATGCGACTGGTTATAAAAATATGAAATATTATTTGGGAACAGAGTACCAACGTCAGTATACGCATTGGGTATATCTTCGTTTGTCTGACATTTATTTGACCTATGCAGAGGCCTTGCTTCAAGCCAAGAACGATTACCGGGGCGCTATTAACCAAATGAATATAGTACGTGCCCGCGTGGGATTAAAGAAAGATTTGGCGGAGTGTGTTACAGATAAGAATTTACTTTCTGACAAAGCTGCCTTATTGGAAGAATTGCTGTGTGAACGTGTTCGGGAATTGGGGCTTGAAGATAGCCGTTACTTTGATCTTATCCGTTACAAACGTGCCGATCGTTTCGAGAAGCGCCTGCACGGGTTACTCGCCTATCGTTTGGATGATACTGGTAATCGTATAACAGGGAATGCTAAATGGAATGAAGGAGATAAAAACAAGGGAGCATTGCAGCCTACTCGTTTTGAATATGAAAGGTTTGAGTTATCCAAGCCGGTTCGTCGGTGGTGGACATACGGATTTGATTCTAAATGGTATCTTTCTCCATTCCCGCAAACGGAAATTAACAAAGGATATGGACTAATTCAGAATCCGGGTTGGTAATGTGAGACAGCGAAATAGATTAAAACAATATTGAATATTGATTTATATGAGAAAAAATAAGATTCTGATACTGGCTTTACTGGTTTGTTTGAGCATTCCGGTCAGAGCGCAGAATACAGACAACAACATTATAGGTATTGTTGTTGATAAATCGGGAAATCCAGTCTATGGAGCGTCCGTTAATGTGGAAGGTGGCGCAGTGGAGACTCGGGTTGAAACTGATAAAGACGGTAAATTCGAGATTGCGGTCGAGAAAGGACAACGCTTGAGTGTCGTTTCTGTCGACAAAGGCTCTACCACCGTTGTGGCAAAGACTGATGGTCCGATGACCATTGTGATGGGATATGCAGCTCAGACTATTGATGTGGGAGCTAACCGGACATTTAATCGTCATGAATCAACGGCAGCAGTTTCTACCACCTATAATGAAGAGTTTAATAAGCGGTCTTCCCGGAATATATCCAATTCTCTATATGGATATGGATTGGGCCTTACCACTTTGCAGAATGCGGCTAGTACCGGGCTAATGGCAGATCCTACCTTCTATGTGCGTGGTTTGCAGAGCTTGTCAAGTAGTACACCGCTCGTGCTGGTTGACGGTTTGGAACGAGACATGAGTTTGGTAAGTCCGGAAGAAGTAGAATCCGTTTCCATCCTGAAAGATGCCGCGGCTGTGGCATTGTACGGATACAAAGGAGTGAACGGTGCGATCTTGATAACGACGAAGCGTGGTAAGTACAAAACAAAAGAGATAACGTTTACGTATGATCATATCATTAACACTCAGTCTCGACGTCCGGAATTTGTAGATGCGGCTACGTATGCTTCTGCAGTGAATGAAGCACGTGGATATGAAGGTTTGGGAGCTCGATATACTCCGGAAGAAGTCGATGCTTTTCGTAATGGAGTAGGCAGTGGTGGGGCTTCCCGTATGTACCCTTATCTTTATCCTAATGTGAACTGGATTGATGAAACTTTTAAAGACAGAGGAGTTTCTAATAAATATACGATCGAATTCCGCGGAGGAGGGGCAAAGTTCCGCTACTATACTATGGCGAATTTATTAACAGACAAAGGTTTTATCAAAACCCCGAATGCAAATGACGGATATTCTACACAGAATATGTATTCGCGTGCTAATTTGCGTACGAATCTGGATATTGATTTAACAGCTACTACCAAATTAAAGTTGAACCTTCTCGGTACATTGTCCGAATCCCGACTTCCGGGAGCTTCGGTTAACTTATGGGATATGATTTATTCGGTTCCTTCTGCAGCTTTTCCGGTTCGTACGGAAGATGGCAGTTGGGGAGGAAGCACTACTTGGGCGGGGACGTCGAATCCAGTCGCACAATCGCAGGGAGCTTCTTATTCTAAAGGACATTCCCGTAGTTTGTTCGCCGACCTTACCTTATCACAAGATTTGTCTGGTCTGCTGAAAGGATTGGGAGCTAATTTTCGTTTAGCTTATGACAACTATTCCAATATTCTGGAAGACCATAGCAAGACTTATAAGTATGCCGGTTATGCAACAAGCTGGACAACTAACGGTCCGTTTTATACTGCTATTTCTGGTGGCGAATCCAGTGAAATGGGTTCGGGTGCGGGGATTGACAATTGGGCACGCCAATTTAACTTTGCAGGTAGTGTTGATTACAATCGTTCGTTCCAAAAGTGGGATGTGTATTCTCAATTGAAATGGGAGTATGAATATCGTGATTCTTACGGTCTGAACACTACTATCTATCGGCAAAATGTTTCTTGGTATAATCATGTAGGCTTCTCTAATCGCTACTATTTGGATCTGGCATTGGTAGGTTCGGCCTCCAGTTTATTGGCACCGGGACATAAATGGTCTTTCTCTCCTACCATTTCTGCTGCTTGGGTGCTTTCGGAAGAAAAATGGTTGAAAGAGGTGTCTTGGGTGAATTTCTTGAAATTGCGTGCTTCGTTTGGCGTGATCAATGTTGATTATCTGCCTAAAGACGGAGACGACACCGTCTACGATTATTGGGACCAGATTTATACGACTACCGGTACACAATATAAGTTTAACAGTAGTTATGACTCCGAATTCGGGAGTACTATTATCGGCCGTTTGGCAACTGCTAATTCGACACATGAGAAAGCGTATAAATATAATGTTGGTGTTGATGCTGTGTTGTTCAATGGACTGAATGTGACGGCAGAAGGCTATTATCAACGGAGAAAAGATATTTGGGTATCTTCCGAAGGTAAATATACCAATGTATTGGGAGTGGATGCTCCGTTCGAGAATGCCGGGATCGTTGATAGTTATGGCATGGAACTAGGGCTTAACTATACGAAACGGTTAGGAGATGTAGTGTTCAACCTTGGCGGTAATTTTGCTTGGAATAAGAATGAAATTAAGGAGCAACTGGAAGAACCGCGTTTATATAATAATCTTGTGCAAACAGGAAATCGGTTGGGACAAGTGTATGGAATGATAGCTGAAGGTTTCTTCAAAGATGAAGAGGATATAGCAAACAGTCTTACGCAAAACTTTAGTACGGTAGTGCCGGGAGATATAAAATATAAAGATGTGAATGGAGACGGAATCATTGATGCCAATGATAAAACAGCTATCGGTTATAGTACGACAGCCCCGGAAATTTATTATTCTTTCCATTTGGGAGCGGAATGGAAAGGGATTGGAGTAGATGTAATGTTCCAGGGGACAGGTAACTATTCTGCTGTATTGAATACGAAGAGTATGTTTTGGCCGTTGATAAATAATACGACACTCTCTACTCATTATTATGAGAATCGTTGGACACCGGAAAATCAAAATGCCAAATATCCTCGTTTGAGTTCACAGAGTAATGCCAATAACTATCAGGCTAATACGGTTTGGTTGGCAGACCGGTCATTTTTGAAGTTACGTAATGCGGAGGTGTATTACAGATTTCCGAAAGAATTGATGAAGAAGACTAAGATATTAGGGAGTGCCAAGTTATATGTCAGAGGAACAGACTTGTTCTGTTCAGATCATATTGATGTGGCAGATCCGGAATGTTATGGTGTAGCGACTCCGCTGAATAAGAGTGTAGTAGTCGGTGTTACGATTGGTTTTTAATCATAAAAACAAAGCGAAAGAATGAAACTGAAAAACATTATCTACGGAATGATGTGTGTAGCCACACTCGGTTCCTGCTCAGATAAGATGGAATATCATGAGTACAATAACTATGATGAGGATTTTGTGAAGCTCAACTTCGGTAATGTGGGAGGGCTGATAACAAATATCTATTTGTCCATGGATGTGGACTTTGGAAATTATAGCGGGGCAATTCTTGGTTCTGCTACAGATGAGTCCGAATATGCGTATACGGGAAATCAGATTGAAGACTTTTACAATGGCTCTTGGAGTCCGTCGAATGCTAAAAGTAGCATGTGGACGTCCTGTTATGAAGGGATAGCCAATTGTAATTTATATCTGGAGAAGTTTACCGGACTGACATTTCCCGAGTTGGCTTTGAACAGTGATTATGCACAACAGATGTTCCGTTATACCAATTACCAGTATGAGGTGCGTTTCCTTCGTGCGTATTTCTACTTTAACTTGGTACGGCAATATGGAGATGTGCCGTTTAGTGACCATATATTAACGGCCGAAGAATCGAATACATTATCGCGCAGACCGGCACAGGAAATTTTTGATTATATCATAGCCGAATGTGATGATATAAAGGATAAGATTATTGTCGATTACAGTAAACTGGGGGATATGGCATTACCTAGTAGCCCGGCGGAAACTGGACGTGCCAACCGTAAAACGGTATTGGCCTTGAAAGCTCGTGCAGCATTGTATGCGGCAAGTCCTTTGTTTAACCCGACTGATGATAAAGAGCTGTGGTATCGTGCAGCTAAGGCCAATAAGGAAATTTTGGATGACAGTAATGGATTTGCTGAAAAGGCAAAACTCTTAGTGGATGATTATTCGTCACTTTGGAGTAAGGACAGTTACAATGACGCTACTAGTGAATTGATTTTTCTCCGTCGTGCCACTACTACCACTAATTCTTTTGAGGGATATAACTTCCCGGTCGGGCTGGAAAATTGTAAAGGTGGAAACTGTCCCACACAGACATTGGTAGATGCGTATGAGATGAAGGATACAGGGATGCGTCCGGACGAGTTGGATAACTATGATCCTGCTAATCCCTATTATACCAACCGCGACCCTCGTTTCTATCTGACTATTGCCAAGAATGGAGACGAAAAGTGGCCTAACTGGAATACTGTTCCTCTGCAAACTTATCAGGGCGGACTAAATGCGGAACCTTTGAGTGGCGGTACTCCGACAGGCTATTACCTGAAGAAGTATTGTCAGACGGCAGTGGACTTGCGTGCCGGTACAGCTTCAAAGACCTACCATTCATGGATTACGTTCCGTTTTGGGGAGTTCTATTTGAATTATGCGGAGGCTGTATATAAGTATCTGGGGAGTCCGTATGCAACGGATAGTGAATTTACGACTTCGGCTGTAGATGCTATCAAAGTAGTTCGTACGCGTGCCGAAATGCCGGGATTCCCTCAAGGGATGGCCAATGACGCTTTCTGGAAGAAATATCAGAATGAACGTATGGTAGAATTAGCTTTTGAAGGACATCGTTTTTGGGATGTACGCCGTTGGAAGGAGGGTGACAAACATTTCAAGAACATTGTTGAAATGAAGATTACGAAGAATGGGGATGATACTTATACGTATGAGCGTAAGGTAAAAGAAAGAAGTTGGGATGATAAAATGTATTTCTTCCCGATTCCTCAGAGTGAGAAATCGAAAAATCCTAATTTGGAGCAGAATCCGGGGTGGTAATCCACAACTGGAATGCTGACAAATAGTGATAATGTTCTTGCATAGAACAGATGTTAATGTTTAAAAAACGAAAGAAATGAAGAAACATTATATAGTATTGGGGTTGTTTTGTTTGTTGGCGATAGTTGCCTGTTCAGATAATGACCCCGTCGTTGAAGTGAACAATGACAACCCGACAGAAGAATTGCCTCCTCTGCCGACCGAGGTCATAACGGGTAGTCGTGCCATGTGGGTGAGTTATGATCCTATTTCAGCTTCTGATTCCAATAATTCATCGGGGATTTCATCCGCATTGATTAGCTGGAGATTATTGAAGACTGATCCGTCTAATGTTGCTTTTGATATTTATAAGTCGGTAGACGGCGAGGCGGAAGTGAAATTGAATGAGGAACCTATTTCAAATACGACTTCCTGGGTGGATGCAGATATTGATGTATCAAAAACGAATGTATATCGGGTCACTCTTGCCAATCAGACTGAAACGCTTTGCGATTATACGTTTACCTCTGAAATGGCAGAAAAGTTTTATCATGAGATTAGATTAAACTTGAATGTACCTGATGCATCGATTACATATTCTCCTGATGATATTCAGCTAGGTGATTTGGATGGCGACGGTGAACTGGAGATTGTGGTAAAGAGAGAACCATATGACGGGGCGAATATGGGAGTTTGGTTTAATGGTACTACTTTATTGGAAGCCTATAAAATGGACGGGACTTTCTTGTGGCAAATAGATTTAGGTATTAATATTCGCTCAGGGTCACACTATACTTCTTATATTTTGTATGATTTTGACGGTGACGGTTTGTGCGAAATAGCTTTCCGTTCGTCCGAAGGTACCAAGTTTGCTGATGGAAAGATCATAACTGATGCAAACGGTAAGATAAATGATTATCGTAACCGCCAAACAGATGGTAAAGGTTGGTACTCCGGAGCGGCTATTGCGAGAGATCCGAATGACCCGTCTACAGCTACTACTTGCGGTTTGATAATGGAAGGTCCTGAATATATTTCTATTTGCAGGGGATATGACGGACGTGAAATAACTCGTATAGATAATATTCCACGTGGAGGAGAAGGATCGAAAGTGTCACGTGCCAAGTATTGGAGCGAATATTGGGGAGATGATTTTGGCAATCGTATGGACCGTTTCTTTATCGGAGTTGCTTATCTGGATGGTATTCCTGATGAAGCAACCGGAGTGAGAACTACTAATCCAAGTTTGATAATCAGTAGGGGGATCTATAAAAACTGGCAAGTATGGGCACTTGATTTGAAAGGTAATGAGTTGGTCCCACGTTGGAAATTTGATACGGCGGATCATGCATCCAAATGGAAGGGTATGTGTTCACACTGTTTTCGTGTAGCCGATTTGGATGGTGACGGTAAGGATGAAATTTTATACGGTTCGGCAGCAATTGATGATGATGGAAGCGAATTATGGTGTAACGGAAATGGACATGGAGATATATTGCATGTCGGAAAATTCATTAAAGACCGTTCCGGATTGCAGATTGTTGCTTCTTTTGAAGAAGCAAAAGATTATGAAGGGCAGGGAAATGGATATGCTTGTCAGGTAATTAATGCAAGAGATGGTAGTATGATTACTGGTCATGGTAGAAATTTGCCGGTAGATGCAAGTGATGTCGGGCGTTGTATAGTAGCGGATGTTGACCCGGATAGTCCGGATTTTGAATATTGGTCTTCTACGCAAGAAGGTATGTTCAGTTGTAATGGTACCGGATTGGTTTCTACTACATATCCTACTGGAATTGGTAGTGGAGTTATGTATAATGTGGCTATTTATTGGAGTGGCCAGTCTACTAGGGAAATGTTAGACCGCGGTTGTATTGTGAGCTATAAAGCTAATCCTGATGTAAACAAGTCAAATAAGAATCGTCTGATATCTTTTGACCTTTATGGCAGTAATCAGGGAAATCATACTTCAAAATACAATCCTTGTTATTATGGAGATTTTTTGGGTGACTATCGTGAAGAGGTTATTTTAGGTTCAAGTGATTATAAATCAATTTATATATTTTCTACGAATCATCCTACCACTCACCGTCTACCGCACTTGATGACAGACCATAACTATGATATGTCTCAGGCTATGCAGAACATGGGATATAATCAGGGAACTAACCTTGGTTATTATGTAGGCGCCGAAACTTTGAAGAAATCCGAAACGGAAGAACCGAAAGAATAGGAAAAGTCTTATTCTATTTAGTATAAGTTTATTAAGGAAAGAACAATCTGGTTATAGTATCGGGTTGTTCTTTTTTTTGCATTTGCACGAATCGCCATATAAATGGATGATATTCCATTTCTTTATTAATCGGCTCTCCTTATTTTTGCAGTGTGACATAGCTTATTGACGTATGAAGAACATATTTCCTCTTTTGTTCCTTTTCATCACTTTGGGAATGAACATGAATGCACAAGACAATCAAGTTTCCGGGCTCAACGTCCGCCAGTTTCATAAATATTGGAAGGTCGAATCGGAGTCTCCTGATTATAAAGTGACATTTATCGGTGATACGGCCGAAATCGTTTCTCCCAAAGGGCTTACTCTCTGGCGAAAAGAAAAGATGAATGGACGGGTAACGATTGAATATGACGCGTGCGTAGTTGTAGAAAAAGAAGGAGACCGATTGAGTGATTTGAATTGTTTCTGGATGGCTTCGGATCCTGCCTATCCTGATAATATCTGGAAACGTGAAAAGTGGCGTAACGGAATCTTTCTGAATTGTTATTCCCTGCAACTCTACTATATGGGATATGGCGGGAATTATAACTCCACTACGCGCTTCCGCCGTTATGACGGTAATGAAGCAGGGATTACAGATCTTAAAGCGCGTCCTGCTATATGGAAAGAATATACGGATGCCGATCATTTACTAAAGGCAAATCACTGGTATCACATCAAGATAACCAATGAAGATAATAGGATTAGTTATTACATAGACGGCAAGCAACTGGTGGACTTCCGCGATGCCGAACCTCTGACTGAAGGATGGTTCGGCTTTCGTACCACCTTATCGCGTACCCGCATTACGAACTTTCGTTATGAATGTTCACCGCAACAGACATCTGCCGTTCCTTTGCATTGGATAGGTGATACCCCTGAACAGGATAAAGCGGTAAGTTTCGGAGTTCCTTTTGATGAAGGAGATGTATTTCCTACAACTCCGTTACAGCTAAAAGTGAATGAATATCAAGATATTCCGGTGGATACCTGGCCGTTGGCCTATTGGTCGGATGGTTCTGTGAAATGGAGCGGAGTTGCCGGAGTCATTCCTGCCGGGACGGAAAGATTGACATTAGAAAAAGCCTCTAAGAAAGTAAAAACTACTAATAAACAGCCTAAGGCTCCTATCTCTATCACTGAAACCCCTGAAAATATTCAGGTAGAAACAGGAGTGATTTCCGTTTTTATCCCTCGATACGGAGATTTCCTGATTGATAGTCTGTTATATAAAGGGACTAAAGTAGGAGAGAAAGCACATCTTATTTGTAGCACTCAAAGCAAACCGATTCAAGAAAATACATCTCAAATATCTTTTGCTCGTTACATAGGAGAAATAAAATCAGTAACCGTAGAACGTCTGGGTTCAGTACGGGCACTTATAAAGTTGGAAGGCGTGCATCGGAACAGAAATAAGGAGATTGATACGAACTACTCTGAAGGGAACTACGCGAATGGCTCTGATGAGAACAGTCAGAATAATCGTGAGTGGCTTCCTTTTGTTGTCCGCCTCTATTTTTATGCTGGTAGTGAACAAATAAAAATGGTGCATAGCTTTATCTATGACGGCGATCAGAAGATGGATTTCATCCGTAGTCTGGGCATTCGTTTCGATGTTCCGATGCGTGAAGCCCTGTATAACCGTCACATCGCTTTTTCGTGTGCGGATGGAGGAGTCTGGAGTGAACCGGTGCAACCTTTAGTGGGACGACGTATGCTTACCATGCCACAGGTACAAGATGATCTATCTTTGCAACAGCAACAGATGGAGGGAAAACGTATTCCTCCTTATGAAGCTTTTGACGAGAAAAACCGGGAATTGCTTAATGATTGGGCTTCATGGAATGACTACCGCCTGTCTCAACTCACGGCTGACGCATTCTCCATTCGTAAACGCACTAATGGTGATGCTCCCTGGATAGGGACTTTCTCCGGTACCCGTAGTGACGGTTATGCTTTTGCCGGTGATATAACAGGTGGACTGGGACTTTGCCTGCATGACTTCTGGCAATCTTATCCGTCTTCTATCGAAATTTCAGATGCAAGAACTCCGGTTGCCACGCTTACTGCCTGGCTGTGGAGTCCGGATGCAGAACCGATGGACTTACGCCACTATGATAATGTGGCTCACGGCCTGAATGCCAGCTATGAAGATGTGCAGGAAGGAATGAGTACTCCCTATGGTATTGCCCGCACCACCACGCTCACTCTCGTTCCGCAAGGAGGTTACACAGGAAAGAAAACTTTTGCGGATGACGCCCGACAGCTCTCTGCCACCAGCATATTAATGCCAACTCCGGAATACCTGCATAACCGCCGCGCCTTTGGAATATGGAGCCTCCCCGATCGTAGTACTTCTTTTCGTACCCGTGTGGAAGAGCGTCTGGACGCTTACATCCACTTCTACCAGAAAGCCATTGAACAGAACAAATGGTATGGCTTCTGGAATTATGGTGATGTGATGCACGCTTATGATCCTGTCCGTCATACCTGGCGTTATGATGTCGGAGGCTTTGCCTGGGATAATACGGAACTTGCTTCCAATATGTGGCTTTGGTATAATTTTCTCCGTACCGGCCGTGCCGACATCTGGCGTATGGCTGAAGCCATGACCCGGCATACGGGTGAGGTCGACGTTTACCACATCGGTCCGAATGCCGGATTGGGTAGCCGTCATAATGTGAGTCATTGGGGATGTGGTGCAAAAGAAGCACGAATCAGTCAGGCCGCCTGGAACCGTTTCTACCATTATCTCACCACTGACGAACGCTCTGGAGACTTAATGACCGAAGTCAAAGATGCCGACCATAAACTCTATGAACTAGACCCTATGCGTCTGGCTCAACCTCGCAGTGAATATCCTTGCACTGCACCTGCCCGTTTGCGTATCGGTCCCGACTGGCTGGCCTATGCAGGTAATTGGATGACAGAGTGGGAGCGTACAGGTAACACGGCTTATCGTGATAAAATCATAGCAGGAATGAAGAGTATTTCCGCCTTACCCAACCGCCTGTTTACCGGTCCAAAAGCTCTGGGATTTGATCCGGAAACAGGCATCATCACAACCGAATGTGATCCGAAATTGGAATCGACTAATCATTTAATGACGATCATGGGTGGATTTGAGATTGCCAATGAAATGATGCGTATGATTGATATACCCGAATGGAAAGACGCCTGGCTTGACCATGCCGCACGTTACAAGAAGAAAGCATGGGAACTTAGTCACAGTCGTTTCCGTATATCCCGCCTGATGGCTTATGCGGCTTATCATCTGCGTGATAGACAAATGGCGGAAGAAGCATGGACGGACTTATTCACTCGTTTGGAACATACACCTGCGCCATTCTTCCGTATCACGACCATCCTTCCACCGGAAGTTCCGGCTCCATTAGATGAATGTACAAGCATCAGCACGAATGATGCTGCCCTTTGGAGTCTCGACGCTATTTATATGCAGGAAGTTATTCCGAGGGATGAATAACAGAACCGTTGATTTCCTCGCACTTCACCATGTCCCAGCCTTGGAACTGGAGTAACAGCAGGTGGAGTGTCGTACCGGTAGCCAGTTTCTGTACGATTTTATCTTTACTGTACTGCAGTAATTGCTTTCTTCCTTCTTCTGCTTGAATTTCAAGTTCTTCAGCGGTAGCTGTACGTGGGGCATATTTCAGTTCCAGGATATAGCTGTGTTCTATATCGGAATAACGTGCTTTGTCCGGCAATAGGAAGAAGTCACAATAACCATAATTCATTTCCAGTTCCGGTTGTACGAGATAGTAGGAAGCGATTGCCAGATAAGCTTTCAGGAAGCCTTGCAGATTTCTTTCCCCCTCTATGGCATCGCGAATGGAAGAATTTTCACGATAGGCGCGGGCAATGGTTTCAAAGAATGGTTTCCAGTGACCATCGAAAGCGAAATCATCTATCAAGTCTTTCAGGTGTGAAAGATTCAGGCTATGAGCCTGTTGATAGTAGTCGCGTAAGAATCCTAAATATTGCTCGCGTACACAATTGTTAGGTATACACATTTTCAGACGGTCGCCACGAGTGCCGCACATGGTGAGTAAACCATAATAATAGAGCAGACTTCGGAAGTTTTCAATATCCGCTATTTTTTCTGACGGGAACGAAGTGTGCAAGTCTACCAATATTTCGCCTTTTGCCGCAATTTCCTCGATAGTGCTCATACGGCTTCCTTCATGGGTGGTGTCGTGGTCAATGCGTGCCAGCATTTTCAATTTGCTGTAATCCGTACGGATATTTTTGTCTACCATGTTTTCGGGCGGGCGGTGAAAGTCGATTTGGTTACGCAGATAATATAAAGTCATATCACAATTGAACACACGGTCGTTGTCCAAAGACATTCTGGCAAAGCAATAATTGTTGTACCATGGCTTCATTTCCGTAATCATTGCTTCTATATCACCGACCAGCAAACCGTTTTGCTGATAGTAACATAGCATTTCACGTACTTCTGTCTCATCAAATCCCATCATGGCATTGAAACGGGAATCGGTCGATATATTCCAATCGATATTATATCCACTGGATAAGTCATCCAAAGTGATAGGACTGACTCCCATTAGGAAAATCCGGTTGAACATACCTTTGAATTGCTTGAAGTATTCACGGTAAAAACCGCTGGCATGAGTCAGGTCATGGAACATTTTCTGCCCGTGTTCGCTCAATATGACGTTGGTAAAGTTGTCATATTCGTCGATTATCAGATAAAGAGGATATCCCTTTTCTTTTGCTTTTATCTCGATATAAGCGAGTTTGGCTTTGGCGCTTTCGATGTTTTCAACCGTTTCCTTAAAATCTGCATCATAGAAAGGTGCATATTGGTGTGCAAATTGATTGATGATGATGCTGCAATATTCATTAAAGCTACTCATCAAGTCTGCTCCAGGCAGTGAACAACCGGCTTTTGAGAAGTCAAAGAAAAGGACTTGGAAACTGTTGCGTTGTTCAGTCGGGTGACTTCCTATCCATAAGTCGCCGAAATATTTGTCGAAATTATCTTTCTGTAATATGTCGTAATAGGTATGCATCATGCTTAGAAACAGGCTTTTACCAAAACGTCTCGGACGGATCATGAAAAGGTAGCTAGGCATTTCCTCAATAAGGGGGAGATACATGGTTTTATCGACGAAATAGAAGTTTCCGTTTCTCATCCGGCTAAAGTCGGATATTCCGTATGGTATTCCTTTCACTTGGCTCATATTGGCAGACTTTTAATTAGTATAGGCAAAGTTAATCTATTCTGTGGAATAAATCAATGATTTGCGGCCGTATTTGTGGAGGATAGCTGTTTGCCTCTTTTTGAAAAGAAGACAATTCTATCCTAGCTCGATGTTCTGTTTTTAAGATTAAACTGAAGAATAATCGTTTTAGGATTGGTAAATTGGAGGAAAAACTGCATAAATAGGTGCAATAATATGCGGGAATACAGGCGAAAAGTGAATGATAACCGATAGAATATACTGTTTTTCTAATAGATAAATGGTTCATTGGGTTTAAACCAACGAGGTGCTCCTCGGTGAGGAACGCTGTCTTCCTCACCGAGGAGCCTATCCTTCATCGGTGAGGAAGCTGTAAGTGTGCTCTTTTAGGGGTGGTATTTCTCTAATTGGCTCGAAAACAAAAAAAGAATCTAAATGCTATTATGAATAGTGTTTTACTAAAATGATACCTATCTGCAAGAGGCGGGGGTATAATATTTCCTATTTGACAGCTAACGGCAGTGAAAAGTGAAATGAAGAAATAAGATGTTGGCAAATGCCGGAATTATTTTCATCCTCCCTTATCCGTTCATGTAATTAGCCTTCTCTGCAACGCTTAAATATTCTTTTTTTAAGATTGAATATGTAAGCATTCTATATAGTCGATATTTCTTCCTTGCCTTTATTGTATTTTCCTTTGTACTACTTCAAACACTCTTTCAATGGGCAATCAGTACTTTTCAGTCCTTCGGCAATGCTTTTCGCATTCATGTGTGCTCCCTTCAGGGAAGTATGCGTATGGTCGTGGTTATAGTAAGCAGCCGCTTTCTTGATACCCACCTTTTCTAGTTTATCGGCACTAATCTTATTTAGATCAATGAAATAAGCCCCGGTAGCTTCGGCTGCTTCACGTGTCCATTTACCGAAAGATTCCGTGTTGCGTTCTATCTTTCCATCTTTCCATTTGTTGCGTGGAGTATGGCTTAGAACGATAGGAACGGCTCCTTTCTCCTGAACGTCCATAATGAATTTCCGAAGATACCAGCCGAATGTATAAATCACCTGATATTTCCCTGTTTTCTCCATCAAAAAGACTTTGCTCTCGTCACCGGAACCACGCAGTTCGGCACGGGCTTTGCCTACATTAATGTCTCCCGCATCATTATGTCCGAACTGAATCAGCACAAAATCTCCCGGCTGCAAGGCATTATAAACCTTATCCCAACGACCTTCGTCCAGGAAAGTGCGGGCACTGCGTCCTGCCATGGCACGGTTTTCTACAGAAATTTTATCCAGATTGAACTCATCGGCAATTACGCTTCCCCAACCCCACATACCGTTTTTGTCTTTATCTTCATTTCGGACTGTACTGTCTCCGATAGTAAACAATACCGGACGTCCATCTTTACGACTGGAGCCTGTCACAGTATCCTTCTCAACGGGCTTCAGATAATTGGCCAATTCCAGTCCCTCATAAGCACGTATTCCATCCGCAGCAGATTCCGCATTGACTTTAGCGCCGAAAGCACTTGTGTGTATACGGTCGATGTAGAACATATATTTCACCTTATTCTTACCGAACTTCTCGAATTTGCGGGCACTGATATCATTCAAATCAATAAAAGGAACCTCCTGTTCTTCGGCTACTTGTTTTGCCCACAATCCGAAAGTCTTGTTGACACGTGTGATGATGGTGCTGTCTTTATCTTCCCAGGCATTGCGGGGAGTAAGCGAGAATAGGATCGGATGAGCACCTTTTGCTTTTACATCCTGAATAAAACGGCGCATATATTCCCCGTATGTATATACGGTTTCTTTCACTCCGGTCTCTTTGATGGTTACGTTCAGCGTATCTTTGCCAATTCCCGGAATAGAGGCGCGGGCACGTCCGCTGTCATAAGGACCATTGTCATTGTGTCCCAATTCGATGATAACCCAGTCTCCGGGGCGTACACCTTTGATTACATCCGGCCAAAGACGGTTGTAGAAAGTACGGCTGCTGGTACCTCCCAATGCATGATTCTCAACAGTAATCCGGTTGGAATCGAAATATTCACCAGCAAAATAGCCCCATCCCCATTGTCCGTTGTTGCCATTGCCTAAAGTTCCGGTACGCATGGTCGAATTACCTACCAGAAACAGAACAGGGTTGTCACCTTTCCGGCTGGAACCGGCTTCCGGTCGCGAGGTACGTGCTTTATTCAGGCTATCCAGCGTGTTGTCAACCACCTGATTGACATCTGCCATGGGAGCGGAAACTTTATTTTGCGCTTGCAGTTGCAAACTGCATACAATGATTATCAGTCCGCACGTATATTGAAACAATTTATTTTTCATGTTCGTTTTCTTTTTTAGGCACGGATTACACGGATTTCACGGTTTTAGTGCTATGATTACGTAAAACAACCGTGTTAATCCGTGTAATCCGTGCCTTATTATTCTCTTATACCTTATCGAAAACTGTATGTTATTTTAATTTATAAACTTCTGTTCCGGCAAGCAGGAAACAACCGACTCCGTAGTCTTCAAAATCGGGTACACTCTTGTAAGTAACTGGCTGTCCGTCTTTAGGCTCCTTGCCTGTTCCCTGCACATATCCCAGAAATCCGTTCGGGTGTACGGCATCTTTCACCATAGCGTTCCATGCTTTTAAAAGGACGGGAAGATACTCTTTACGGTCGAGCAATCCGTTGCGGACTCCCCAAGCCATACCATAAACAAATAAGGCTGTACCGGAAGTCTCTTTTCCTCCGAAGTTCGTCGGGTCGTGAAGACTGACATTCCAGAAACCATCTTCACGCTGACATTTCTTCAAAGCCTTGCTCATGGTCAGGAAATCATTGATATAGTCCTGACGGTGTTTCTCGTCAGAAGGAATTTCATCCAATACACGTACCAAAGCAGCATATACCCATCCGTTTCCACGACTCCAATAGCAATCTTCGCCATTCGGCTCTTTATATGGAGGATTAAAATCCTGATCACGCCACCACAGACCGTCTTTAGGGTTGAACATACCCGTTTCATCGTGTTGGCTGCGTGTGTAGTAGTACATATCCCACATCTTATCGTAGTATTTCTGTTCTCCGGTCATTTTTCCGAATTTAGCGAAGATAGGCATTGCCATTTGTACGGCATCAATCCACCACCAGTCGTTCACCTGCGGCGTATTCACCACCATATCGATGCTCGCTTTGATATTCCGGATCATGTTCGGGTCTGACGGGCAGATTTTATAGATATCAATGTACGCCTGTCCGCAACAATGGTCGTCGGCATTACGAGTAGTATTGCCGTTGCGCATTCCCCATTTGTGGAAATCGGCCCAGTCGTAAGTATACTTATAATAATCCTCACGCGGATAAATAGAATAGAGAGCCATCAATCCTTCATAATATACACCACGCGTCCAGATATTACTGGGACGTACACGACCGTAAAAACTGGGAGTAGTGTAATCGGCATACTTTTTCATAAAGTAGTCATTAACCTTTATGATATTCTCTAAAGTTTCTTTTTGTGTCGGAAGCTCTTGTGCTGTGATCGTATTGACCGGTATCAGACAAGAAAGAAGCAATCCTGTAAAGAGTAAGAATAGTGGTTTCTTCATGGTAAAATAGTTCTGTTTTATTAATTTGCAGTTTATAATGATTTCTATTGCAAAGGTAAGAGACGTTCCTTTCTTTTTCAATGGATTTCCGTGCAAATGTCTTTAAATTCGTTCACAAGGCAGCAAGAAATGGCGTTAAAAGGATACCTAATGATGATTTCTACATATATCTGTACAATATTCTATTTCATTAATGGGTTGCGTCCTTTACTTTTGTGTTGTAATTTGATTAATCGATAAAACTATGAAGTACATAACTCTTTTTTTTAGTCTCTGCCTGATAGCTATCTCCTTGATAGCCCAGCCAAACTATGACTTTTCGAAGTTGAAACGCGAACGTTTGGGACGTGGTGTAATTGCTATCCGGGAGAATCCGTCTACTGTCACTGTTTCCTGGCGTTATTTGTCTTCCGACCCGATGAATGAATCTTTTGATATTTATAGGAACGATGAAAAGATAAACAAACATCCATTGAAGGATGCCACTTTCTTTCAGGATGCTTATGCAGGGACAGAACCTGTACTTTATACCGTGAAAGCAAGAGAAGGGAAAACGGAAAGTAGCTATCAATTACCGGTAAATGCCCCGTCGGGTTATCTGAATATTCCGTTGAATCGTCCTGAAGAGGGTACGACTCCGGCAGGACAAAACTATTTTTATACTCCGAATGATGCCAGTATCGGTGATGTGGACGGTGATGGCGAATATGAGATTATTCTGAAATGGGACCCGAGTAATGCACATGATAATTCACATGACGGCTATACGGGAGAAGTATATGTTGATTGCTATAAGTTGAGCGGAAAACTGTTATGGCGTATTAATCTGGGACGTAACATACGTGCCGGTGCACACTACACCCAGTTTATGGTGTTCGATTTCGATGGTGACGGAAAAGCGGAAGTAGTGATGAAGACCGCGGACGGAACGGTGGATGGAACAGGAAAAGTGATTGGGGATGCGCAGACTGACTATCGGAATGAACAAGGACGTATCCTGACCGGACCGGAATATCTGACAGTTTTTAACGGATTGACAGGAGAAGCGATGCAAACAATTGATTATGTGCCCGAAAGAGGAGACTTGATGGGTTGGGGAGACAATCGTGGTAATCGCAGCGACCGTTTTTTGGCCTGCGTTGCCTATCTCGACGGCATACACCCAAGCGTAGTGATGTGTCGTGGATATTATACACGTACTGTTTTGGCTGCTTTTGACTGGGATGGAAAGGAGCTGAAACAACGTTGGGTATTCGACAGTAATAATCCCGGTTGTGAAGATTATGCCGGACAAGGAAACCATAACCTGCGGGTAGGTGACGTGGACGGTGACGGATGCGATGAGATCATCTACGGTTCATGCGCCATAGACCATAACGGTAAAGGACTCTACACCACGAAAATGGGACACGGCGATGCCATTCATCTGACTCATTTCGACCCCTCTCGTAAAGGGCTGCAAGTATGGGATTGTCATGAAAATAAACGTGATGGTTCTACCTATCGGGATGCAGCTACCGGAGAAGTTCTATTTCAGATTAAAGACAATACAGATGTAGGGCGTTGTATGGCAGCTGATATTGACCCGACTCAACCGGGTGTTGAAATGTGGTCTGTTGCTTCCGGAGGAATAAGGAATGTGAAAGGAGAAGTGGTAAAAGACCGGGTAAGAGGTTTATCCTGTAATATGGCTGTCTGGTGGGATGGAGATTTGTTGCGTGAATTGTTGGATAGAAATATGGTCAGCAAATATAATTGGGAAAAAGGAGTGTGTGAGCGCATAGCCATTTTTGAGGGAACTCTTTCCAATAATGGAACCAAAGCAAATCCTTGCCTTCAGGGAGATATCGTAGGTGACTGGCGCGAAGAAGTACTGATGCGTACAGCTGATAATACAGCTTTACGGCTTTACGTCTCCACTATTCCTACCGACTATCGTTTTCATACTTTCCTCGAAGATCCGATTTATCGTATAAGTATCGCTACCCAGAATGTGGCTTATAATCAGCCTACACAGCCCGGATTCTATTTCGGACCGGAGCTTCAGGGCACTGTATTCAGAGGATGTAAAATACCTAAAAAATAGATTATGAATATTCGTATCATAACCATTGCTTTATTGCTGGCAACTTTGCCGGTTAGTGCACAGAAAAAGAAAACGGTAGTGAATGATTCAAATACTCCTTTGCATTTGCTGCAACCTGCTTATCAGGGCACTTATGGTGACCTGACACCCGGACAGATCAAGAAAGATATAGACCGTGTATTTGCTTATATTGATAAGGAGACTCCGGCACGTGTGGTAGATAAGAACACTGGTAAACTGATTACCGACTACACTACGATGGGAGAGGAAGCGCAACTGGAACGTGGTGCTTTCCGTCTGGCAAGTTACGAATGGGGAGTAACCTATTCTGCCTTGATAGCAGCTGCCGAAGCCACGGGCGATCAACGTTACATGGACTATGTGCAGAACCGTTTCCGCTTTCTGGCGGAAGTGGCGCCTCATTTTAAACGTGTGTACGAAGAGAAAGGTACAACAGACCCTCAACTGCTGCAAATCCTCACTCCTCATGCCCTGGATGATGCCGGGGCTGTGTGTGCAGCGATGGTGAAAGTCCGTGTGAAAGACCGCTCACTTCCTGTAGACGGATTAATTGAGAACTATTTTGATTTTATTCAGAATAAAGAATACCGGCTGGCAGATGGTACTTTTGCCCGCAATCGTCCGCAACATAATACACTTTGGCTGGACGACATGTTTATGGGGATTCCCGCAGTAGCCCAGATGAGCCGTTATGACAAGGCTCAAAAAGAGATATATCTGGCGGAGGCTGTCAGACAATTCCTGCAATTTGCCGACCGTATGTTTATCCCTGAAAAAGGATTGTATCGTCATGGATGGGTAGAAAGCAGTACCGATCATCCTGCCTTTTGTTGGGCGCGTGCCAATGGGTGGGCTATGCTGACAGCATGTGAATTGCTCGATGTATTGCCGGAAGATTACCCCCAACGTGCGAAAGTGATGGATTATTTCCGGGCTCATGTACGCGGAGTGACTGCCTTGCAAAGTGGAGAAGGGTTTTGGCATCAATTGCTCGACCGGAATGATTCTTATCTGGAGACGTCTGCTACGGCTATTTACGTATACTGTTTGGCGCATGCTATCAATAAAGGCTGGATTGATGCCATTGCTTATGGACCTGTCGCTCATTTGGGATGGCATGCCGTGGCCGGTAAGATCAATGCGGCAGGCCAGGTGGAAGGCACTTGTGTGGGTACGGGGATGGCTTTCGATCCTGCTTTTTATTACTATCGTCCGGTCAATGTATATGCGGCACATGGATACGGACCAGTGCTTTGGGCAGGTGCGGAAATGATCTCTCTATTGAAGAATCAGTACCCGCAGATGAATGACAGTGCTGTTCAGTATTATCAGGTGAAACAGAAGACGACTGCACCTATTTTTGCCATCGATACAGAAGAAAAGAAAGATTAACTTTAAATAGATAGAACCATGAAACGAGAAGCTTTTAAAATGTATTTAAAACCCGGATGTGAAGCCGAATATGAGAAAAGACACGCTGCCATCTGGCCTGAATTGAAAGCATTGCTTTCCAAAAACGGAGTGTCGGACTATTCGATTTATTGGGATAAGGAGACCAATATCCTGTTTGCTTTCCAGAAAACGGAAGGTGAGGCCGGGTCGCAGGACTTGGGTAATACGGAGATTGTGCAGAAATGGTGGGACTATATGGCGGATATCATGGAAGTGAATCCGGACAACTCACCGGTGTCCATTCCTTTGCCGGAAGTATTCCACATGGATTGATTTTTAGTAATTAGGTTGGCCATTTCTTTTATTATCTCAACTATCTTGACTATTTTTGTCCAACATTTATTATTAATCTTGGAATCTGTATGATGCAAAGACACCTTTTAATCTTTACCTTCCTTGTTGGTTTAGTGTTGAATGCCAATAGTGCAATCGAGCTTCGTTCTACACAAATGAGAACGAGTGACGGCCTTCCCAATAACTCTATTCGATATATTTATCAGGATAGTAAAGGTTTTTTGTGGCTGGCTACCTTAAACGGGTTGAGTCGTTATGATGGCAACTCTTTTCTCACTTTCCGTCCGGAAATCGGTGATGAGGTATCTTTGGCAGACAACCGTATTTACGATCTGACAGAAGATAAAGATGGCTTTTTGTGGATTTCTACTACACCTGAATTATATAGTTGCTACGATTTGCAGCGTGCCCGTTTTGTGGACTATACCGGTTGTGGCGAGTTAAGACAGAATTATTCAACGGTTTTTGTCGCTGCTAACGGAGATGTCTGGCTTTCCCATTCGGGAAATGGCTGCCGGAGGATGGTACATCAGAAAAATGGTGAGATGACATCTACCGTATTCAGGACCGAACGTGGAAACCTGCCGGATAACCGGGTGAAATTTGTGAATGAGGATGCCAGTGGCCGTATCTGGATCGGCACTCAATGCGGACTGGTTTCTGTCTCCAACGGACAATATCGGATAGAAGACCGATTAATCCACTTCACTTCTTCGCTGGCCTATAAGGACGATATGTATTTCCTTGCAGCAGATGGAGATATCTATTATTATCAGGAGGCTACTCAAAAGATGCAAAAGTTGGCTTCTCTTGCCACTGTGGCAGGGGCGACATCGCCAACCGGAAATTTCCTGTTGAAAGATAAGTGGGTGATCCTGACTACTACCGGAGTATATACTTATAAGTTTGCTACCGGAGAGATGGCCGCAGATCCTCGTTTGAATATTAAAAAGGGAGAATTGATACGTGATAATCGTGGAGATTATTGGATATACAATCATACGGGACGGCTTACGTACGTGCTTGCCGAAACCGGAGAAAGTAAGGATTTCCAGTTGATTCCCCAGGATAAGATAAGTTATATCGACTTTGAACGTTATCATATCGTCCATGATTCCCGGGGAATTATTTGGATTTCGACCTATGGAAATGGGCTTTTCGCTTATAATACCGCCGAAGATAAATTGGAGCATTTTGTGGCGAACATTAATGACCAGAGTCATATCAGTTCGGATTTCCTGCAATATGTGATGGAAGATCGTGCCGGTGGTATTTGGGTAGCTTCGGAATATTCAGGCTTGTCCCGTATTTCCGTATTGAATGAAGGAACTTCCCGTATCTATCCCGAATCCCGTGATTTGTTCGACCGGTCGAATACCATCCGTATGCTTACCAGAATGTCTAATGGGGATATCTGTGTAGGTACGCGTAAGGGGGGATTATACACCTTTGATTCAAGTCTTCATTCGAAAATGACCAATCAATATTTCCATTCTAATATCTATGCTCTCACCGAAGACAAGCAGGGACGAATGTGGATGGGAACTCGTGGAAATGGTCTCAAAGTGGGAGATACCTGGTATTATAATAATCCTTCTGACCTGACAGCCTTATCCGATAATAACGTTTTTGCCATTTATCGCGACCGTAAAGACCGCATGTGGATAGGAACATTTGGCGGTGGGCTGGAACTGGCTGAACCTACTCCCGATGGTAAATATAAATTCCGTCATTTCTTCCAGCAAACATTCGGGATGAGGATGGTGCGTGTGATAGAAGAAGACGCAAATGGGATGGTGTGGGTAGGAACCAGTGAGGGTATTTGTATTTTTCATCCGGATTCATTGATTGCAGATGCTGATAATTATCATCTTTTCAGTTATACAAACGGAAAGTTTTGCAGTAATGAAATCAAGTGTATCTATCGGGATACGGAAGGGCGGATGTGGATTGGTACGTCCGGTTCGGGACTGAATCTTTGTGAGCCGCAGGATAACTATTGCTCTTTGAAATATGAACATTACGGAACTTCCGAAGGATTGGTTAACGATGTAATCCAGTCCATTCTGGGAGATAAAAAGGGGAATCTCTGGGTTGCCACCGAATATGGTATCTCCAAATTTAATCCGGCTACCCATTCTTTTGAAAACTATTTCTTTTCTTCCTATACACTGGGAAATGTGTATAGTGAGAATAGTGCCTGTATGCGCGAAGATGGAAAACTGCTTTTTGGCACAAACTACGGATTAATAGTGATCGATCCTGAAAAGATACAGGATAACGAAACTTTCTCCCCGGTTGTTTTCACGGATTTATATGTCAATGGAACCCAGATGAATCCGCAGATGGAGGACTCTCCGTTAAAGCAATCGTTGGCTTATTCGGACGAAATAACCCTGAAGTTTTTTCAGAACTCATTCCTGATAGATTTCTCTACTTTTGATTATTCGGATAGCGGTCATACCAAATATATGTATTGGCTGGAAAATTACGATCAGGGATGGAGTGCTCCTTCTCCTCTGAATTTTGCTTCGTTTAAGTATCTTAATCCGGGAACTTATATACTTCACGTCAAGTCGAGCAATGGATCAGGTGTTTGGAATGATAGCGAGACTACACTGAAAATTGTAATTGTCCCTCCATTCTGGAAAACTACTTGGGCAATGCTGGGTTATGTGTTGCTATTAATCATAGCCTTGTACTTTGCTTTCCGTATCGTTCGTAACTTTAACGGCTTGCGTAACCGCATCAATGTAGAAAAGCAGTTGACAGAATATAAACTGGTGTTTTTTACCAATATCTCTCATGAGTTCCGTACTCCGCTTACCTTGATTCAGGGAGCATTGGAGAAGATTCAACGGGTGACTGATATCCCGCGTGAATTGATATATCCGCTGAAAACAATGGATAAGAGCACGCAGCGTATGTTGAGGCTTATCAATCAGTTGCTGGAATTTAGAAAGATGCAGAATAATAAGCTGGCACTCTCTTTAGAGGAAACGGATGTCATCTCTTTCCTTTATGAAATATTTTTGAGCTTCGGAGATGTAGCGGAACAAAAGAATATGAATTTCCGTTTCCTGCCTTCGGTGCCGTCCTATAAAATGTTTATTGATAAAGGAAATTTGGATAAGGTGACTTATAACCTGCTTTCAAATGCCTTTAAATATACTCCTTCGAACGGAACAATTATTCTCTCGGTGAATGTGGACGAAGGGAAGCAAACCTTGCAGATTCAGGTTTCGGATACGGGGGTCGGCATTCCTAAAGAGAAGCAGAACGAATTGTTCAAGCGATTTATGCAGAGTAACTTCTCCGGTGACAGTATCGGTGTAGGGTTGCATTTGAGCCATGAACTAGTTCAGGTACATAAAGGAACGATTGAGTATAAGGATAATGAAGGTGGTGGTTCTGTATTTACCGTATGTATTCCGACGGATAAGACGGTGTATTCGGAGAAAGACTTCCTTGTCCCGGGCAATGTACTGCTGAAAGAGGCGGACGGACATGCGCATCATTTGTTGCAGCTCTCGGAAGAACTTCCTGACTCGGAAAAACTGGCTGTTCCTCTGAATAAACGGAAAGTCTTGATTATTGAAGATGACAATGATATTCGTGAATTCTTGAAAGAGGAAATCGGAGCCTATTTCGAAGTGGAAGTTGCTGCTGACGGTACATCCGGATTTGAAAAGGCACGTACGTATGATGCCGATTTGATTATCTGTGATGTTCTGATGCCGGGAATGACGGGATTTGAGGTAACTAAGAAGCTGAAATCGGATTTTGATACGAGCCATATTCCTATCATTCTGCTGACTGCTTTGAGTTCGCCGGAGAAACATCTGGAAGGTATAGAAGCCGGAGCGGATGCTTACATAGCCAAACCGTTTAGTGTAAAATTGTTGTTGGCACGTGTGTTCCGCTTGATCGAGCAGCGCGATAAATTGCGTGAGAAATTCTCCAGTGAACCGGGTATTGTGCGTCCGGCCATGTGTACCACTGACCGGGATAAAGAATTTGCTGATCGGTTGGCTACCATCCTTGAACAGAACCTCGCCCGGCCTGAATTCTCTATTGATGAGTTTGCGCAGATGATGAAGTTGGGACGAACCGTATTTTATCGGAAACTGCGTGGAGTAACGGGATATTCGCCTAATGAATATTTACGTGTTGTGCGCATGAAGAAAGCAGCCGAGTTGTTACTGTCGGAAGATAATCTGACGGTTGCAGAAGTCTCCTATAAGGTGGGTATCAGCGATCCTTTCTATTTCAGTAAATGCTTCAAAGCTCAATTCGGAGTAGCACCGTCTGTTTATCAGCGTGGTGTGAGTAATGATAGTGATTCTACGCAAGATTAGGATGGAATTTTATCCATCTTGTTTCCGGACCTTTATATTGAATAATAGTCCTTATATTTGTGTACAATAGTCCATTGTGCAATAGGGAAGGTACACCTATCTTTGCAGGGTAAATAGTGTCTGGTTATATGTATCCATGTATTTAATCATTATAATAGAATCATGAAAACACTTTCTTTTTTTATTCTGACTTTTTTCTTTTATGCTTTTTGTATAAGTACCCTGTCGGCAGCAGATTGGAAAGTTTATGTTGCTAAATATAAACAGGACAAGACTTGTGCTATCTCCTACACTTTTGATGATGGTTTGGCAGAACATGCCACTGTGGCTGCACCTGAATTGGAGAAGCGTGGCTTTAGAGGAACTTTTTGGGTTTGCGGTTATTATACGGAACAAGGAGCATCATCCAAATTACCTCGAATAACTTGGGATGAACTAAGGAAAATGGCAAAGAACGGGCATGAGATTTCTAATCATAGCTGGTCACATCAGAATGCGAAGCGTTTGACTTTGGAACAAGTAAAAACTGAAATAGAAAAGAATGATAGTGCAATTTTTGCCAATATAGGCGTTAGACCTGTCACTTACTGCTACCCGTATAATTATAAGACTGATGAAATTGTAGCACTGGCTTCCGACAATAGGGTAGGGACACGTACCAGGCAGATTTCGATCGGTGGGAAATCGACTCCCCAACGATTTGCCAAATGGTTGGATGATTTAATGAAAAAAGAAGAGTGGGGAGTAGGTATGACTCATGGAATTAATTATGGTTATGATGCTTTTAAAGAGCCTTCTTTATTTTGGGAACACTTGGATAAAGTGAAGAGCTTGGAAGATAAGATTTGGATAGGTACATTCCGTGAGGTAGCTGCCTATATAAAAGAGAGGGATGATGTTCAATTAAATATTGCCATGAATAAAAAAGGGTTGACGATTACTCCTGAAATGACATTAGACAAGAATTTGTATACAGAACCACTAACCATGGTGCTTGTGGGGGAAGAAGTGAAGGAAGTATCCGTGAAACAAGGCAAAAAGCAGCTTTCTGCACATATCTCCGGAGATAAGGTTATTTTCGATTTCAATCCGTACGCAGGGAAAATAAAAGTAAGTTTCAACTATAAATAATCAAAGAATGTACATGAAGAATAAATTAGTACTATTACTCTTTCTTATCTTGACAAGTGTTGTCAGTGTCAGTGCTCAAACTCTGCCCGATCAGAAGGAAACATTAGAGGTTATGAAAAAGGTGAACGGTTACTTTATGAAAAAGTATGCCGATTACACTACTCCCAGTTTTTACGGTCGTGTACGTCCCAGTAATATCTGGACGCGTGGTGTATATTATGAAGGATTGATGGCTCTCTATTCTATTTATCCGCGTGAGGATTATTATAAGTATACTTACGACTGGGCTGATTTCCACAAATGGGGAATGCGCAACGGCAATACTACCCGTAATGCGGACGACCACTGTTGCGGGCAAACTTACATTGACATCTATAATATCTGCCCGTCAGACCCGAACATGATCCGGAATATCAAAGCAAGTATCGATATGGTGGTGAACACCCCGCAGGTGAACGACTGGTGGTGGATTGATGCCGTGCAAATGGCAATGCCTATCTTCGCCAAATTCGGAAAGATGACCGGAGAACAGAAATACTACGATAAGATGTGGGATATGTACTATTACACACGCAGCCAACATGATGAAACGGGTATGTTCAACCCCAAAGACGGTCTGTGGTGGCGCGATCAGGATTTTAATCCTCCATATAAAGAGCCGAATGGCGAAGATTGCTATTGGAGTCGTGGAAACGGATGGGTATATGCTGCTTTGGTACGTGTATTGGATGAAATTCCTTCTGACGAGAAACACCGTCAGGACTATATCAATGATTTCCTGACCATGAGCAAGGCTTTGAAGAAATGTCAGCGTGAAGATGGTTTCTGGAATGTCAGTCTTCACGACCCGACGAACTTCGGAGGAAAAGAGACTTCCGGTACAGCCTTATTTGTTTATGGTATGGCTTGGGGAGTCCGTAACGGATTGCTCGACCGTAAAGAGTATCTTCCCGTCCTTCTAAAAGCATGGAACGCTATGGTGAAAGATGCCGTACATCCGAACGGATTTCTGGGATATGTGCAGGGAACAGGCAAGGAACCTAAAGACGGACAGCCGGTTACTTACAAGAGTGTACCTGATTTTGAAGATTACGGAGTCGGTTGTTTCCTGCTTGCCGGAACAGAGGTGTACAAATTGAGATAATACACATCGGGCGTAACCAACCAGTCATCTTTAAAATAAGGCAGTCGAAGGCAATTTCTCTTTTTTACGTTATTGCTTTCGACTGCCTTTTCTATTTATATGGAAATAGAATAATATACACTTCTCCATAGGTAATTATACTCTGGAGTCCTTTGTTCCCCTGAATGAATAATTGCCAAGGTATTTGCGTACAATCGTCCATTGTGTAGTTCAATAAGTACGTCTACATTTGCAGAAGTAAAAAATTAAAAAAACAATAACTTAAAATGAAGACATCAATGAAAAACATGTATTTAGCTGCTGCTATGGTAGTGTCATTAGTTTTTTCTGCTTGTAGTGACGAAGAGTCGGGAAAAGCGGACCGTGCTTATAAACCCATCGAAATTTTCGGAAATATCAATGAAGTGGTGAATAATGTTCAGGAAACTCGTGCTGTCGGTGCGACATGGGGATCAGACGATCGTATTGGAGTAACTGTTGAAACAGATGCAGATAATGCGACGGCTAATGCAGTGGATACTTATATCAACATCCAATATCGCAATGAAGCCGGCGGTGCATTCCGTGTTGTAAATGAAGGTTCAACAGATAATAATATCCGTTTGAAGGGAGAAGGTGAGTTTACTTTAAATGCCTATTATCCCTATCAGGGTACGAACGGGACATTGCCGGGTACGGAAGGGGTGATTGCAAAAACGATAAGCGGTGCAGATCAGGCAACGGACAAACAATCGCAAATAGACTTTCTGTTCGCCAAAGCTACCGGAGTTCGTGCGGAGGCTCCCGTTACATTTGACTTTTCTCATAAAATGACCAAAATCATATTGAAATTTAAAGCAACCAATGGTGCTACACTAAATAATATGAAGGTTTACCTGAAAAGTCTGCAGTTGGAAGGCTCTTTTGACGTAAATACCGGTGTGGCTGTTGCTAAAAGTGGTGCTACTCCGAACTCGGAATTAAGTATGGACATTGTTAAACCGGCAGAAGGCGAAATGACTGCATCTATTATTCTATTCCCGCAGGATATGCCGGAAAAAGTTTTGCTGGAAGTGAGAATGAACGATGAAACCTATACGCAATACATGCCCGTCCAGAATCTGGAAAGTGGACATGCCTATCCTTACAATGTGACATTCGAAAATCCTGCTATGACAATTACCAGAGCGGAAATTGAAGACTGGATTGTAGAAGAGGATAAAGATGTGACTGCTTCGGTTACTGAATAAACGACTGACAAGGATTCAAAAAAAGAACGATATGAAAAGATATGAATTATGGCTCGGTAGTTTATTGGTAGTGACAGGTTTCTTAGGGGCGTGTACCAATGTAGCAGAAGACGAGTTTCGGAATAATCAATATCCGATGGAACTAATGGCGGAAAAATCAGCTATGACTTTTACGCGCAGCATCGGGGAGAAGACTGAATGGGATGGGGGAGAAACTGTTTCCCTTTATGATGGTTTCTCACAAAAGCTGTATGAGGTTTCTCAATCAGGCGAAATGAGCGCTAAAAATAATGATCCTCTTTATTGGTATACGACAACGGAAGAAGAAACGTTGTTTGCCTGGTATCCTTCTTCGGAAACCTTATTGACAGAATGGACTGTAGCTACTGATCAAACTAATGAAGAGTCATATAAAAACTCGGATTTTCTTTATGCTTATGAGAAAATGAAGTTCCGTAGCGAACGGAAACTTAAATTCCATCATGGAACAGTAAAGCTGATTATCAATGTAAAAGGTGACGGAGATACGGTGTCGGAGGAAGACTTGAAAGATATGGTGTTTACTGTAAGTGCCATAACAAAAGGCACCATGACAGAAGGCAAATTACAGCCTGCGGCGGGAGTTGAAGCGATAGTGATGAAACCTTATAAGTTGGAAGATGCCAGGGAAGGGTATATTTATTCTTTCCAGTTGTTGATGGTTCCACAGGATATGTCCGGTAAGTCATTCTTCAAAGTTACATTGAAAGATGGCAGGAATTTCGGTCATACACCTGGTAATGGAGAGGGGCTATTGGAAGGTGGGCACCAATATACATACAATGTAGGAGTGGGTAAGCCGGGACTGAAAGTGACAATAGAGAAAGATTCTGTTTCGTGGGATGGTGATGATGAAGAAGTGGAAGGAACGGATAAAGAATAATATTCAAAAATTGAAGCGAAGATGAAACAATATAAATTTATGCAAGTAGCCTTGCTGACCATCATGTTGTTCGGTTGGGCTGGTTGTTCTCAAAATGAAGAAGAAGTTCCGGGAAATGTACGGAATGGCATTGTATTAAATGTGACTGATACAGGACTGATTAGCAATGAACCATCTACACGAACGGAAGATACAGGGTTTGTTACCACTTTTACGCAGGGGGATCAAATCGGATTGTTTGCCGTAAAAGATGGAAGCATATTGGACGAAATCAATAATATGCCATTTACGTTCAATGGCTCAAGCTGGTCGGGCAAACCGATATTGTATGACGACCGGTTGGCTGGAGTGACTTTTTATGCATACTATCCTTATCAATCGGAAATGACAGGGAAAACAGATTTAACAGGTGATGATTTTTTTGCTCCTTTAGTGGCTGGCTGGGAATTGACAACAGAACAAAGTGAACAGAAAACGTATGCGAAGCAGGACTTGATGACTTCAAATGCAACTGCGTTGATTGGTGAAAATGGAAACTATACATTGAGTTTTCAGTTGACACATCGTATGAGTCTGCTTGTTGTAAAGTTGCCTTCCACACGGTATATTTTTACAGATGCAGAGGGAGTGGCAATGCCGGAAGAAACTCCTTACATTGCTATGCCCGTTGATGTAGCGTTCTATCTGGACCATGTGGATGAAGGAACGAAAATCTCTCCTTATTATGACGCGAAGAAAGACGAATATCGTTTGTTAAGAAAACCATCTTCGGAGAATCAAATTATCGGTCATTACAATGATAAACAATGTATGTTTGATACGGCTGAAAAGATGAAAGAAGGGAAGTACAAACGTTTTGTTGTCGATGGCGGATATAAAGAGGTGACTCACCATCTGCAGGTAGGCGATTATTATTATGCGGATGGTAGCGTGGTAAGTGGCAATGAAGCAGAACCTGCAAAGGATAATTGTATTGGAATCGTTTGTTGGGTGGGAAATCCAATGCCTTCTGTACTGTATAAAGACGTAGCGGGAACTCCCTATACAGCCAATAATGATGCATTGCTTCGTTCACATCCTAATTGTGTTCATGGATTGGTAATGAGTCTCTATACAGAAACGGGTAAATTTTCTCCTGCTCTTACTCAAAGTATACATGACTGGTTTATGACCACTTCATTTACTTCTTCTTATGTTTCTGTCACCGGATATTATGATGCAAATGAAAATAATAAAAACAAACCGCTTCGTTTTTTGGGATATAATAACTCGGAAGTACTGGATTTGTATTATGAAACATTCAAAACAGATTTTGAATGTTTCCAATATCAGGATGATTGTGAAAGTAATTTTCCGTCTCCGTCTATTACTACAGGTTGGTATGTTCCCTCAAGTGGAGAGCTTATCGCTTTGCAGGATAAAGATAATTCTTTAGAGAGTAGGCTGAATTCTAAGTTGATAAAAGTATCGGATAAAGCAATGGATACATCTGCTACTTATTGGAGCAGTACGGAACGAAATAATAAGAATATGTATATTGTTACTTATTCCAAAACTGCAGGCTCGGCAGGGACTGGCGGTGTTAAGACCAATGTTTATACTTATCGTTTCTTCCTGGGATTCTAATATAAAGATATTCGTATGATAATGAAGAAAGTAATACTTTTGGTTAGTCTGTTGTTAGTAGCCAGTTGTCTTTTAGTCCGGGCACAAGTTTATAAGTTCGACTTTACTTCCGACAAAAAAGTAAAAGAAGGATATACCAAAGTAACATCTGAAACCTTGTTCAATGACGAACAGGGTTTTGGGTATGACTTGCAACCGTCATGGGATGGAAAAAGCAATCAACCTTTTTTCTTTTCGGTCAATGTTCCAGATGGTAATTATAAAGTGACTGTCACCCTTGGCAGCAAGGATTCAGCAGGGAATACAACAGTACGTGCCGAGTCCCGCCGACTGTTGATTGAGAATCTTCCGACCAGGAAGGGAGAAATGATTGCTGAATCTTTTACCGTCAACAAACGAAATATGAAAATCAGTGAAAGAGAGAAAGTCAAAATCAAGGCGCGCGAAAAGAATAAGTTGAACTGGGATGAAAAACTGACGCTTGAATTTAATGGTGATGCACCTCGCGTAACCTCTTTGGTTATTGAACGTGCCGATAAAGTGCCTACTATCTTTCTCTGTGGCAACTCCACCGTAGTGGACTATGATAATGAGCCTTGGGCTGCCTGGGGACAAATGTTTCCGCGTTGGTTTACCGATCAGGTAGCTATTGCCAATTATGCAGAATCCGGAGAATCTGCCAATACTTTTATTGGTGCCGGGCGTTTGAAGAAAGCGTTGACGCAGATGAAGAAGGGTGATTATCTTTTTATGGAGTTTGGGCATAACGATCAGAAACAGAAGGGACCAGGCAAAGGAGCCTTTTATTTTTTCATGTATAATCTGAAGATTTATATTGATGAAGCACGTTCCAGAGGCGCACAGCCTGTATTGGTAACTCCTACCCAGCGTCGTCGTTTTGATAAGAATGGTAAAATAGTAAACACTCATCTTGATTATCCTGATGCGATTCGTTGGTTGGCAGCCAAAGAAAATGTACCTTTGATTGACTTGAACGAAATAAGCCGTACCCTTTATGAAGCAATGGGAGAAGAGGATTCCAAACATGCATTCGTACATTATCCTGCCAATACATATCCGGGACAAACGAAGGAGCTGAAAGATAATTCACATTCCAATACTTTCGGGGCTTATGAGTTGGCCAAATGCATAATTGAAGGAATGAAGACTGCTGATTTGGATGCAGTGAAGTTTTTGAGGAAAGACTATAAAGAATTCGACCCAAAACATCCGGATAAATTTGAGAATTTCAAATGGAGTCTTTGTCCGTTTACAGAAATAGAAAAACCGGACGGTAATTGATAACAGAAAGATTACTCCGGCATTTGAGAAATAACGTCAATTAAAAAATATAAAATAGAAGAAGATTATGAAAAGAGTAGTAGCATCAATGGCATTGGCGGTACTTGCAGTAGGAAGCCAGGCACAAATTTTAAAGAATGATCTCTTGAAAGGTTATAAGGATGGTGACATTTTGGAGAAAGTGGTTTATGATGACAAACGGGCTCCTATTAATGTAGACACTTGGTGTGGTGCATTTGTTACCACACCGGTTGAAGGGGTTGTAAGTCCTACTGTTGGAAAGGCTTTGACGTATACGGGGTATAGTGAGGCGGGGCCATCTATCAACTTTGGTTTTCCACAAGGGGTGAAAGGTTCTCGTATCAGTGTATATTCATTGGTAGAATCTGGGAAAGTTTACTCCAAAGGAACTTATTATCTGGCTTGCCTGGTAAACTTTGCTAAAGTTGGTTCGAGTAATCTGGCAGATATCTTGGCTGCGAGTGCCAGTTATGTTGGTGGAGGAAATCGTGGTCAGGTATATGTCAGACGCGAAGGAAATGATAAAATCAAATTTGCTGTAGGCTTGATGAAAGAACGTAATGAGGCTCCTATGGTATATGATTATAATACAACGCATCTACTGGTATTGAAAGTCGATTATAATAAGAATGAGGTTTCTTTATTTGTTGATCCTGAATTAAGTCAGAATGAACCGAAAGCCGATGCTGTAGTGGTTGGTGAAGAAGGTGCTTTGAAAGCCGGTCTGAAAGCAATTTCGTTTAGAAATCGCAGTGGTTTTAAAGGAAATATCGGTAATTTCCGCTTTGCAAAAGACTGGGCAGGTGCCATAGGTAAATAAAAGAAGAGCAATCGCAGTATTTATATCATTAAGAAGGGGGAAATTGGATTTACCAGTTTCCCTCTTCTTTTTGTCGAACTCCCATGTCACAGTTTCATATCGGAGATACCTCATTGATTTGTTGCCTTATTGCGGTTCTATATCAGTGTTTTCTTGCAATAAATAGGTTGTTATTTAAAGCTTATATAGAGAAGATGTGAAAAATATAAGATTGATAATCAGAATATGAATACCAGAAGTAAGCCTTGTTTAAAGCTAATTTGTAGAGAATATCAGACTATGGTAAAGGGTACAATCATATCTTGTACATACAAGAAAGTCCCCCAAACTGTCGCCGGGGGACTTTCATTTACTAACCTTCAAACAAATTTATAAATAGTATTATGTCGCTTAATTATATCCTTTGTTCTGTTCGTACAATCCTTCTTTTACCTTCATTTGTGAATCTGGTATTGGATAGATGTATGAGTCTTTAGTAACCAGTTTGTATAATTCGTATGTTTCCGGCTTGCTAATTACTTCGGTTCCACCTGTACCATAGAATTTGAACATATCTTGTAGAACTTCTACATATCGGTTCTGACGTACAAGATCATGCCAGCGAATACCTTCGGATGCCAGTTCCAGGCGGCGCTCCATATCTACTATTTCTGCAAACTTTTCAGGAGTGACACTGCTTGGGATTGTTGAAACTCCGGCACGTTCCTGAATAAGCTTGACAAGTGATATGGCTTTGTCAGTGGGGCCAACTATCTCTGCATACATAAGCATCACGTCTTCTAACCGGATTAGCGGATAATTGATCGGAAAATAAGTACGATCGGCTATTTGGTCATCGATGTCTTCAAATCCTAAAAGTTTACGTTTCATTTTATGCTCAAAGAATTTTTGGAAGAATTCTCCACCTGTATAAGGAACTCCGTCATCATCTACGAAATCATCGGTGTTAATGGTGCTTGGACAACGTTTGTCCAAAGAAACTCCCTCTGTGTCGGTTACTTTGAAACGACCGGCTAATCTGGCTTCGCACCAGATCCTATTACCGGACATTTGTATTTTTGTATAAGAGTCGTTGACTGCCGGAACAGAGTTGAAGACCATTGGATTGCCATAGTTTTTTGCTGCAATATATTGGATTTCAAAAATATGATATTTGTTGTCATTCTCGCTAATCCATATTTTCTTCCATTCATCGGCGGTACTTGCCCAGTATTTGTTGTTGGCGAAAGCATAATCGATCACTTCGCTGAATAGTTGTTCAGCTAATGCTTTTTTTGACTCGTCTTGTATAGGGTAACCGGCCATTGTCAGGTAGACACGTCCTAATAGCGCTTTTGCAGCAGTTAAAGTTGCACGTCCGGCTGAAGCACTGTTTCCCTGATAGTTCAACGGAGTGTCTACCAGCTTTTTTACAGCGTCTTCTAAGTCGGGAACAATCGCTGTTTCATACGTTTCTACAGGTTCGGATTGCTTGATAGCCATTGCTTCATTCACAGACACCGGTTCCAGTACAATAGGGATTCGGCCGAAATAGCGTACCAAATCAAAGTAAGCCAGTGCTCTCAAAAATTTAGCTTCACCGATGAACTGGTTTTTGATAGTTTCCGAGGAGAAGGTTACTCCGTCTGTTTTACTAAGAAACATATTGGCGCGTGCAACAATCTCATATAAATCATTCCAGGCTCCCGAAAGGGTACTGATGGTAGATATGTTCGGGTTGAAGGTCCCTATGTCAATATAATCACGTTGTTTGTCGGTCGTTTTATCTACCCAGGCATTATCAGATCGTACTTCGGACATTAACCAGGAATAATCTGATATAGGGAGCAGACCATTATAGATGCCGATCAAGGCTTGTTCCATTTCACTGGGCGTGGAATAAAAATAGTCTGTAGTCCGTGTATCGTTAGGCTCTACTTCCAGCCAACTTTCACAAGAGGACAGTGATAATGTCAAAGCTAATCCTCCGCTTATAAGATATTTATATAGTTTCATGGTTTCTTTCTTTTTTGATTTAGAATGTAACATTAACTCCTAAAGTAATCACTCTGGCTTGTGGATATGAACCGTAATCATAATCCCCCGTTGAACCGCCATTATTAGCTTCCGGTGAGAAACCGCCGTCGTATTTATCCCACATCAGGAGATTTTCCCCAGATAAATAAACTCTTGCATTTTGTACGAATTTCTTTTTAAGTGGAAGACGATATCCTAATGTTACGTTTTTGATTTTAATAAAATCTGTGCTGTATAGCCAACGGCTGTCATAGAATTGGCCTGTATTGGCATTGTCGATCCCCGGAGTTTTACCGTCGCCCGGTTCTGCTTCTGATTTCCACATATTTTTCCAGTGAGAGAGCACGTTACCGTTAGCTCCCATACCCGGACGGTCCATTGCACGTCCTAATACTCCGTAGATATGTCCCCCAGTTTGTGCTGTAACCAGGACAGATAAATCAAAGTTTTTATACTTGAAAGTATTTGTTATACCGAAAGTATAATCCGGGTCAGGTTTCCCCATTAAGGTACGGTCACTATCACTGATAATTCCGTCACCGTTGGCATCCCGATAGCGTACGTCACCTACTTTCGTATTCTGCATCACAGGGTATTTTTGTAAATCTGCCTGTGTCTGATAGACTCCGACAGCATCATACATATAGAAAGATCTTAAGGGTTGACCTACCATAAATACCTGCGTGGTACTGTCATATCCTGTAAATACAGTGCTATTATCATCTCCCAAGCTAAGGACTTTATTTTGATTATAAGAAACGTTCAGAGAAGTACTCCATTTCAATTTTCCTGTAAGGTTTTGCGTAGTTACTTCCAATTCAAAACCTTTGTTACGGATAGAACCGATATTTCCCCATGCTTTGGTGAAGCCAAGTAATGCGGGAACAGTCACCTGATATAGCAGGTCTTTGGTCGTTTTCACATAATAATCGGCAGAAATGAAAATACGATTGTTGAACAATCCCATGTCGAAGGCAACGTTCCAGCTTTCGGTCTTTTCCCAGCCGAGGTCGGGGTTAGCGAGCGATGTAGGAGCAAAACCATTGATGATTGTTCCGGATGAGTAATTGGCACTGCTTAATTTGGCAAGAGCTGTATTTGTCGGTATAGAATTGTTTCCATTTGCTCCCCAGCTGGCACGCAGTTTCAATGAGTTCATAACGAAGTCTTTCGGCCAGAATTTTTCGTTTGAAATACGGTAAGCGGCAGAAACAGCCGGGAACACTCCCCAACGATTTGCTTTACCAAAGCGGGAAGAACCATCGCGGCGGATGCTTGCAGTCAGCAGATAGCGGTCATCATATTCGTATTGTAAACGCCCGAAATAAGACATCAGGCGGGAAGGAGTGGAAACAGAGGCTGCTGCAGCTGTTAATACAACGTCCGCCATATCGAATACTTCCAGAGAATTATCGGGGAATTGGGTTGCACTTAGTCTGCTGGAAGAACCGCCGGAGCTTTCCATTGAGTAACCAGCCATTGCACCGACCGTATGTTTGCCGATTGTTTTATCATAATGCAGAATCGTTTGAAGAAGAAATTTATTACTGCGTGATTCAGAACGGCTTGCAGTTGTTTTGTAGCCTTCGCTATCTGTACGATATTTGGTTACACTACTTGGAATGAATGAACGGGATTGAGTGCTGCTGAAGTTATATGAACCGGTGACTTCAGCTTTGAGACCGTTCCATATATCCGCTTTTACATAGGCTGCTGAATTGAGCCGGACGCTTTCGCCATGGTTTGTCACTTCTTCCATGTAAGCAATCGGGCTTATTTTGCTGGAGCTTGTCCAACGATAATAGCCGCGTGAGCCGGATCCTGTATAGATGCCATCCTCCGGTTCTGCGAGCGGAGCCATAGTCAGCATGTTTGTAGCCTGACGGTCTTTACCGTCTACACGTCCACCATCGCTCCAGTTGGCTGATGGTGCAAGGTTTACTCCGACAGTAATCCGGTTGAATATCTTGGATTCCACATTGGCACGGAAATTCAAACGTTTATAGTTGCTTTCAATAGCGATACCCTGTTGATCTGTGTATCCCATTGATACGCGATATTTGGTGTTACCGCGTCCGCTTGAAAGAGACAACTGATAATTCTGCATCGGAGCCAGGCGGAAAAATTCGTCCTGCCAGTCAATCAATTGCAAATTACCGTAACCCGGTTCTGTCCAGCGAGGGTCATTCAGGAAATAATAACTTTCCTTTCCACCGATCATTGCCAGGCGGGTGGCGTAATCATCCTCAATCGTTGCCCCTTTGCTTCCGTATTGAGAAATATATCTGTTATTATTATATGCCGTACGAAATTCAATCCATTCTTCCGGGGATAATACATCTACTTTTCTTTCCAATGACTGAATACCAAAAGATGCCTGGAATTGTACCCTGACTTTTTCATCTGCACCGGCTTGTTTGGTAGTAATCAAAACAACGCCATTGGCACCACGGGAACCGTAGATGGCTGATGAGGAAGCATCCTTCAATACTTCAATAGACTGTATGTCTCCGGGGTTAAGACTGCCAAGATCATCGACAGGAATACCGTCCACTACATATAAAGGAGTGGCGTCCGCATTAATAGAGGCGGCTCCACGTACGCGAATCTGTAATTCGGAACCCGGTTCACCGGTAGTACTGCGAACTTCTACACCTGCCAGTTGTCCTTGCAGGGAAGAGGCAATATTGGTTGTAGCCCGGTCTTCCAACTTTTCAGCATTTACTTTGGCAATGGCTCCGGTCACATTTCCTTTCTTGGCACTACCGTAACCGATAGCTACAACCTCATCCAAAGCGATAGCAGACTCTGACAGTTTTATTTGGAGGATTTTATCGGTGATAGTTACTGTTTGAGTATTATATCCGATAAAGGACACCTCCAGCAGTTTGGCACTTTTGGGAGCCGAGAGTACGAATTTACCGTCTAAGTCAGTAATCGTTCCTTTGGCAGTTCCTTTCACTGTGACGTTTGCACCGATAATCGGTTCATCTTTTTCATCTACGACTACACCTGTCACCGTTCGGGTTTGTGCGAACGACAGGGTAGATTGTACTACGAACAGAGTCATTAGAAGGAGATATTGAATCCTCCTCCCCAGACTGCCATTTCCATGCAAAATGTTTTTCATGTTGATATATCTAAGTGATTAAATTAGTAAATAATAGAAGATGCGGACACGGTTTGCCGTTTGCCTGACTTCCTCTGCAAAGGAAGCGTATTAGAAGAAATTACGCTCAAATATTCGTACGGAAAAGATGTAATTTCATACTAATCGCTAAAAAACACATTTGGTATTTGTACGCTATCCCCTATGAAAGTACAAATATAGCCTTTTCAACGGACTGCTTTTATCTGTTCGTACATCTGTTTGCCCAAATATTCAGCCGAATTTTGGTTAAAATGCAAACGGTCGCCCATTAGTTCCGCATCCGACATATCTATCAGATAGGCATTCTTGTCTTCCTTGGCAAAACGTTTCATGGCGGCTTCCACTTCGCTGCCATACTGTTTGTTCTTTTTAGCCACCGTACCGAAAATAAAAGGAAGGTTGGAGTAATCTTTTCCTGTTTTTGCACTTAGATGATTACGCACATAGGTGACTACCGCTTTCAGGTTCTCGTAATATTTGTCTCCGTAAGCATGGTCACTTTCTCCCTGATGCCACAGGAATGCGTCAATTTGATAACCGTTCTTCAATTTGGATAATGTGTTGTCAATGCAACCGTCGATATCATTGATGAAAGACAGGAGTAATGAACGTCCTTTCTCACTGGTCGCTGCGTTGTTTGCCAACCATTCCGGGTTCGCTGACCAGTGGACAGATTTATCCGAAGTGGTGGAAGGCTCTATGGAGGTTCCACCGATTGCCCATTTGATAACATAGAACGGTTCCTGCCACAGCTGTTCCAACCAATAGTAGGTGACAGCATCGTATCCCCAGGTGTTGGGCTTGGCTCTTCTTTTGCTTTTAGGCCAGAAGGGGCGGAATTTACCGTCTGTACGGTTTTGGGCTATTTTGCAATACTTGTAGGCTCCTGCAGTAAAAGCCGTATCTGTTGCCATTGTTTTGATATAGTCCGGTAAACGGTCGTTAGGAACGCGTCCATCGGTATTCGATTGTCCGGCGATGATAATTACATGGGCAGGTTCGTTGTTGCCTGCCATACAGTTGCAACTGAATGCAAGTATAAAAAGGATCAATAAATTTTTCATGATAGAACAATGTTTTATGATTTTATAAACTATTGGGATAATAAAAAGTCCTCCTCACGTTTATAATCGTTCGGGAGGGCTTCTTATCAAACTAACAATCGTGTGAGAAAGCTAATACCTGTTGAAAACTATTTATTTGATTGTTTCGAGAAATTCTACTTCAATGATTCTTAACTGGTTTTTGCTACTGCTCTTTTCCAGTTCCATTTTATTGGCAGCTTTGGCTTCTACTTCAATGATCTGTCCGAAAGCATCCTTGTCACTGGTATTTCCTTTCAGGCGAATGGTTATAGTGTTGGCACGTACCGGTTTTTCTACATTGAGATGAATATACCCCAGACTCTTATCTGTATTTCCGCTCCAAATCAGGGTGTTTCCGGCATATACTTCCAATGGATAACTGCGTGAACGCCACCCTTGCAATTTGATACATATATCGTCTATTTCGGCCTCTCTCTCCAGTGTATAAGCAATCCAGGCTGTGCTCAACTTTCCGTCATTTTTCCATTCCGTCAGTTCGATATCATCATAACTCTTTTCAGCATCGCTGTTATTGGAACCGGCTTTTGCTGAAACGATGCGTACACCTTTTTTGCTATCTTGGTAAGAAGGGGTAGAAGGAGTCTCACCCCTGTCCAGTTGTCCTTTTAAAGTCTCCTGCGGGAGATAAGTGCTCAAGCCTTCAGTAACTTTTACAGGCACTGTTTCCAATGTGAGTGTGGCGGCAGGTAATCCTTTAGCCTGTGCTGTCAAAGTTACTTTTCCGGCAGTAGTTGTGCTGCGAATCAGTGCACGGTTGATGCCACATTCTACCGGAAGTTTTGTATCAAGGATATGATTGTTTTCACCTTGGGCAATCCCTCCACGCCATTCTGCTTGACCGTTAAGCGTGAATTGAACCGTACGATTATCCAACGGGCAACGTTTTCCGTCTTTATCTACAACTTCCACCTGTATTAAAGCCATGTCTGCACCGTCTGCATGGAATCCTTCGGGATTTTGAATAGCGGTAAGTTTCAGTTTGGCTGGTTCACCGGCTGTATGTATAGCGTAGCGGCTGATTTCTTTTCCTGCTTGATTATAGCTGACTGCTTCCAGTTTACCCGGTTTAAATGTTATGTTGTCAAAAGTAAAGAGGAAATTGTATTGGCGTTTGCCTTTCCCCAGAGATTTACCATTCAGGAAAAGTTCCACCTCTTCCCCGGTAGATACCACATGTATGGGTTTTACTGTATTTTCAGGATAATTCCAGTGTCCGATAATGTAGGTCTGGTCTTCTTCCGTATCTACCCATCCGTTCCACATCACCTGATGTGCATAGAAGGCGTCTTTCTCAATACGCATAGCATCTGTCACTCCACTTCTGCGATAGTTTTCCGCTCCCCGGTAATGGGTATTGGTGTCAGAGAAGATAATTTTAGTGCCACCGGAGCTGACCCTGTTGCCTGTTCCGGGACGCTCACGCCAATAATCATACCAGCGGGCTATCATGGTAATGGCAAGTTCATCTTGGTTACGGTTATAATCAGTGGCCGGTTTACCTTTATAGAGCGGACCGTCACCCTCTTTATGGAAAGGATAGCTGTATTCGTCCCAGTATTTTCTTAAACCTTCGTCGCGGCAATATTCGGTAGCCCACATCGGATGATGCTCACTTCGGTTGATATATAGCATTTCGCCGCCGTATTCCGCTTCACGAATATCCAACATTTCACGTGAACCGATAGCACGTCCGCCAAACGGATCATATTTGTCACGAACAGCTTTCATCTCTATCATATGTTCACGGCTGATAGCTTTGTTGCCACATTCGTAGAACAAGATACTCGGGTTGTTGCGGTTATAAATGATTGCATCGCGCATCAGTTCCACCCGTTGCTCCCATTGGCGTCCTTCACGGTCTTTTTCTGCATCTCCGGCAGGCATTGCCTGTATCAGACCTACACGGTCGCAAGATTCTACATCTTGTTTCCATGGAGTGACGTGCATCCAACGAACCAGGTTTGCATTTCCTTTTACCATCAGACCATTAGAGAAGTCGCTCAACCAGGCTGGTACGGATAGACCCACTGCAGGCCATTCATTACTGGTACGTTGCGCATATCCCTTCATTTGGATAACACGGTCGTTCAATTCTATTTTTCCTTCAGCAAAGCGTGTTTTACGGAATCCGGTGCGGGTACTGACTTCATCGAATATCTGATTGCTGTCATCTTTCAAAGCAGTTTTTACCGTATACAGGTAACCATATCCCCAACTCCAGAAATGAAGATTATTGATAATGGCGGATGCCTTTACCGTTTTAGTCTCTCCTGCTTTTAAAGTCACTTTATCACCTTGGAAAGTCTTCAATCGTTTGCCATCGGCATCAAGTACAGTCACTTGATAACTGAACTGGCGGGGAGATTTACTGTCGTTTCTGACTTCTGATTCGGCATGAATGGTTGCTTTACGCCCTTTTATATCGAAATCTTTGGCGTACACATAGACACCTGTTGTTTTCAGGTTACTGTATAAGGGAAGAGTTTGATATACATTATCGGTAACGTACAGAAACACATTTTTGGGGATACCGCCATAGTTAGCATTGAAATTGCGGTCGTTCCACTGAAATTTGGAGTTGGTTCCCTCTTCTCTGTACATCCAGTTGTTATCGGTGCGAACGGCAATTACGTTTTCACCCTCCTTCATATATGGAGTCAGGTCGAATCCCACTGCCATTACGCCATTTTCGTGTCTGCCCAGATTATGACCGTTGAGATAGAAGTCTCCACGTTGACGTACTCCTTCGAACTCGATAAATACTTTCTGATTACTTTTCAGTTCCGGAATCCGGAAACTTTTGCGATACCACACCACTGTATCTGTCAATTGTTCGATGGAGAGTTTAAATGCTTCATCTTCATTGAAAGCATGAGGCAAAGTTACTTGCTTCCATTCACTGTCGTCGAATTTAGTGTCTTTGGCTTTAGGAAAGTCTCCTATTTGCAGCTTCCATTCACTGTTGAAGTTGTATTTTTTGCGTTCGGATGCCTGTCCGTCGATAACAGACAGGGTAGTCAGCAGAAATACGAAAAGGAATAATTTGTGTTTCATGATAATCAATTAAATTGTTCTGCTGCAAAGAAAGTGTATTGAAAGAAGATACACCCGGTATTAAAGTACGGAAATAATGTAATTTTTATCTTTTGATGGAAAAGTGTGACCGATGTTTGTACATAATTTCAGATAATAGTACACATAACCCCATTGGCAGAGAGAATGTGTACTATTATCAGTCAGTTATCATGTATCCTGTTTAAGCATCCGTTTCTCCGTTTTCTTCTCCTTTTTTTTCAGCGGGTTGTTCCGTATTTCCTGCTGTGGTATTGGAGGTCGGAGCTTTTCCACCGTTCTTTTGATAAACAGAGGGTGCTATTCCGAATTGATTCTTGAAACACTTGCTGAAATAATAGGGGTCGTTGATACCCACTTTATATGAAATTTCAGCAACGGTCAGATCTTCGGTCAACAATAATTCCGCAGCTTTCTTCAAGCGAATGACACGCAGGTATTCATTTGGAGAATATCCGGTGACGCCACGTACTTTTTTATAAAACACGGTACGTCCCAATCCCATGAGGTTGGCATAGTCATCTACAGAGAATTCCGTTTCCACCATGTGCTCGTTCAGCATCTCATTCAGTTTTGCAAGGAATTTGCTGTCTTTGTTGTTCGTACAGATAGCTGCATGAACAATTCCCGGTTCATTGGAGAATTTTTCCCGTAACTTGTCACGTTGTTCTATCAGTTTGGAAATTCTGGCCAGTAATAAAGAAATACTGAATGGTTTGGTGATATAAGCATCCGCACCGGATTCGATACCTTCCAGATATTTTTCTTCCATATTGAGAGCGGTCAGCAGAATAATGGGGATATGGCTGGTGGCAAACTCGTTCTTCAGCTTCTTGGTCACCTCAAATCCTGTCATGCCCGGCATTAACACGTCACAGATAATAAGGTCCGCATCATAAGTCTGTGCACGTTCGAATCCGCTGATACCATCCGCTTCTGCTACTACTTCGAAATAATGGCCGATTTCCTCTTTCAGAAATTCGCGGACATCATTATCATCTTCGATAATCAAGACTTTTCGTTTGTTCAACGGTACGGACGGTGCCTCCGGTTCGTCCGTTTTTTCATCTGTAACAAATTCCTTGTGGCGTTGCTCTTCTTCCTCAATCAATAACTGGTTGGGAACAAGGAAATCCTTTTCTTCATAAACACTGGCATCGGTTGGCAGTTCGACGGTGAAGATTGAACCGCCTCCTTCATTCTCATTATAAGAAATTGTTCCTTTGTGCATGTTGACCAAGCCATAGGTAAGATGTAGTCCTACGCCTACGCTGCTGTGTGAGAAGCTACTTTGCATAAAGCGCTTGAACAGTTCGGCACGTTTCTCTTTCGGAATGCCCAATCCCGTATCGATCACCTGTATACAGAGTTGTTTCTTCTGTTCCTGTATGTCTACTTTGAATATAATCTTTCCGTTGGAAGGAGTATATTTGAAGGCATTGGAGAGCAGGTTATAGACCACTTTGTCGAGATTTCCCTTATCCACAGGCATTTTGTAAGAGTTTAGCGAAGGTTCGAAACGGAAATCCATGTTTTTGGATTCACTCACGTCCTTGAAACTAAGGAATATCTCATAGCAGAAAGCAATGACATCTGTTTCTTCCAGAGAGAGGGCGAGTTTGTTTTTCTGCATTTTCCGGAATTCCAACAACTGATTGATAAGTCTCAACATTCGCTTCGTACTCTTGTCCATGATCTTCAGGGAGTGTTGCATATCTTTGGAATGATTCCCCATATTGACGATTCTCTCCAAAGCACCTTGAATCAGTGTCAGCGGAGTGCGGAATTCGTGGGAAATATTGGTGAAAAATTCCAGCTTATATTCCGTTAACTGGTTTTCAACGGCGATACGGTTACGCAAAGCATTGAAATTTCTGATAATGCGGAAACTGAAATAACCTGCTATAGCAATTAGAATAGCATAAATCAGATAAGCCCAGCCGGTTTTCCAAAAAGGCGGAGCTATTATGATTTCCATCACGTTTTCTTCTCCCCAGATACCGGCAGCGTTACAAGCTTTCACATGAAGTTCATATTTACCCGGAGGTAGATTCCGGTAAGTGGCAAAGTTGAGGTTAGAGGGCGAACTCCATTCCGTGTCGTATGGAGGGAGGCTATAAGAGTATTTGGATACACCATCCAGGTAATTGAAAGTAGAGAAAGAAATCGTGAATGAACTCTGATAGTATTTCAGGTTCAGTTCGCCAATATAGGGTATGGCTTCCTGTAAAGGCGAGTCTTCCACTCCCGGGAGCATGTGTGCGCCATTGATCTGAAGTCCGGTGAAGATGACGGAAGCAGGTTTATCCAGATTTTCTATCTTGTTGGCATCCAGTACTACCAGTCCATAATTTGTACCAAACAGCAATTTCCCGTCGTTGCTGACGCAAGCGGTGTTTTCACTATATACATTTCCTAAAGTATAAGAAGAGAAAAAGTAATTCTCTATTTGTCTGGTGCCCGGGGTGAAACGGGAAATTCCGTATTCGGTTGCGATCCACATTTTGTTGTCCTTATCTTGAATGATGGACTGCACAACTGCATTGGACAATCCGTCTTTTATGTCATAGCAATCGAAAGTGAGGTGTTCATAATTGTCTCCCGGATGGCAAACTGCAAATCCTGCTCCGGCTGTACCAATCCACATATTGCCTTCATCATCGTTCATCAAACACCGTATCTCGTTACTGGGGAATGTGCCGTTGGCATGATTGTAAATCACGTAATTCTTGGGTGATGCAATCAGTGAATCCGGATGGAAGATATAGATACCATTGTTGGTGCCTACCCACATTTGTCCGTTTTTGTCTTCTTCGATGACGCGTATGCGCTTTTCACTGTAGTTGTCTTGTAAGAAGTGTTTAAACTGGTAGCCGTCGGCCGTTTTTACTGCTAAGTTTAATCCTCCACCGAAAGTACCCAACCACATACGTCCTTTCCTGTCCCGATAGATAGAATAAACCTGGTCGTTGGAAAGAGAGTTAGGGTTCTTGGCGTCATTCTTATACCATTGGTTGGCACCGATGCGAAGGCCAAGTCCTCTCATTCCCAGCCATAAGTTTCCCTCCGAATCTTCATTCATGCTATACACGTTGTGGGTGAAATCTTCTTGCCGGAGTACTTTGGTCAGGGCAGAGTTGTATTCGTAAAGGCTGCCCATGCGGTTGGCCATATAGATATGCCCGTTTTGAGTTTGGAAGAGCATACGAATGGTATTCGAGCGGTCAGAACTATTTTCACCGCTGGGGTGAAGGCGTTGTGTCCCTTTATTCAGAATTTCCAGGTGGGATAATCCCGAGAATTCGGAACTTACCCAGATGCCTCCGGAACGGTCTTCCATTACAAACTGAAGATAGTTGGAGTTGATATGGCTGGATTGATTGACTTCGAATGTGAAGTGCTGTAAATTACCTGTCGATAGTTCATAAGCGTAAAGTCCGTTCCCATAAGTCGATATCCAGAGAATGTCCCGTGAGTCGTGTACGATGCTGTAACGTTCCACATCAATGTAACCGATATGTTTGGAGGAAAGAAATTGGAAAGGCTTGATTTTACCGGTGGTTATGTTTACATACCATAAGTCGCCGGTATAGTTGTGTACCCATACATTTTTCTTATTGTCTCTGGTGACTGCGCCGTTCTTGATGTTCAATTCTGTGTAACGGCTTAGTTTTCCGGTCGGGATATCCAATATGTAGCTGCCGTTGACAGTGAACAATACCCATTTATCTTGCAAAAGGAAGTTACCTGTAACACGGCTCGTATCATCAAAACTTTCGGCTAGCGATGCAACTTTCTCCAATTTATCTGCAGAATAGGTATGGCGATAGATTTCATTTTTGTCAGTAATGATACAGGTATATTTATCATAAGAGATGATGTGCTCCCAACTCTGCTGATGCGGGTCGAGATTGTTTGTTTTACCATTTTGATACTTTAATAATCCTTTATTCGTACCAATCCAGATTTCTCCTTTCGCACTTTCCAGAACAAATTGCACCTTATCGGAAGGCAGATTGCCCGATTTTTCTTTATACGTCTGTGATGAAAACTTTCCGTCACGATAAACGACTCTACGACAACCGTTCTGGTTATGCCATAACCAGATGGAGTTGTCGGAAACGATGATGAACTTGGAATAGTTTTCCTTGTACTCCCCGTTTCCCGTGAAATCTACGAAGCAGCCATGCCGCAAATCATAACAACTGATGAAAGAAGAAATAGTGGAGATCCACATAAAACCATTCGGATCTTCTTCCATGCTCCGGATGCGGGAGTCGGCCAATGAGAGCGGGTTGTTTATATCCGGATAGATATTGACGAAAGAATTGCCGTCATAATAACTTAATCCGTTGAGAGTTCCCAGCCAGATAAATCCTTTACTGTCCTGCATCATATAACGGGTCGAATTATTTGCTAATCCATCTCCGGTAGTCAGCTTATTGGATCGAATTTCAATGGAAGCCGACAGTGGATAGAGATAAAGAAACAAAAGCGAGAATATAAGGTATGTATTCTTCTTCATAGTGGATTTATATGTGTTATATACAGGCAAAGATAGTTATTTCTTTGGATTTTAAACAAATTTGCCCTTTGTATAGCGAATATACTAAGGGCAATAGATGTGTATTTGTGGTTGGCGCTGATACTTTTAATACAATGTTTACTTGAATTGATAGCCTCTGAAAGTACCCTTCATCTTGATAAGATCCGGCCCGAAATAGAATCCGGGTTGCGTTGGCTGGTTATAGCCAACATTCTGGGTAGCGATACTGATTCTGTATATGGGTTCCTCAAGGAAGGTATGGAATCTGTATTCGGTTGGGATAGTCGACACATAGAGACGAAGAGAAGCGTTATCCTCGGAGCGCACGAGTACTTCTTCCCGCCAGTCGCCTATCATATCACCTTGTAGGCAAGGATTTGATTTCGTTCCATTGTTGAAAAGAGTCCCCGTGAATTTGACAAGCGGGACAAACTTCTTGTTTTCCCAATCATATTTAATAATCATGTTTCTATCCAGCATTTCACGCAATAGGTCTCCATCCCACCAAACGGCCATATTGGTAGGCGTATTTCTCATTTTGGGAGCAATGACTTCTCCTTTTACGTTTCGAATCCCTTGCGAATCTCCTGACCACATTTCTACGCCCGGATGAGTCGGGTCGATGTCTGCCGCCATGCAACGGCCTACGTCGGTATTACTTTTGATTTGCAACAATACTTCTCCCGTTGCAGCATCTCTATAAGTGGAGCCGTCACGTTTGTTTTCGTGACAGTCCCACACTTGCAGACCTTTTCGTGAAGGGTCAAAATGAGTTAGATGGATGGCATCTCCATGTCCCATTCGGGTAGAATAAAGTCCCTTGCCATTGTGGTCGATAGCACACGAACCATAGATGATTTCGTCGCATCCGTCACCGTCCACGTCGCCTACACGCAGATTGTGGTTTCCTTGTCCGGCATAATTTTCGCATCCGGGATTGTTACTGTCGAATATCCACCGGTTTTTCAGTTCTTTCCCATTCCAGTCGAATGCAGCCAGAACTGTGCGTGTGTAGTATCCCCGACACATTACAACACTCGGATGTATTCCATCAAGGTAAGCAACGCAGGCCAGGAAGCGATCGCTTCGGTTACCTTTTGCATCTCCCCAATCGCTAACATTGCCACGGGCAGGGATATAGTCGATGGTGTGCAGTGCCTCACCGGTGTCTCCTGAAAAGACGGTCAGATATTCCTTACCTTTCAGGATGCGTCCTTGTTTCATTATCAGATTTCTGCTTGGGTCGAAAGTTCCCTCTTCGCGATAGTCCGCATTTGCGTCTCCTATTACTTTTCCTTTGCCGTCTATTGTTCCGTCGGCAGTCCGCATCACCACTTCCGCTTTGCCGTCACCATCCAGGTCGTACACCATAAATTGGGTGTAGTGAGCTCCTGCACGTATGTTTTTACCCAAGTTGATACGCCACAGCTGTTCTCCGTTCATTCGGTAACAGTCGATATATACTTCACCCGTATAACCTTCGTGTGAGTTGTCGCGTGAATTGCTGGGATCCCATTTCAGGATAATTTCGTATTCGCCGTCACCGTCTACATCTCCGATAGAGGCGTCATTAGGGCTGTAAGTATAAGTCTCGCCCGCCGGTGTGACTCCGTTTGCCGGTTTTTGCAGGGGAATTTCCAGATAGCCGGAAGGCGCATTTTCCGGCAGTGTGTATGTACCGTCAATGTGATGTGTCTCTTTTCCTTTTATAACGGGACGCACTTCGTAAACAGCTGCTTTCTGACTGTTGTTCTTATCACGAAACAGGGTGCTGACAGTGACAGGCGTGTCTGTCAGTTTCTTTCCGTCTTTGTACACATTAAAGCCGGTTTGTATCGGATCAGAAGAAAGATACCTCCATGAAACGATCACTTCTGAAGGATTCTCGCGAATGGCAACTACACCGCGGTTTAGTTTCTCCCGTTGTAACTTTGAATAGTTATAACCGGTTTGTGCCGTCATTGTTGCAACAGGCGGTAACATGAATATGCACAATAGATAAATGGCAATTTTTCTCATATTTGTTTGATCGGTTTGGACCTTATTATATTTATTCACTCGCAAAATTACTCCTTTTTTGAATGTACGAAATGGAGAAATGTACAAAGACTATATACAATTGTGCACCTTTTGAAATTAATTATCTATTCGACATAATATTCTATCTTTTACGTACATCCGTCCATTACCTCTTTGATGAGATGCGATAATTTTGCAACGTGAACTAAAAGCAGGAATTATGAAATATCTTTTATCTATTGTACTATTGGCATTGATTGGTTTTACGACTCCCAAAAAGACAGTTTCCGTTTATGATTGGGGAAGCGCGTCTGTAGAACCGGATTTATCGTGGGCTGATCAGGTGGGGGCGCAAAAAACTCCCAAAAACAAGGAATGGGATGCTGGGAAGTTCGGATTGCGAAATGATACCTCCGTATTCAGTACCCATGCCATTCAAGCGGCTATTGATGCTTGTTATCAACAGGGAGGAGGTACGGTTGTTGTTGCTCCGGGATATTATAAAATAGGAGCCTTGTTTATCAAGAGCGGAGTGAATTTACATCTTAGTAAGGGCACCACCTTGCTGGCAAGTGAGAATATTCTGGATTATCCGGAGTTTCCTTCCCGTATTGCAGGAATCGAAATGACGTGGCCTTCAGCTGTTATCAATATAATGGATGCGGAAAATGCCGCCCTTACGGGGGAGGGATTTATAGATTGTCGCGGAAAAGTTTTCTGGGATAAGTATTGGGCTATGCGGGAGGAATATGAGAAGAAGAATTTGCGGTGGATTGTGGATTATGATTGCAAGCGCGTACGGGGGGTACTGGTTTCCAATAGCAAACATATCACCTTGAAAGATTTTACATTGGTGCGTACCGGATTTTGGGCTTGCCAGATTTTGTATTCAGATCATTGTTCGGTGAACGGTCTTACTATTAATAATAATGTAGGCGGTCATGGACCGAGCACAGATGGCATTGATATTGATTCGTCCACTAATATTCTGATAGAAAACTGCGATGTGGATTGTAACGATGATAATATTTGTATCAAGGCAGGGCGTGATGCGGACGGGCTGCGTGTGAACCGTCCGACAGAGAATGTGGTGGTTCGTAATTGTATTGCCCGTAAAGGTGCGGGGTTACTGACTTGCGGAAGTGAAACTTCTGGTTCCATTCGTAATGTACTGGCCTATGATCTGACAGCTTATGGTACAGGAACGACCCTACGTCTGAAATCATCCATGAATCGTGGCGGAACGGTTGAGAACATCTATATGACACGTGTTGAAGCTGATAGCATCACTCATATTCTGTCTGTCGATTTGAACTGGAATCCGAAATACAGTTATTCTGCGTTGCCGGAAGAATATGAAGGGAAAGAAGTTCCTGAACACTGGACTACGATGCTGACTCCGGTAGAACCGAAAGAAAAGGGGTATCCTAATTTTCGGAATGTGTATTTCTCTCATGTAAGAGCAGGTGCGGCAAAGCGTTTTATTTCTGCTTCAGGGTGGGATGCCAGTCATCGTATCGAGAATTTTTATCTGTCTGATATTAGTGCGGAAGTGGAATCTGTCGGGAAGATAACTTATGGAAAGAACTTCCAGTTGCAGGATATCCATTTGAAGGTAAAAGATAAAAGCAGGTTGCGTCAAACGGATAATGTGGATAGTAAGATTGAGATTAATTACAAATAATTCTTCTTATGGGCGGAATGCTCTTGACAAAGCCTTTTTTATGTTGTATATTTGTGGATGTGAATATCAATAAATAAAAGGTATCATTAAAAAGAATGAGAAAGAAACTGGTACAATATAATGACAATATAGTAGGAAATTCTTGCAGTAGTTAAACTGTGAGAGTTTTCGTATGAGCTAAAGGCTGCGAATCTTTATGGGATTTGTAGCCTTTTTTGTTGCAAAAAATCATGGTTATGCTCTTAATTTAGGAATTTATAGTTTATAATAAATTGGGGTGACGTTTATAATAAACTCCTCAATAATTTATTAAAAACGGTGGAGAGGATTATGAAAGATGGGTCAGCTTTTTTCTTCTTTAATGTAAGATGAAATATAACTTGATTAGGATTTTCCTATGGAAAGTAAATGATATAAACGTAGTTGTCACAAAATTCTATTCTTTACGTACGATATTACAGTTCTTGTGATATAAAAAGCAGTAGCTTTGCAATAACATAATAATGATATACCATGAAACGCATTGGTCTTTTTCTCTTTTTCATAGGATGTTTCCTTTTATCTCTTCCGGCGACGAACTATTTTGTGGCCATCAATGGAAATGATTCGAACAGTGGGACGATTGATAAGCCTTTTGCCACCTTGGGCAAAGCACAATCAAAAGTAATGGCAGGAGATACTGTATATATCCGGCAAGGGACATATCGAGTGTCGGAAGCAGAGATAATGGAACATTATACAGCTGGAAGTACCACTTGGAGCCGGGTGTTTAAAATGTCAAAGAGTGGAACTGGTCCGGATAAACGAATCTGTTACTCCGGCTATAAGAATGAGCGTCCTGTTTTTGATCTTTCGGAAGTAAAGCCGGAAAACGAACGTGTTATTGTATTCTATGTGAGTGGCTCTTATTTGCATTTCAGAAATATAGAAGTAGTGGGGATACAAGTGACTATTGTAGGACATACCCAGTCCGAATGTTTTCGCAATGAAGGGGGCAGTGATAATGTCTACGAGCATTTGGCGATGCATGACGGCATGGCTATCGGCTTCTATATAGTGACAGGTAAAAACAATCTGGTGTTGAATTGTGATGCATACAATAATTATGACCCTGTATCCGATGGCGGTAAAGGAGGAAACGTCGATGGATTCGGGGGACATCTTACTTCGCCCCAATATACGGGTAATGTATTCCGAGGCTGCCGTGCCTGGTATAATAGTGATGACGGGTTTGATCTGATAAACTGTCAGGCAGCTTTTACCATTGATAACTGTTGGTCTTTCCTGAATGGATACACGAAAGATGGTGGCAAGGCGGGTGATGGCACCGGATTTAAGTCGGGAGGATATGGAATGAGTGATAATCCCAAAGCACCAAGTGTAATTCCCATGCACATCGTCCGGTATTGTCTCGCTTATATGAATAAAAATAAAGGTTTCTATGCTAACCATCATTTGGGAGGAATAGCCTGGTATAATAATACAGGTTATCAGAATCCGTCTAATTTCTGTATGCTGAATAGAAAGACTGCATCGGAAGCTGTTGATGTGCCAGGGTATGGTCATATTATTAAGAATAACTTGTCGCACAAACCGAGATCTTCGGGAAAGCATATCATAGATGTTAATCAGGCTGAATGTGAAATAGTGAATAATTCTTTCCTTCCGGTGGGGATGGTTGTGACGGATGATGATTTTATCAGTCTGGATGCCTCTCAACTCACTCTACCTCGTAAGTCGGACGGAAATCTTCCTGATATAGATTTTTTGCGATTAAGAACGGATAGTCAATTATATAATGCCGGAGTGGGGTGTTTTCTTACAGAAGGTGATGAAGATACTGCTTATGGATGGTTGGAAGATACAGCTATCTTTGTTGAAGGGGATGTTGCAAAAGTGGTAGGTAAGGGTGCGGAGGCTTTTGTGCATTTTTATATTAATGGGAAGGAGGTCTCTTTTTCTGATAGGCAAGTAGACTTGTCTGTTTATAAAGGAGAGATTGATTTACAAGCGACAACAGATAATGGCGAAATAACTAAATTGAAAATTATCAGATGATAGAAAAATGTAGATTCTTTCCTCTATTGCTACTATGTGTCCTTTTTACATCATGTAGCAAAGAAGAGGTTCTTGCAGAGGAAGCAGGCATGACTGGAAATCCTCATTTCACTTGGGATACTACTGTCGAACTGGAGCAACCGAATAACTGGTGTATGACTTTGTCCACAGAAAAGATTGCGATAACTAATATTGCAGAAGGTAGACAGTATATACTTACTTGGAAAGGAGGACTCACAGCCGGGCAGAAAACTGATGGAATATTAAAGACTGTTGTGCGAGGTGAACAGACAAGGAGTACGGATTTAGAACTGCTTGAAATAAAAGATTCGGGTAGTAACACTTATGAGTTCTTTCTCCGTGGTGGCGGACGTAAAGGAGAAATTGTGATTACGAGATAATATTCTGCCGGGGAAAATAAATCTCCAAACGTCGATATAAGAAAAAAGTCTATTTGTAGCGTGTCTTCTTTTATAAAGAGGATGCGCTTTTTATTTAGGAGACGGAGAAACTGTACTGATTTTAGGTATGTAGAAAAGTGTATCCGGATATGGAATATTGTATACGAATAAGTCGTATTTGAGGCTTTTGCATGGAACTCCATAAGAAAATCAATATCTCCATATCCTTAAGCTTGGGGTGAATGGGCAGATGCGATACTTTTGCAGAAAAAGTAATAAGCAGTAGAAAATGATAAAATCAGCAATTTTAATAGTAGCGGCATGTTGTAGCTTACAACTATTTAGTCAGGAGAAATTTCCCGATGGTAAAATGATACCGGATTGGTTTTACCAAAATGAGAAAACTGATATCAGTATAATGGGAAAGAAATTCTTGATTACAGATTATGGAGTAGTGAATGACAGTACACTGCTACAAACTGAAAGAATCCAGACCGTTATAGATTTGGCATCCGACAATGGTGGGGGAGTTGTTGTCATTCCGGAGGGTACTTATCTTAGTGGTGCACTTTTCTTTAAACCGGGAACACATTTACATCTGGAATCAAAGGCTATATTAAAAGGCAGTGATGATATTAGCAACTTTCCTGTAATAGAAACACGGATGGAAGGACAGAATCTGAAATACTTTTCTGCCTTGATTAATGTTGATAAGATTGATGGTTTTACTCTTTCCGGGAAAGGAACGATTGACGGAAACGGTGAACGATACTGGAAATCATTCTGGTTGCGGCGGCGGGTTATTCCTAAATGTACTAATATGGATGAATTACGTCCCCGTTTGCTTCATATATCCCATAGTAATAACGTACAGATTTCTGATGTACGGCTGGTGAACTCTCCGTTTTGGACGACTCACATTTATAAGTGTGATAGTGTAAAACTCTTGGATTTACATATCTATTCTCCTTCTTCTCCTGTAAAAGCTCCCAGTACAGATGCTATTGATATTGATGCATGTAAAAATGTACTGGTTAAGGGATGTTATATGTCTGTCAATGATGATGCGATTGCTCTAAAAGGCGGGAAAGGACCATGGGCGGATCAAGATCCCGATAATGGTGGCAATTGTGATATTATTATTGAAGACTGTACTTTCGGATTTTGTCACGGAGTGCTGACTTGTGGAAGTGAGTCAATCTATAATCATAATATAATTCTCCGGCGCTGTGATTTGGATCAGGCTAAACGCCTTTTATGGTTGAAAATGCGTCCGGATACTCCTCAACAGTATAAGTACATCTTGGTTGAAGACATAAAAGGGAATGTTCGCAATTGCATCTTTATTGCTCCATGGACACAGTTTTATGATCTGAAAGATCGCAAAGATATGCCGGTCTCATATTCCAGCTATATAACGATGCGTAATATTCGCCTGGATTGCGATTCCTTTTTTGCTGTAGAGAAATCAAATCAGTACAAATTATCCAATTTCTGTTTCGACAATCTGGCTATCAAGGCGAAAAAGGATGTGAAGATAGATGAAAACATAATTGATTCACTCATCATAAGAAAGGTTGAAATAACTAAGGTGAATTAAAAAAAGAATGGCAGAAAGACTGGAAAATTGTACATGGCCTGTAAAATTGTACAAAAACGACGTCTGATAGGCTGTACGCATATGAATTTACATAAGAAAGTCGAATTCTCCATATTCCTTTTCTTTAATTCTGTCATGTAATACGGTATCTTTGACATGTACTTATTTAGTAAAACATTGAATCTAAAACTATAAAATACAATGAAATTCTGTAGAATTATTTTTTGTCTGTGGCTATTGATCTGTTTTTTCCCTTTGGGAATTTATGCAGATATACAACTTCCCTCCATATTATCAGATAGTATGGTACTTCAGCAAAATGCGAAAGTACGTTTCTGGGGAAAAGCGCGTCCCGGAGAGAAAATCCAGGTAAAGACTTCATGGGATCATAAGAAATATAAGGTGGTTACTTCAGAAAACGGTCATTGGGAATTGATGATACAAACACCGGCAGCCACTTCCGGACAGTCTGTGATATTGAAAGGTGATAATAAGATTCATATCAATAATATATTAATAGGTGAAGTTTGGCTTTGTACCGGACAGTCAAATATGGAATTTCCAGTAGCTCGTAATCCGCAAGTGAAATGGAAAACAGGAATGTTGAATGAAGCGGAAGAAATGAAAGATGCTGATTTTCCGGAAATCCGTCTGTTTCATGTAGAACATCAGATGGCACCTGATGGTGAAAAAGAGGATTGTACTGGAAAATGGGTGGTTTGTAGTCCGGAGAATCTAAAAGACTTTTCTGCTATAGGATTTGTCTTTGGGCGTAAATTGTATAAGGAATTGAGTACACCGGTTGGTTTAATTCAGTCTACTTGGGGAGGAACACATGCCGAATCCTGGACAAACATGAAAGTGATGGAAAATAATCCGCTGTATGCCGATGTCTTAAAACAATATTCAAAGGAAAAGGTGAGTAGGGAAAAAGATAAGTGCAAGATTCCGGCTACATTGTGGAATGGTATGATTGCTCCTATAGTAGGATATACTGTAAAAGGGAATATCTGGTATCAGGGAGAGTCTAACTCTGTTCGCTATGAGAAATATCAGGAAGTATTTACTAATTTGATAAATAGTTGGCGGAAAGAGTGGAATCAGCCGGATATGCCATTCTATTTTGTACAGATTGCACCACATTATAAACAACCGGCAGGTATTCGTGAAGCACAATTAAAAACATGGTTAGGTGGACTTGAGAACATTGGTATGGCAGTAGTGACGGATGCAGCCGATTCTACAGACATACATCCACGAAATAAAGTTGCACCGGGCGAACGGCTGGCAGCTTGGGCATTAGCAAAGCAATATGGTAAAAAGATTGTTTATTCAGGACCTCTCTACAAATCTATGAAAGTGAATGGGAGAGAAATTACATTAGATTTTGATTTTGCGGAAGGTGGCCTGCAGACACCTGGCAATGAACCGGTAAAAGGATTTTTTATTGCTGGTAGTGATGCGCGGTTTTATCAGGCTGAAGCCGTAATTGATGGAAGTTCGATCACACTTTCTTCAACTTATGTCTCTGTACCTGTAGCTGTACGCTACGGTTATGGGACTTTCTTTAGAGTGAATCTGTTTAATAAAGCCGGACTTCCGGCAGTTCCTTTCCGTACAGATACTTTTGCTCCCGACACTTATTATCGACTATTTGCCGATTCGGAAATTCGCCGTTTTCCAGAAGCTTGGCAGTTGGATCATGGAAAACGCCTGTATTTTGGCTATGCGCAAGGTGTAGGTTGTTGCGCAATGTTACAGGTTTGGAAGAAAACAGGAGACCCGAGATACTTTGATTATGTGGAAGCATGGGCTGATTCTTTGATAGATGATAAAGGAGATATTCATTTATATAAGAAAGAAACCTATAATTTGGATTATATCAATTCCGGGAAAGTTCTTTTTGATTTATACAATGAAACCCAAAAGGAGAAATATAAATTGGCTATCGAGAATTTGATAGATCAATTGAAAAAACAACCTCGTACAACAGATGGAGGTTTTTGGCATAAAAAAATATATCCTTATCAGATGTGGTTGGATGGATTGTATATGGCTTCTCCTTTTATGGCTCGATATGGAGCTGAATTCAATCATCCGGAATGGATTGATGAGGCTGTTAAACAGTTCACTCTCTGCCATCAACATACTTATGACGCCAAGACTGGACTTTATTATCATGCATGGAATGAGGATCGGAGTCAGCGATGGGCTGATCCGGAAACCGGTCATTCCCCAAATTTCTGGGGACGTAGTATCGGTTGGTGGTTTATGGCTTTGGTAGATGCTTTGGAATATATTCCCCAAGATCATTCAGGTTATGCTGATATGATTAAATGGACGAAGGGCTTAGCGGAAACTCTTTCAAAATACCAGGATAAAAACGGCTTGTGGTATCAGGTGATTGACCAACCTTCACGTACAGGCAATTTCCCGGAAGCTTCTGTTACAACACAATGTATGTATGCCTATATGAAAGCTGTGAACAAGGGATACATTGATAGTCGGTATCGTGCCATTGCAGAAAAGGCTTTTAAAGGTCTGTGCGATAAACTGCTGATTTCAAATCCGGACGGAACATTGACATTAACCAAATGTTGCCAAGTAGGTGGATTAGGTGGTAAGCCTTATCGGGATGGCAGTTTCGAATATTATATAGGAGAGAAAATGAGAGATAATGATGCTAAAGCAACAGGCCCTTTCATTATGGGATGTATTGAACTGAACAAATAATATAGAAGTAGAAATGATAGGAAATTTTCGACTATTGTTTCAATTAATGAACTAATAAAATGTAGTACCATGAAAAAAGAACAAATTATCAAATCGATGTTATTTTTAATTATTCCTTTGCTTGTTATCTCATGTGATGGTAATGGCTTTATGGAATATGAAGAGACTGCATTGATGCAAAGAGATGCGCAGCAAGGACTTTTAAGTGACGAGGCAAGTGATAATACATGTATGGTTAATCTGAATTTATTTACAAAACCTTATTTTGATTATCAGTATAATACAGGTGATCATGTAGATGAGTGTTTTGTATATATTGATAATCAGGAAGATCATACTAGATGCCTTTATCCACAAAGTGGAAAAAATGTAAAAGGTAGTTTTATGATACCTTTCGGAAAACATCGAATTAAATTGAATATAGAAATTGATGATGGTAAATCATATATATATCCGATTGAACTATGTAATGCTTTGGTAACTTTAAAGAACGGTGAAGCAAGTATGGTGCTTTACGATAGAGTTATTCTTAAAAGAGCAGATTCTTCTTTCACAAATTCAGCCTTTACAGTTGAATTTGATGTAGATTTTCCTTATGCTGAAAACAATGATTATACATTAGATATTACATTAGGATTTTATGATGAAACATACGACGATGGTTCTTCAGGTCCTTATGTAAACGGAAACGTTAGTGTTTATACTTATTATCAATGGGAATCCATTTTTGAACCAGCTAAGCCAACTTATATTGACTTTGTTCTTGGAATTGTATATAATTCTACTCAAAAGGAATATTGTTATAAAGGGTATTGTGAACAAGAACTTTCTATAGATAGAAATGGAATGGTTATTAATAATGTAAGTTGGCATAAAATGGTAAGATTACCTAATGGTGATGATATTGGATATGAATTATATTTAATAACAGGTATATGGGCTAAATTACAGTCGAATATTGATACAATGATTGGTGAAACAGAAGTATCTTGGTATTCAGCTTATTATAGAGTAAAATGGGATGACGGAGAATATTCAGAATGGTATCCTATGGATGAATTAGACGAATCTTCAGTTAGGATAGATGCTACTATCGATTATTATCCCAACATTGAGATTGTATGTTTCAATACCAAAGAAATTCAGGATGCTTATGCATCACAATGGGGCATTGTACCTTAATAACTAAAAAATCTTGATTTTTACGTATAAAGATGGGATCAATATTAAAATAGATATTCAACTACTGATTGCGTAAATAGCAAAATAATCAAGTATACTTGATAACTGATATACAATTTTTTTAGGTTTGAATTTAATTTATTAATCAAATAAGTATTTCTTAATTATTTTTTTATATATAAAATGAGAAACACAGCAACTTTTCAAAAAAAGGCATATCCAATTGCCGTGAGATGCTTAACAAGCATTTTATATTTCTTTTTGTTTTCGCTTTCCTCGCTAGCGGCTTGTGTAGATAAAGAACCTGTAGATGAGGAGGATGCAGACCCTGCCATCAATCCTCACAGTTCATTTTTGGAGGATGAAGAAAGTGGTGGTTCTACAAGTTCTGGTCCTGCATTTCCTAACTTTGCCAATAACGCGCCAGCATTTCCAGGAGCAGTGGGGCACGGTAGAAATTCGGAAGGAGCCCGTGCCAGTAGTAATCGAGAGGTTTATGTTGTAACCAATTTGAATAATAGTGGTGCTGGATCGTTTAGAGATGCTGTTAGTCAGTCAAACAGAATCATAGTATTCAATGTATCTGGATTGATTGATTTGAATAAAGAGGTGCTTGTATTCAAAGATAATCAGACGATTCTCTGCCAAACAGCTCCCGCTCCCGGCATTGTGCTCTACAATGGCAGAACGTCTTCTACCAATGCTGACAACGTGATTGTACGTTATTTGCGTATGCGTGCCGGTCGGCAGGTTAGTAGCAGTGATAATATAGATGCGGGAGGGGCAGCTTACGGTCATGATCAAATTTATGACCATTGTTCTTTCACGTGGGGAACAGATGAATGTTTCTCACTCAATAATGATAAGCAGCCGGAAAGACTCTATAACATAACATTGCAGAATTCAATTCTAGGACAAGGATGCCAGAATCATTCTTGCGGAGGTTTAATTCAAACCGGTGAAAAAGACGGAATTACTATTTTCCGAAATCTATTAATTGATAATAAGACCCGTAATTTTAAAGTAAAAGGGCTGAATCAATACGTTAATAATATAATCTATAACTGGGGAAATGGAACAGCTTATGATGCAGGAGGTGAATCCGCTGGAACCTCCAATACGGTGATTGAAAACAATTACTTTATTAAAGGACCGGCATGGACATGGCAGAATTTTGCGGAAGTAGATGTAGACCCAAGTATTATTGGTGATGAAGAGCAATGTCGAAAATCCGGAGACGGATATTATGAAGTTAAATATCAAGTGAATCCCGCCAAACCACTCACCGGTGGTGGAGGTACGGGTACATTCTTTTCCTATTGTGTAGGCAACTATTATGATGAAGATAAAGATGGTACTTTGAACGGATTTGAACTTACGCAAAGCAATTGGAATACCTATTGTAGTGCTGTGATAGATCGATTAAGTGCTCCGGATGCTTTACATCCGACCATTTCTTCTACAACCAGTGCAACAGAAGCTTACTATTGGGTGGTGGAGAATGTAGGTCCTGTTTTGCCAGAACGGGATGCAGTCGACAAATTTTTGATTAGCGAACTAACCTCATTGGGAATTGAAGGCATGATTTTTCGTAATCAGACGATAGAACGTCAATATCCACTGGCCAATATTTGGAACGCTGAATTTGCAGTCAGTGTAACCGGTCCGATAGACACGGACAGTGACGGCATACCCGATGATTTTGAGGATAAATGGGGGCTAAATAAAAATAATGCAGGAGATGCTGTTCGGATTGCAGAGAACGGATATACAATGATTGAGAACTATGCTCTTTCTCTTGAATTCCCGGATGAGTATGAAAAGGCTTGGAAAGAAGCATACGGTGAATAACTAATAATAAATCATATTATGAAAAAGTACAGATTTCTAAAAGCTATTTGTTTGTCCTGTATTGTCTTTTTTGCTATTTCGTGTACAAATGAAGACTATTTTATAGAGGCAACCAAATCTAAGTCAGTGCAAACGAGAAGCATAGAAACAGATACAACCACTTTTGTTGCTATTCTAAATATTTATGCTAATTCTTTTAAGGATTATATATTCAATTATTCTACTCCTGAGGCATATAGAATAGATCAATGTTTTGTATGGATAGATGATCATTATGATTATTTTAGACCATTAGGCGGGCTTTTAAAAAACGATGAATACGTTTGGAGCTATTTTGATTTAACCTATGGAACTCATCACGTAAAAGTAAAAGTGTTGATTGATGAGGGAAGATACTATGGTATAAAAAAATGTAGAATGGTTGTTGCATCACAATGTACAGGGTTGGGTACTATTTTTTTTGACGAAACTGTAGATAGAATAGAACCCGGAGGTTCTCTTTCTAACGCTGATTTTGAAGCTGAATTTGATGTTGATTATCCTTATGTGCCAGAGCACGAGTATGCATTAGATATCGAACTTTTTTTTGAAGAATAAAGCAATATATTAGAAATTCATAAATTATTAAACAATGAGAAACGCAACATTTTTACGAAAAATGCTTTGGCTGTTATGCATTCCATTACTCTTTACTGCCTGTAAAGATAATATGGACGAGCACTACGAAGTGCCAGACTGGGTAGCAGACAACGCATGGGAAGTATTAAGTTCTAGTGAACACGGAAACTATTCCATCTTCCTGCAAGGAGTTGAGATTGCCGGTTTCAAGCAAATGCTTGAAGGTAAAGCAATCCTGACTATTATGGCACCAGACGATAGCGCTTTCCAATCCTATCTAAACGAAAAAGGTTATGCCACTATTTACGACATGCCTGTAGATGAGGTAAAAAAAGTAATAGGTTACCACGTTCTTTATTATTCTTATAATAAGGAGAAGCTGGTAAACTTCCGCCCGACGGGAAATACGGAAACGGAAGAAGAGCAGAGTGTAGCAGCAGGTCTGTATTACAAACACCGAACAAGAAGCAGTGATGCGCCAACAATTGAGACAACTGCTACAGGGTCTTCTGTTATGGTGTACCACTTGGAACGCTATTTGCCGGTATTCTCTTATCGCTATTTCCAGACGAAAGGTATTGATGCGAAGAGCAATTACGAAGCTTTTTATCCTAACTCTACTTGGACAGGAGAAAATGGATTCAACGTATCTAACGCATCAGTAAAAGAATACGGAATAATTGCTAATAATGGCTATATTCATACGATTGATCGGGTGATTGAACCATTGGAAACAATTTATACCGAATTGAAGAAACAAGATGAATATTCTATCTTCTTCAATTTATACGATTCCTTCGGTGAATATATTGCCGATAATACATTAAGTGATTCCTATGCTGCCGCATACGGGGTAGATACCCTTTATCAGTATCAGCACAACAGTCTGCCGAACATTGCTTGTGAATGGCCTACAAGCAGTTATCTAAATTTTACGTTATTGACTGCTACCGCTTACAGCATCTTTGCACCGTCAAACACAGCCATTAATCATTTCTTCGACAATTTCTGGAAAGTCGGAGGTTACTCTTCATTGGGAGAGGTTGATCCACTGGCTCTTAACTATTTTCTATACCAGTTTATCTATGGTGGCTCATTGGTATTTCCCGAAGAAATAGGAACAGGAAAACTGGAATCCTTACTCGGTTCGCCAATCAATATCAATCCGGCAATGTTGAATGAAAAAATCATGTGTGTGAATGGTGCACTCTACGGAATGAACGAGATTCAGGAGCCGAGTGCATTTGCGTCTGTAGTAGGACCTTTGTTCCAATATCGGGATGCACGTTCTTTCCTTTATGCATTGGGAGGGTCTTCCCTGATATCCTCTTACACATCTAATTTAGTGAAATATATTATGCTTGTTCCCACTGCGGACCAATTCGATGCTTCAGGTATTAGAACCGTTTATAGTACTCAAGGATTGGAAGAAATGGGGGATGATGGTTGGTCAGAAATCAGCAGTTCTGTCAAACAGAATATTATGTATTTACACTCTGCCAGCATTCCTAGTGGCCAGGATAGTAAATTACCGGAGGATGGAATGAAAGTAATCCCTACGCAGTCCAGTTGGAACTTCTGGTTTGTTAAGGACGGAGAAATTACTTGTAATGCTATTTTCAATCAGCAATTGAATCCTCAATTCAATGGAGAGGTCTTCTTCCCGTTTACGAAACTGAAAGACGGTTCTAACGGCAGTGCCTACAGCTTTGATTGTAATCAGCTATTTATGGCAGAAAGTGGTGACTTGAATTACAATCTTGCTATTTGTGCGGACAGGAATTATCCGTATTACTGCTTTACCCAATTACTGCGTCAAACAGATATTATATCTAATCAAGTACTGATGAATATTTTCTTAAAAGGACGGTTTGTCGCATTTATTCCTACCAATGAAGCTATCAAACAAGCTTTATTGGATAATAGGATTCCGGGAGCAACCAATGCCTCATTTGATGCCAATGGTGAGTTGACTGGTGACTTTGATAAAGCAAAATTGGCAAACTATCTGAACTCATACTTTATGACTGCCAAACAAAATGTGATAGCTTCTTATCCTTATATTGGATCTGATTTCAAGAGTGGACGTTATTGGAGTGAACGTACAGCAGAAACTGAAGGAGCGACTGTGCCACAACTGATTTATACAGATAACGGGACTTCACTGAGTATCCAGTTGGAAGGATACAAAGAATGTCATGTGATTCCAGACTATTACTACTTTCCGTTCGCATACGAAGAGGGTTGTTTCCACCTGATTGATGACGTCTTTTGATTAACAGAAAAATAGAGATTATGAAATTATTAAAATACATACTGATTGCTATCGTATTCGCGACAACTGCCGGCGAAGCTTTTGGACAAGCTAAAGTCCTGTCCGGTAAAGTGACCGAGATGTTTGGCGCGACAGCAGAGCCTATGGTGGGAGTAAATGTTAATATCCTTAATTCCCAAAACCGTTCATTAGGCGGTACTATCACAAATATGGACGGTATTTACAACTTGAAAGTACCAAATGAAAATAATCTGACCATCGTGTTTTCTTATATTGGAATGAAAACCCAACGAATCAAGTACAATGGTCAGACCAGGCTGAATGTCACCATGAAAGACGATACACAGTCTATCAATGAGGTGGTAATCTCGGGAAAACGAATAGAACGTAACGACATGGGTATCAGCTCTAGAGAGCAATCTTCTGCCACACAGAAAGTCAATATGGAAGATTTGGTAGCTATTGCTCCGGTTACTTCTATTGAAGATGCCCTGCAGGGGCAGTTGGGTGGTGTCGACATTGTATTAGGCGGTGGTGACCCCGGTGCACGTGCCTCTATCCAGATTCGTGGTGGAAGTACGCTGAACGCCAATTCCGAGCCGTTGATCGTAGTCGACGGTGTACCTTATCCGGCTGAGATTGACGATAATACGGATTTTTCGACCATCAACAATGATGACTTGGGTGCCTTGCTAAATATTTCACCGCAAGATATTGAATCCATTGAGGTTTTGAAAGATGCGGCGGCTACTGCTGTTTGGGGTACCAAAGGTGCTAATGGTGTGTTGGTCATCAAAACAAAACAAGGAGTGCAGGGAAAAACGCGTTTCAGTTTTTCTTCCAAGTTCTCCGCCAAGTTTGAACCGGAAAGTATTCCGATGCTGGATGGTAATCAATACTCGGCCTTAATTTCCGATGCTCTGTGGAATAGTGCCAATTACATTGGTCTTGCTAACTCTGCCAGCTATTTGCAGATGCTTTACAATTCACCGGAGATCGGTTATCAGCCGGACTGGACTTATTTTGACGAATATAACCAGAATACAGATTGGCTGTCTGAAGTACGTAGAAATACGCAATCATGGGAAAATACTTTTTCTATGAGTGGTGGAGGAGAAAGAGCAACTTACCGTTTCTCTTTAGGTTATCTGGATGAAGGCGGTACGACTGTCGGAACCGATTTCAGTCGTTTGAACTCCTCGTTAAACGTACGTTACAAGTTTTCTGACAAGTTAATTTTTACAACGCAATTCTCTTTTGTTCAGTCTACGAGAAATAATAATTATTACAATGTACGTACAGAGGCTTTCCGTAAAGCACCAAACAAATCTCCTTACTATATTGACGATGCGACTGGAAATTATACTTCACAGTATTTCAATCACAATGAAAATTCCACATTAGATCCGGCCTTTGACAGCAAAAAAAGTCGATATTACAATCCTATTGCTATGGCGAATGAGAGTGTCAACAAAACTATCCAGCGGGAAAGTAAGATGAATTTCAACATTGAATACAACATATTGAATGGGCTAACTTATTGGGGTAATGTCAACATGAATATCCGTAATACGAAAGGACGCATGTTTTTGCCGCAAGTAGCTACCGGACTTGCCTGGACTGACAGTAATGCAAACCGCAGTACAGATACTTCTTCTGACCAATTGACCATCAATACCGAGAACAAGTTGATCTATCGTAAGAATTGGAATGATAAGCATAGCATTATTGCGACCGGTGTCTTCCGTACTGTGGAAACGACTAAATCCAGTTATGGAAGTGAAACTTCCGGTAACGCTTCTTCCGGTCTTGCCGATCCTACTATCGGAAGTGCCGTACGTAAAATTAGTTCTGGAGATTCTAAGACGCGTAGCATCAACGGTGTGGCTTTAATGAACTATACTCTGTTGAACCGCTATATCGTCAATGCTTCTTTGGGATTAGAGAGCAACTCAACTATGGGTAAATCGGAACGTTTAGGAATGTTCCCTACTGTCGGTGTCGCTTGGCATCTGGCAGATGAGAAATTCATGGACTTTTCGAACGATTGGATGGATGAGTTTAAACTTCGTTTTAGTTTAGGACAGACGGGGAATGCTGCCTCTGGCGCTTCGCTCTATCTGGGTTCGTACGCCTCCGGAGACAATTACATGGATATGAGCGCCATTACCCCGAGCAGCATGCAGCTCAATCGCCTGAAATGGGAAACAACCACTGAATATAATACAGGGCTGGACGCTTCTTTCTTAAAAGGGAAACTTCGCTTCACGGTCGATGTCTATCAGAAATATATCAAAGATCTGTTGCAAAAGAAAGTTAAAATGCCAACTAGTATTGGTTATGGAAATGGCTATGAAGTCAGCTACATGAATTCCGGAAAGATGACGAATAAAGGTTGGGAATTCCGTGTTGATGCCGTCCCGTTTGAAAATAAAGACTGGCGTGTAGGGTTCTACTTTAACATCGCTCACAACGAGAACAAGATTACGGAAATGCCGGATAACTATACCGAAGAAAACTATACCTTCGGTAATGGCATCTATGCATACCGTAGAGAAGAAGGACGCCCGATGGGTTCTTTCTACGGCTATCGCTACAAAGGTGTTTGTCAGAATAAAGATGCTACGTATGCACGTGATGCAGATGGCAACGTGATGAAAGATATTTCCGGTAACGCGATTGTTATGCGGAATGGAACAGCTACCATAGCTCCCGGAGATGCTCTCTACGAGGATATAAATCATGATGGTGTCATCAATCAATATGATATTGTCTATTTAGGTAACTCTAATCCGAGATTCACCGGAGGTGCTGGTGTCAACGTCAGCTATAAGCAATTTAAGCTGTCGGCTATTTTTTACGGACGTTATGGACAGGACGTAGTCAACTCTACCCGTCTGAATAATGAATCCATGCGTGGAATTGACAATCAAAGTACGGCTGTCCTTAGACGTTGGCGTAATGAAGGCGATCAGACAGATATTCCGCGTGCACTTTATGGAGAAGGATACAACACACTGGGTTCCGACCGTTTTGTGGAAGATGCCTCTTACCTGCGTTTGAAATCGTTGTCGTTCAACTATCGCTTGCCGAAAAAAATAATTCAACGTTGGGGATTTAGCAATATTGATGTATATGTCACTGGATACAACCTCTTTACTTGGACTAAATACACCGGTCAGGATCCGGAAGTGAAGACCGAAAATACATATGCCACAGATAGTGCTACTACACCGGCTTCTATTCAACTTGTTGCCGGCTTTAATTTAAGTTTTTAAAAGATCTACGAACATGAAAAAGATATTTACTATATTGTTACTGTCCGGAAGTTTGTTGGTGAGTGGATGCAGCGATTGGCTCGATGTTCTGCCCAAAGATAAGCAATCTACCGATATGTACTGGGAGTCTTCCGAAGATGTGGAAGCCATTCTCGCTCAGGGATACAGTCGTTTACGTACTTGTGTTCCCTATATCATCAATTGGGGAGAGTTGAGAGGAAGTTCCGTCATCGTCCCTGGCAGAGGAACAAAAACCGGTCTGATTCAGAACTTTCAGGTGTTGCCCAGTACATCAACAGTTCAATGGGGTACCTTCTACCAAGTGATCGGTATGGCGAATGCTGTGTTGAAATATGCACCAACCGTGATGGACAAAGATGCGAGTTATTATGAATCGAGGATGAACTCACATCTGACAGAAGCCTATTTTCTACGCGGACTGTCATACCTGTATCTGGTACGTAACTTTCGAGAGGTTCCCTTGATTACCGAACCCTACGTAGACGATGCCATGCCTAATGATGTAGCCAAGTCATCCGAAACCGAAATTTTGGAGCTGATAAGAAGTGATGTACGTGCAGCGTTGGCAACCAATGCTGCCAAAGAAACATTTGACGGAACATGGGCTACCAAAGGACGTGCTACCAAATGGGCATTGTACGCACTGATGGCGGAAACTTGCCTTTGGGCAGAGGATTACGAAGAGTGTGTCACCTATGCTGATTACCTGATCAACGCCACAGCCGCTATGCGACCAGTATTTATGTCGACACCCGGACAATGGTTCAATATGTTCTATCCCGGTAACAGTAACGAATCTATCTTTGAAATACAATATGATGAAACCAATTATGCGCAGGGAAGTGGAAGCCCGTCCAAGGTTTTCCCCTATGGCACTGATGTTACAATAGACTCTTATATGTATTCTGAGCCGATGACTCTTCGCTTAATAGATGAATACACACAACATAGAGGAGATGAAATAAGTCGCACCTATTATGGCTCGTTCGCAGGTACTGCTTATGCTAACTATCCGGACAACGGTATTATCTGGAAATATTCAGGAATGGGAGTCGCCGACCGGGAAGCTGTACGCACCATTCTGGATGCCAATTATATCATCTATCGTATGGCAGACGTAATGTTGATGAAAGCGGAAGCACTGATTCGTATCGGCGGTTCTGCTAACTGGACAGAAGCATTGGCTATAATTAATCAGATACGCGAACGTTCAGAGCTAAACCCACGAAGTGAAGTCAGTGCGGACAATATTAACGAAGCTACTGAAGAAATGTTATTGGAAATGCTATTGGACGAACGCGACATGGAGTTTGCAGCAGAAGGCAAGCGTTGGTATGACCTATTGCGCTACGGTAAGCAGCAAAACTTCAAGTATAAAGCCCGCTTTAAAGCAATCATTATGGAGAATAACCTTACTGCGGAAAATAAATGGCTGAGTTCTGTTTTGGATAACGATAATGCTTGGTATCTGCCAATTCCTGCTGAAGATATATTCAACAACTCGTTATTGACACAAAATCCTTATTATGAATAATTAAATAACGATATATGATGAAAAAACTGAAAAAAATATACTGGATGCTGCTCATCGTTTTATGTGCAGCTTGTAATGATCCGTATGACGGAGACACTTTTGTGGTCTTTGATACACAGCCTGCTGCAACTTATTTATCCAGCAGGTCGGAAGACTTTTCCGAATGGATTCACATCATGAAATATGCGGACTTATACAATGCGGTGAATCAGGCTACCCAGCGCTTCACTCTTTTTGTTCCCAACAATACAGCTGTACAGGAGTTTTACACTCGGAGAGGGGTTTCTTCCATCGAAGAATTGGGAACGGAATATGCACGTAATTTGGTGTCTTATCATATTATACAAGACACCATTAATCAAGCAACTTTTATTGAGAAGGAAGGTGCATTGGCTAAGAAAACTGTTTCTGACGATATTTTGATGGTATCATTCGGAAGTGCGGAAAATGGCGGTGGTGGTATGCGGTCCGTTTATCTGAACAGTGAAGCCCATGTGCTTGAATTTGCAAATCCGGTATCCAACGGTTACGTATATGTGTTAGGAAATACGTTAACTCCGCTTACTGAAAGCGTATATGCCCGGATATCCGAAAGCGGACGTCCTTACACTCTCTTGAAATCCGCTTTAGATGCGACGGGATGGGGAGCAGAGTTGGACATTATCTATGATGAATTGAAAAATGATCAGGGACAAACTATCAAGCAGAAACGCAATTACACACTGTTAGCTGTAACGGATGATGTTTTTCATGATACAGGTGTCAATAGTCTGGCTGATTTAGCACAACTGTTGGGAGCAAGCAGCGACTATAGTAATCCGGAGAATGCATTGTATAAATATGTAGCCTATCACATCCTGACCGGAAGTTATGATTTGAACAACTTGCAAAGTTTCGACAGTGAAAATGCGACTTCTAAGATATGGAACACATCGTGTAAAGGAAATGTGGTAAGAATAAGCCAAGAGGAAGATAGAAAATTTTACTTGAACTATCAGGACGAAGCAAACAAAGCTGTCTTTGTGGAAGACGCTTGTAATTTGCAAGCTAAGAATGGCTATATTCATCAAGTTTCCACTTACCTGCCGATTGCGGATGTAAAACCGGAAACTGTATTGTTTGATGTATGTAATTTCTCTGTTATCAAAGACTGGATTGCAGACGGTCATGGAGAGGAGGGCATTAAATTTCAGGAATCATTTGGAACGGCAGAGAAGAAATGCGACATCTCAGAACTCAATTGTTATGAATATGAACTAAAGAATCCATCAGGAGCTTTTGATAAATATTATAATATTACCTATTTTACTACCCGGACGAATAATGACTGGAAAACTGCCCGCAATTATGACTTTCTAATGTTGAACATTGGTAATACAGGTTGGATTTCAATGGAAACACCGTCTATCATCAAGGGAAAGTACAAAGTAACATTACACTTTGGTTATGCTACATCTATGGATTTTATCAGAACAAAAAGCGGCGGAAGTAACGGAGGACAAATGATTTTCAGCTTTGATGGAGATCATTCAGTCACACGTGCACCGTATACCAGTTCAACCACTACTCTCAAAAGCAACAAGTTGGGATGTTATGAAGATGTGATTTATGATGAGATAGAATTTACAGAAAACTCTACTCACACATTCAGACTGGTATTGACAGACCCTGCTGCTAGTGATAAATCCGATTATCGTATATACTTAGATTATTTAGAATTTGAACCCATATTTGACGAATAAACCATGAAAGCAAAAAAATATATACTCGGCATTGCCCTTATCGGATTGATAGGAAGCGGTTGTACTAACACATGGGATGAGCATTATGCTCAAAACGCCAGTACGGTTAATAATACGGAGATTTCCATTGTCAATGAATCCCTTACCGATTATTTGGCTCAAGAATCCTCTTTAAGTAATATGTACCAGCTGTTCAGCGAAACAGGCATGGTGGAACAATTATTGGCGAAAGAACAAATGTACACCATTCTGGCAGTGGAGTCAAGCATTGCAGCGGGGGATGATCCTATATACACCGCTCAGACCTATATCTCTGATGCCTCTATCTCACCTTCAAATCTGGAAGACGGACAACGTCTTTTGATGTGGAGCGGTAAATATTTGAATATCAGTAAAACCGATGGGGAAAATAATACTTCTAGTATTCAATTTAATAATGCAACCGTAACTCGGGTAGTTAAACTGACCAATGGATATTTGTATTTGTTAGATCAGGCTATCAATGCTCCGCGCAGCATGTATGAGATCATAGAAAATTTGGGTGACGATTATTCTATCTTCCGTGAAATGATCTTGTCACGTAATGTTTTGACATTTGACAGAGACGCGAGTAAAGTGGTAGGAGTAGACAATACGGGAAATACCGTATATGACTCGGTATTTACCGTAAGAGCTCCTTATTTTGAAAAGGTAAAGTTTGACATCATGTCCGAAAATCTCAGTGCTACCATGCTAATCCCGTCCAATGACGTAATCAATAACGCATTAAGCGTAGCACGGAAAAATCTGGAGAACTGGAATATGACACGTGCAGACAGCATTCTGGAAAACTGGATATTTCAATCGGCTTTCTTTAATAAGATTTATGATAAAGCCAGTTTTGAAAGCAATGAGGACTTAACTTCTGTATTCAGTAAACAATGGCGCACGACCGTGCAGAAAGTGGATCTTGACAATCCGATATCCATGAGTAACGGAGTAGCTTACCATGTCACTGAAATGAAGATACCTACTAACGTATTGATATATCGCCTTAAAGAGCTTTTCAGAAACTACGAATATTTGAGTGCCGATGATAAAGATACGTATTTCAAGACTACCAATCTCTCATTTAACAAGATTAGTGAAACGGATGAAGCGAACTGCGCAGGATGGGCAGCATTAGGATTCCCTACGATATATTACAGAGTTCTCTATTTTAACTTGACAGATCCTGATAATCAAATATATACGCTTGATTATACACCATTTAGAGGTGAAACTGTGGGAACTCGCTATGTGGCTACTCCTTATAAGGTTCCTCCTGGAACATATACGCTCACCATGGGGTTCAGACAAAAGAAAACTTTAGGAGCGATTGCCGTTTCAATTATCAAGAATGGAGAAGAAATTCCTGTAGCCACTCTTTCTCAGTCGGTGCTTAATAATGCATCTGCTTACCACTATGATCGTGGCGGAGGCGGATATCCGGAAGGAATAGATGAAGCTGTTGCACAAGGATTTAAAAATAAATCAAAATATGATCGTGATGGAGGTGCTGTAGGTACAGTCACTATTCCGGGAGACGAAGCCAGCGAAATTATGATACGTCTTAGTGGATCAGGTTCCAATCTATCTGAAGCAGCACTATACCACTGGTGTTTAAGACCAACTGCGGACTGTTATTAATCTTATGAAAATAAAGACAACATGAAAAAGATACAAGTTTTATTTTTCACCCTGTTACTTTGCTTGGTCGCTGTCAATCTGTATGCACAGGAACAAGGCAAAATAAGCGGTAAAGTATTATCCACCCTGAATGTTCCGATTGAGGGTGCGGTAATATCCGTCACCGGAAGCGAAAATGTCACTACGGATAAGAGCGGAGTTTTTCAAATTGAATGCAAGAATCTACAGAAAGCCACTATTTCTGTCTGGGCTGCCGGATATTATACAGTGCTTCAAGCAGTGGATAATCGTAAGGAGATGACGATCATTATGATTCCTGAATCGGAATACAAATATAATGAAACAACAGTATTGCCTTTCCGTATTGAAACGAACGAAGTGACTACTTCTGCAGAGAATATCACTAAAAAAGATTTCGTACCTGCTGGTATGAAGATAGATCGCGCTTTGGCTGGACAGATTGCAGGTTTGCAAGTAACCCGTGGCAGCGGTATGCCAGGAGAGGGAAGTTTCATCAATCTTCGCGGAACACGTTCTTTTGTGGGTAATAATGCTCCACTGGTAGTCATCAACGGCATTCCTTATATACCGGACGTAAATGATTCACCATTGATTAACGGATTGAGCCGTAATATCTTTCAGGCTTACAACCTCAATGATATTCAAAATATCACCGTTTTGAAAGGTGCGGAAGCGGCTTTATATGGCTCTATGGGTGCTAACGGTGTCATTCTGATTGAAACAGATGGTGCTACATCGGAGAATATGAACACGGAAATCAGTTATTACGGTCAGTTTGGTGTCAACTGGAATAACAAACGTATGCCCTTGCTGAATGGTATAGATTACCGTTCTTATCTATCAGACATGGGAATGAGTTATTTCGGAAATATGGATGAGTTCTTTACCGAATTCCCTTTCATGAGCGACCCAACTAATAGTAGATACGCCAACTATTACAATAACAATACGAACTGGCAAGATGAAATCTACCGGAGCGGATTTGTGACAGAAAATCTGTTTCGAGTAGAAGGTGGTGATGCTATCGCCAAATATGACTTGTCTTTGGGCTACTCTAAAGAAGACGGAATACTGAAAAGTACTCAGCAGAACCGCTATCATACACAGTTGAACGGAAACTTCTTAGTAAGTAAGAATTTTGAAGTCTATGCTACTGTCGGATTGGCATATATCAACGGTAATTATCAAGAACAAGGGATGAATGTGCGTACCAATCCTTTACTCGCCGCTTATGCGCAGTCTCCGTTGCTTGCTCCCTATCAGAAGGCTGATAACGGAGAATTTACTCCGATTTACTCCGACTACTATTATGGAATCAGCAAAAATATGGACTTTGCTGTAAGTAACCCGTTAGCCATTGTCAATGACTTGGATGCGAACAGTCGCCAATATGATGTGAATATTAAGGCAGGTTTCAATTATAAAATATTTCCCGGTTTTTCTCTTAATGGTGTCTTCGGGCTTTATTATAACTATAATAAGGAGCATATTTTCGTTCCAGGCAGAACAGATTTTACTATCGTTCCTACTACAGATACATATGGTACTGAAGAAAATACGATACGGGAAGGTGTAAACGAAACGACTAATTATTTTTATAACCTAAACGCACGCTACAGCAAGCAATTCAGTAGCCGTCATGCTTTGAATGCTATGGCAGGAGTGCAAATATTGACCACTCTGCAGGAATACGACGGGGCGTACGCTCGCAACACAACCAATGACTTCTATCAGGTACTGGGTTCGGCTGATGCTATCGGTCGTTATTTCGACGGTTATCAGAATAAATGGAACTGGGCTAATATTTATGGTCACATTGACTATACTTACAATAATGTATTGAATGCTGCATTGAATATGTCTATTGACGGTTCTTCAGCTAACGGAAGATACACCAACCATTTCCGAGTATATCCGTCGGGCGGAATCACATGGATGGCGAAGAATATGTCTTTCCTTATAGACAAGGATTGGATCACCCGTCTGGATTTGCGTGCAGAATACAGCCTGACAGGAAACAGTCGCTTTTCTTCCAATTATGGAAAATCTTATTATAGTAGTTCACCCTATATGGCTGTATCGGGTATTATGCGTACCCAAATCCCGAATACGCATTTGAAACCGGAGATAACTTCCCAGATGAATTTAAGTCTGGATGCTTCTTTCTTGAGAAACCGTATTAGTCTGGGAGTAGATTATTATCGTGGCAGAAGCAAAGATGTAATCATGAACATTGGAAAATCTGCGATCTATGGAACATCTGCTTACTATGCAAACGTCGGAAAAATTGATAATAATGGAGTGGAGCTTTCATTACAAGCTTCCCTCATTCGTATGCGTGACTTTGAATGGATTGTAGGAGGTAATATTTCTTTCATGGAGAGTAAGATTAAATCATTGGGCGGAAATAGTCAGGAAACTGTTCAATATAGTGACGGTTCGATGATAGTAAGTCGTGTAGGTGGAAATCCATATGAATTCTACGGATTGCAAGCAAACGGTGTCTACTCTACCCAAGCGGAAGCGAGTGAAGCCGCATTGATCAACAGCAGCAATCAGGCATACAGTGCTGGTGATGTACGTTATGTAGACCAGAATAATGACGGACGTATTGATTCTAAAGATTATGTATCATTGGGTAGTGCCACTCCTGATTACTTTGGAGGGTTCTATACCAATATTCGTTATAAGCATTTCTCACTGGCGGCCGAATTCTCTTATTCAAAAGGAAATGAAGCATACAATGCGGTAAGAAGGACATTGGAATCAGTTTCTTCTTTCTCTAACCAAAGTGTAGCAGTGACTAATCGTTGGAATGTAGAAGGACAGGTTACTAGTATTCCACGCGCTAGTTATGGAGATGCTATCGGTAATAACAACTTCTCTTCCCGTTGGATTGAAGATGCATCTTTCCTGCGTATGAAGAGTATTACGCTAAGCTATAATTTCGACAAACCGGTTTGGAATTTCTTCCGTTCAGGAACAATTTACGTGACAGGGGAGAACCTGCTGACCGCTACCAAATATTTGGGAATGGATCCGGAATTCGCTTATTCATCAGGTAGCAATGCTACACAAGGATTTGATTATGCGAAAGTGATGCAACCGAAATCTGTCAAACTGGGTATTAACTTGAAATTCTAATTATGAAGATGAAAAAGATATTATTAAACGTTGCTTTTATTCTGACGGCTGCCTTATTGGGAGGATGCGATGACTTCTTCAATCCTGATACGGATGTTACATTGGATAATGAGGATTATATATCAGAAGAAAGTGAGATGTACTCCGGCTACATTGGTATCATGACCAAAATGCAAGCCATTGGAGACAAAGTGATTTATTTGAATGAACTCCGGGGAGAAATGGTGGTGCCGACTGCAACGGCACCCACAGAACTCTACAATTTGTACAATTACGATGATGATTTAAGCGGTAATTCATACGCAGACCCTTCTGGATTCTACGAAGTAGTAAATGCTTGTAACGATTATCTTCGGAAATTGAAAGCATACGAAGAAAAGAACTCTATTAATGAAAGCCACTATAAAGCATTAGTTAGTAGTACGCTACGTATCAAAGCATGGATGTTTATGACAATCGCTAAAATCTACGGAGAAGTGGCATGGGTGGACAAACCAATGACTTCGTTGAGAGACCTGTCACAGTTTGATATATTGAATCTTGACGAAACGATGGTAGCTTGCAAGAATCTGTTAGATATTGGTTATGACAACATTGACGGGACTTACGAAACAGCGTGGAAAGACTGGGTGGACCCGGATACAGAACTGGCAAATAGTGAATATCGTCGTTGGGATATGATGACTCCTCCTTACTATGCTATATATGCAGAGATTTGTTTGTGGTTAGGCAGATACCAGCAATGTATCAACCTGATACTTAATAAAATGAATAGTATATATCAAAGTACCACGAATCAATCTATTGCTTTCTTACGTAATGATATGTTGTTCAGCCATTATACCAATTTCTTTAATAACGAGACTCCGTATGACTATGAATCGGCATCTGCAATTATGTATGACTATCAAAACAGGCAGACGAACAGCCTGCTGAAGCATTTCGACTCTGATTATCCGAATAAATATTGGCTGGCACCAGCAGAGGTTGCTGTAGAACGTTTCAGAAATAATGAATTCGGGCCGCTGGGCAATAAGGATAAAGATTTCAGAATGGGTTATACGGTATCTGAATACAATGGTAAATGGGTTATCAGTAAATTCCGTCCAACTTCTAAACCTGTACGTAACGCTTATCGCGATGATGTATTCGTATATACTTACCGCGGTGCAGACCTTTATTTTATGTTGGCGGAAGCATTCAATCAATTAGGCAGAAGATCTGTAGTAGACGCACTGATTAATGTAGGGGTCAATGCTTACTCTAGTGAGTTTGATATTGATGAAGAAGGTACTTATTCCGGGAATTGGTATGGTATTACTCCTCATTGGACGAATAACAGTACTGTATATTATTATTCAAACGGGACAACAGGTATTGGTAGTCGTAAATATGGTGACAGAGGGATTCGTGGAGTAGAAGTAAGCTATAGTAACCTAGGAGCACGTACCTTCACATCTAATGTGCAAAATAATGACGAAGAAATATTGAAAGAAATGATGTTGGAAATGGCGTGCGAAGGAAAAGTTTATCCGGCTATGATTCGTATGGCGAAACGTTATAAAGATAATAGTTTCATGGCGAAATATATTTCGGAAAAGTATGAAAGTACTGGCAATGCTGCAGCCATCCGTTCCAAAATAATGAGTGGAGATTATTTCATTAAATGGAAGTTAAAATAAAAAATCCTCAAATCATTCTTGGGTGTGGATTAGGTTGGGGTGACGCGGATTTTTGAATGAGAATCCGCGTCATTGTTTCAAATATAAATACTTTTGCAAATAACAATAACAAAAAATGATGAAAACATTAGCAGCATATATTGCAGCACTTCTTGTTTGGACAGCTTGCGGAGACGGAAAACAGTCCGTTATTGACCGTGAGGCGCTGGTAGAAAGAAATAGTCCCGTTGTTACGGCATTCGATTCATTGGCTTCCCTTTCTGTAGGAAATGGAGAGTTTGCTTATACGGTAGATATAACCGGTTTGCAGACATTTCCGGACAATTACAGCAAAGGTGTTCCATTAGGAACGCAAAGTCAGTGGGGATGGCATAGCTTTGCCAATCCGGAACAACTCACTCCGGAAGAAACCCTGAAAGAGTACGATTTTGGGCGAGGGAAGAAAGAACTTTATGCCACACAGTTCAAAGAGAAAGGCAGACAGCAAGATGCCGCTAACTGGTTTCGTGTCAATCCACACCGTCTTCATTTAGGGATTGTCGGTTTCGACGTGAAAGAAGATACAGATATTGAACAAGTGACTGATATTCATCAGAAACTTTGTTTGTGGAATGGAAAAATTGAGAGCAGGTTTAAATTAAATGGTGAAGATTATCAGGTGGAGACTGTCTGCCATCCTTCCAGTGATATGATTGCTGCTCATATAACCTCCAAGGCACATACCGGAATTTGTTTTCGCTTTCCGTATCCTACAGGAGGACACTGTGATGATGCTTGTAATTGGGAAGCCATTGATAAACATACGACGACGATTGTTACTCAAAATGAATCTTCTGCAGTCCTGAAGCACACTTTAGATAGTACAGAGTATTATATAACTTTGCATTGGGAAGGGAAAGCGACTTTGAATGAAAAAGCAAAGCATTATTTTGTCCTGACCCCGATAGACGACAAATTGGCTTTTACCTGTGCTTTTACTAGTGAAGCTCCTTCTACGCAGACTGTCACCGTGGAACAGATTCAGGAAGAAGCAAAAAACTATTGGAACTCTTTCTGGAAAGAAGGTGCGGCTGTTGACTTTTCGGCATGTACGGACCCACGGGCAAAAGAACTGGAACGACGTGTGGTACTTAGCCAATATTTGCTTGCTATTCAGAGTGCAGGTACTACTCCTCCGCAAGAGACGGGACTTACTTATAATTCATGGTTTGGTAAATTTCATCTTGAAATGATCTGGTGGCACGAAGCTCAATTTGCTCTTTGGAATCGTAGCAACTTACTTGACCGTACATTAGGCTGGTATGAAAAGGCTGAACCGATAGCGCGTCAAATAGCCCAAAGACAAGGGTTTGATGGTGTTCGCTGGATGAAAATGACCGACCCTTCAGGAACAGAAGCCCCTTCCAAAGTAGGAAGTTTTCTGATTTGGCAACAACCTCATCTAATTTATTTGGCAGAATTACTTTATCGTGCCGATCCGACTAAAGAAGTACTAGAGAAATATAATCGTTTAGTACAAGAGACAGCTGAATTTATGTATTCCTTTGCTACCTATGATGAACTGGAAGGACGCTATGTGTTGAAAGGTGCCATCCCCGCACAAGAAACGTTACGTGCTGCAGAAACAATTAATCCTCCTTTTGAACTTTCTTACTGGCATTTTGCAATGCAGACCGCCCAACAATGGCGTGAGCGCATGGGGCAACAGCGTAATCTGGAATGGGATGAAATGCTCGACAAACTTTCACCTCTAGCTTATAATGCAGATGGACTTTATTTGGCTGCTGAAACAGCCATAGATACTTATAAAGATATTCGTTATACTTCCGACCACATGGCAGTATTAGGGGCAGTCGGTATTCTTCCGATGAATAAACTTATCCGGGAAGATTATATGAAAAATACATTGCACTGGATTTGGGATAACTGGAATTGGGGTAAAACCTGGGGATGGGATTATCCGATGACGGCTATGAATGCTGCCCGTTTGGGTGAACCGGAAAAGGCCGTCGGAGCTTTACTGATGGATAAACGCACAAACACATACTTGCCGAATGGTCATAATTATCAGGACGGTCGTTTACGTATTTATTTACCGGGTAATGGCGGCTTGCTGACTGCTATTGCGATGATGTGTGCCGGTTGGGACGGATGTACGGAGACTAATCCGGGATTTCCGAAAGATGGAACTTGGAATGTCCGTTGGGAAGGATTGAAGCCATTACCATAATCAAACACAAAAAAATATGAGTTATTTTCATCTGAATCTTATTTTAAAAGGAAAGCTGACAGTTTGTTGCCTCTTGATGTTGCCGGCGATACCATTAAATGCTCAAAGAGAGGCAAAGCAGATCGGTGACTTTAAAGAATCCATTTCCTTGAATGAACATCTGCGAGGTACAAAAAGGACGTTGCAATATCGTCCCGATGGTGATGAGTTTGTTTGTGTCAATGGTAAGAATCGGTATACCCGTGCTTTGTACGGTAGTCACAGTCCCTTTCGGGTAGAAACAAGTGACCGACCGGTTTTTGCTTTTTATAATAACGGACGCGGAGGAAATATAAGTTTCAAAGTCATTCTTCGTGACGGAACAGAATTGGCGCTTGACTGCACCGGGCATTGTGAATCCCGTTATTCGGCTGGAAAACGTACCTATTATTTGACGGACCCGTCTTGGGGAAAAGGAGAACTGCGTATTTCTGTATTGGCATTAGCCGATATGGATGGAGCTATTTGGCGTTTTTCTCCTTCGAATATGCCTAAAGGAGCTATACTTCGTTGGCAACATGGGGGAGCTACCGGAAAACGTTTGAGTCGTAATGGAGATATGGGGGTAGATCCGGCTGATTGCTTCGAACTTCCTGTCGAAGCGACTGACCTTGTCACTGGTGAACTTCCCTTGCAGAAAGAAGTATACTTGGTACGTGGGGAGGTTCCCGAAGACTATAATGTCCGTAAACTCTATCAACAAGCGGAGGCAGCTTCTTTGGCATTGGCTTCTCATTTGAAGATAGAAACGCCGGACCCTTATTTGAACACTTTGGGTGGTGCATTGGTCGCAGCTGCCGATGGAATTTGGGATGGGCAAGTCTGGTTGCACGGTGCTATTGGCTGGCGTATGCCATTGAGTGGGTGGAGAGCCGGGTATACCGGTGATGCTTTAGGATGGCATGATCGGGCACGTACTCATTTTGATGCTTATGCGGCCAGTCAGGTGACTGATGTTCCGAATACAATTCCGCATCCGGCACAGGACTCCACAATGAATCTGGCACGTTCGGAAAAACGTTGGGGAACTCCTCAATATAGTAACGGTTATATTTGCCGGAATCCGGGGCGCAATAATCAAATGCATCATTATGACATGAATCTTTGTTATATGGATGAACTCTTATGGCATTTCAACTGGACGGGAGATACAGCGTATGTCCGTAAAATGTGGCCTGTAATTACCCGTCATCTTGCTTGGGAAAAATTAAATTATGATCCGGACAATGATGGCTTATATGATGCTTATGCTTGTATCTGGGCAAGCGATGCACTTTATTACAATAGTGGTGCTGTCACCCATTCATCAGCTTACAACTATCGTTCCAATAAAATGGCAGCTTTTCTAGCTTCCTTGATAGGTGAAGATTCTGTACCTTATCAGAAGGAAGCCGAACAAATATTGAAAGCGATGAATAAACGCCTTTGGATGCAGAGTAAAGGTTGCTGGGCGGAGTATCAGGATTTCATGGGACATCGTCGGCTTCATGAAAGCCCGGGATTGTGGACTATATATCATGCACTTGATAGTGAAGTTGCTGATCCTTTTCAGGCTTATCAGGCTACGCGCTATGTCGATACGGAAATACCTCATATTCCCGTATGTGCCGATGGACTGGAAGAGGGATATGCAACGATTGCCACTACCAATTGGTTACCTTATTCCTGGAGTATCAATAATGTGGCTTTTGCAGAGGTGATGCATACAGCTTTGGCTTATTTTCAGGCAGGACGTCCGGAGGAAGGATGCCGACTGATGAAAAGCTCCTTTCTGGATGGTATGTATCTAGGTAACAGTCCCGGCAATTTGGGGCAAGTCAGCTTTTATGATGCTGCCCGTGGAGAGTGTTATCGTGACTTTGGAGATCCGATAGGGGTAGCTTCCCGATTACTGGTACAAGGATTGTATGGCATTTTACCCGATGTATTGAACGGGAAGATGGTGATTCGTCCGGGATTTCCCGCAGAATGGTCAAAAGCTTCTATTTCTTTGCCTGACATAACCTATCACTTTGTCAGGGAGAATGATACAGATATTTACCGGATAGAGCAACGTTTTAAGGCACCTTTGGCATTGACATTACAAGTGAATGTCGGGAGAGAAAGGATTCATTCTGTGAAAGTAAATGGGAAAGAAGTTGACTGGAGCTTTGCGGAAGCTGCTTCCGGTTATCCGGTGGTTGTTATTCCTGCTTCTTCTGCCAAAAAAGCAATTGTTGAAATTGTGTGGGAAGGAAACAGTCTGAATCCGGTTCTGCCTGAAATACAGGCGGAGGTTTTAGCGGAGATCCGTGTTCCATCCATTTTAGGGGCGGTATTCGGTGAAATATATGATCCGCAGGGAGTTTTGGTACAACCGAACGTTAGTGATACATCTATTAGAAGTAAAGTCAACGATCATTTAGGGCATCATACTTTCTTTGTTCGCATGAAACAGGGACAAATGGAATGGTGGCAGCCTGTGAATATACAAATATCAGAATTAGAAAAATCATCGGTCGTTCTCCCTTTCTCACAGGTGAATACATTAGAGTGCCGGATGATAAATATGGATTCTCTGTTCAATGCGAATGTTACTGATATTTTCCGGAATAAGTATCTCACTCCCCGTTCACCTTATACCACTCTATCGCTTCCTATTCAGGGCATTGGTGAGTGGTGTCACCCGAAACTAACAGCTGATATTGATGATGCAGGTTTGCGTGCCTTGGTACGTGATGAGATGCTGACTACCAAACTGGGTGTGCCATTCCGAACATTGGCTCAAGGAAGCAATATTGCTTTTACTTCGTTGTGGGATAATTATCCCGACAGTTTGAGTATTCCGCTTTCCGGTAGAGCTTCTCATGCCTATTTGATGATGGCAGGTAGTACTAACCACATGCAGTGCCGCATTGCTAATGGTATCATTCGTGTATTCTATACGGATGGTACTTCCGATGTGCTGGAATTAGTGAATCCGGATAACTGGTGTCCTATTGAGCAGGATTTCTATGTCGATGGTCAGGCATTCACTGTATCTTCTCCTCGTCCTTATCGTATTCATTTCAAGACAGGTATGGTAAGTAATGACTTGGGAAAAGACTTAGGAATAAAGGGTGTTTATGGACGTTCCATTGAGGGGGGAGCGGGCATACTTTTGGATATGCCTTTGAATCCTTCTAAAGAATTAAGCCATCTGACGTTGGAAACACTTTCGAACGATGTTGTTATCGGCCTGATGGGAATTACAATTCAATAAAACAAAAAATAAATGATTAAAAAGAGATGCATTATGATGAGAAGAACTATTTATTTACTACTTATACTGCTATTTGTGGCAGCGGTAACTTATGCGAATACTGTTGATTTTGATAAGGCGTTTAAAGAAAGTGCCCGCATCGAAAAACAGATTAAACGGACCTCTTTTCCGAAACGAACATTTCTTATAACAGATTTCGGAGCAAAAACAGATGATGAGACTAATCCTTGCCATGAAGCAATAAATCAAGCTATTCTACAGTGTAGTCTGGCAGGAGGTGGCACAGTAATTGTGCCCAAAGGAACTTTCTATACCGGACCTGTCACTCTGAAGAGTAATGTGAATTTCCATCTCGAAGAGGGAGCTGTCTTGAAATTCTCTACGGATCAGAGCCTTTACTTTCCTGCTGTGTTAACCCGTTGGGAGGGAATTGATTGCTATAACGCTCACCCCTTGATTTATGCCTATGGCGAAAGTAATATTGCCATAACCGGAAAAGGTATAATTGACGGACAGGGTAGCATGGAAACTTGGTGGCCGATGTGTGGAGCCGTAAAGTATGGTTGGAAAGAAGGCATGGTGGCTCAACGCAATGGAGGTCGTGAACGTCTGTTGATGTATGGTGAAACATCTACTCCTGTCTACAAGCGTCTGATGAAGCCGGAAGATGGTATGCGTCCGCAGCTATTGAACTTACATTCCTGCCACACCATCTTGATTGAAGGTGTTACTTTGTTAAATTCTCCTTTTTGGGTGATTCATCCTCTTTTCTGCGAGAGCTTGATTGTTAGCGGAGTAACTGTTTTCAATCGTGGACCTAACGGAGACGGATGTGATCCTGAATCTTGTAAGAATGTGTTGATAGAGAATTGTACATTTGACACGGGTGATGATTGTATTGCCATTAAATCAGGACGTAATGAAGACGGGCGTAAATGGAATATTCCCAGTGAGAACATTATCGTACGTGGTTGCATGATGAGGAATGGACATGGAGGAGTAGTGATCGGCAGTGAGATTTCCGGTGGTTACCGTAACTTGTTTGTAGAAGACTGCCGGATGGATAGCCCGAATCTGGATCGTGTCATTCGTATTAAGACGAGCACTTGCCGTGGAGGACTTATAGAAAATGTATATGTGCGTAATGTAACGGTAGGACAATGTCGTGAAGCTGTACTTCGCATCAATCTGCAATACGAGAACCGGGAGAAATGTAAGAGAGGGTTTGACCCGATTGTCCGTAATGTGCATTTGAAAAATGTGACTTGCGAGAAGAGTAAATTGGGGGTGCTTATTATAGGGCTGGAGGATGATAAACATGTATATAACATCAGTGTAGAGGATTCTCATTTTAATAATGTAGCCAAAGGAGTAAATGATATTAAAGGGGCGAAAGATGTGACTTTCAAGAATCTTTATATCAATGGTGAATTGGTGAAATAGGGCATAATTGTAATAGATAAAAATCCAGCTATGAATGAAGAAGAATGGAAGACTGTCTATGACGTACAAATCTATGTTACATCTTTATCCGCAATAAGTGATTGTGATTGGAATAAATTAGAATTTTGGATAAATCTTCATCAGGATGGTTTTATCTATAAATTGAGGCATTATTATCCTATACTTTCTGAAGATGATATACATATTATTCTTTTGTTACGTATTGATTTTAGTAATGTGCAGATTTCAGAGTTATTTCATATTCTAGGAAGTTCTTTTCGAATACGCCGTAGTAGATTGAAAAAGAAAATGAATGTTTCTTGTGAATCTATTACTGATTTTATTAAATCATTACGTTTAGAATGATCTTTCTTTAAAAACCATATTTAAATGCGTATACATTGGCTGTGTATACGCATTTGTATACGGTTGAAATTTGTATTTCAATTTATAAATGTCGTCCTTTGTAACAACAAGAGCGATAAACTTTTCTTCGTACTAATATTATGGAAAAATATAGCTCCTTATCTTATGTGATATAGATGGAATTGGAAGTGAATTATACAATTTTTACAAATATATGATATTGCTCTGAAAAAGATATTCAAAATTAGTAATCTCTAAAAGTAATTCTTATGAAAAAGTGAAATTTTGGCTTTGTTATGATTGGATTAGCCTTTCTAATCAGTATTTTAGTACTTAGTTGTCAGACGGATGAAACTGACGAATACTCTCAACAGGCAGTAGATGTGACTGCTGCTGATCTTTTTATTGCTTCGGAAGCTTATCAGAATTTGGAAAAAGAAATAGGAAAGGACATGAGAAGAGAACGAAACGCAATCTCTAAATTGTCTAAAGAAGACTTGGAACAATATCGCTTACTCCGGAAAAATCTGCTTAATATCGAGACTCGTACCGAAGCAATTACTCAATTAAAGATTCTGACAGGATATGATTATCAAGCTAACCGTAATCGTATTTCTTCTTTGGTCAGGGACGTTTTTAAAGATGCTGATTTTACTAAATTAGAATTGATGAGGGCACGACAAAAAAGTCGAATGTACAAAGTCGTGATTACGCGAGCAGATACCAATGCAGAACTACGTGAAAAATGCAAAAAAGATTGTGCGGAAACGGCCAAAGAAGAAATAATGGAATGTCATAATCATTTTAACGAGAATATTGAGGATTTACCTGCGAGTGAATTTCCCAATGGTGATAATTATAAATTCTGGGTAAAAGTAAGAGATGCTTGTCTATCGGCTGCAGGAACAAAAGAAGGAAATTGTGAAAGCAGTTGTGATAAAAGCTATCCAGATGAGGAGTAAATTTTAATTGTAAGAGTAATATTTAATAGCCGTAATAATGAAAAAATATCTATTTATTTTTATTTTCGTATCTATAGCCCAGCTATTCTATGGACAAGAAAAATACACTATCCAGGGTGAATTACCCGACCATTCGTTAGATAATAGTTATTTGCGTTTGACTAATAGTTCAGCTCTTAGTCAAGAAAAAGAACGAATTAAACATTTATTTATTGATAGTATATTGGTGGTTGACGGGAAATTCCATTATGAAGGTGTACTTTCACAAAAGCCATTCTTGGCGTATCTTTATAGTGCAGGGACAAAAAGAAAGATGTTGGATTTCGGCCTGTATTTTATAGTTGAGCCTGGTAATATTCATATCCGCATCGCTAATTGGGCAGATGAGGGTGTGGTATCAGGTACTCCTATTAATGAAGATTATAATACCTATATGATCACAAGGAGAAGTATGGAAAATCAATTACTCTTTTTAGAGAAATATGCCCAATACCCGGATGTCGTACGGTTCCACTTATCTTTTTTATTGAACGGACGAAGAATGTCAAGGGATCCTAATTTTCCAAAATATCTACAGATTCTCGACCGAATGCCTAAAGCAGATCGGGATATTCTTTTGGCTTGGCTGGACTATACTATTAAAAAGTATGAATATGAAAAAAAAACCAAACCATTATTGGACAGTATACGTAACAATGCCCCTCGTTTCATCGAGACTATTCCGAGTAATTCATCATCAACAACGATGAAAAATAAGTAGAATTTTAGTCTTATTGTGATTTGTGTGACGTGTTTTTGATTATGAAATTGACAATCAGCGGGAGAATAAGTGTTCTATATGTTACTACCTTAAAAATAGTTTTATGAAAAAAAGCAAAGCTTTCTTGAATATGGTTGTGTTAACCTTTTTAATAGCTATATCTATGCTTAGTTGTCAATCGAATGATGATTATTTGCAAATCGGAATAGGCAATTGTGAGAGTAGTAATGGTACGTGTCCTATAACCGTATTTCATTAGGCTTTTTATACATCCATATTTAAGTTATAATCTAATATGAAAGTAAAAAGGCAAATTCTTGTTCTATTTTTGACAATGCTGGTAGAAATTCCGATTCTTTCTGCCCAAAGCAAAAAAGAACAAAAGAAACAAAAGGCGGAAGTTGTCGGAAAGATTGTTACATCAAAAGTCTACAAGATAAATGTAGGTATTTGCATTCTTCCATGTAAAGATCCTATATTATTGAATGAGTCTGATTATTCAATAGAAATTAAAAATGATTCTATTTTTTCTGATCTTCTTTATCTCGGTCAAGCTGATATACCATATAGGAGAGGAGCTGAACTTTACTTTCAGGCTCCTTTGAAAAAATATACTATGGATATAGATAAAAAGAAAAATGCTCACATCAAGTTTTCAGCAAATACAACAATAGGTAATTGCAACTTTTATATTAAGGTATATTCCAATGGAAGTGCGAGCATTTATATCACCTTGCAGCAGGGGAAAAGTATCAATTTTTTAGGAGAATTAAATATGCGAAGAGAAGAAACGGAGTCTCTGTAACACTTAATTATTATCATGAGAAAATATCTATTCATATTTATGTTTGTATCTATAGCCCAACTATTTTACGGGCAAGAGAAATACACGATTCAAGGTGAATTTCCTGATAATTCGCTGGATGGAAAATATATAATACTGACCGATAAATCTTTTCTTCCTGATGAGTACAAACGTAAATGGAAAGCATCTGATGATGAAGTAAAAATATTGGTAACTGATAAAAAAATCTATTATGAAGGGGTAACTATGCGTAAACCTTTTTTGGCGCAAATCTATTATGATAGACCAACATTCAGTGGTCAGACAAGTGCGACTTCTTTTGTAATAGAACCTGGGAATATCCATATCCATATAACTGATTGGTATGAGGAAGGAAACGTATCGGGTACTCCTATCAATAAAGACTATGCCACTTGTGTCATTGAACGGAGAAATTTGGTAAATAGAGTTTTGCGAACTATTAGGTTAGAAGGGCAGACTCAAAAGGATGATAATTTCCATTCTTTTAATTCTGCATTTGAATGCTTCGAAGAAGGTGAATTGGCTTTCTTTGAGAAATATGCCAAATATCCGGATGTTATCCGAGTAATGTTATCTCGCTATTTGGAAGTTAAGGAATTAAATAAAAGATTGGTGGATGCTAAATATTTACGTATTCTTGACTTAATGCCCAAAGCGGATCGAGATATTTTGATAGAGTGGCGAGAGTATACAATGAAGAGAGAGGAGTATTGGGCAAAGAGAAGAGCGTTGACCGATAGTCTTAATCGTAATGCTCCTCGTTTTATTGAAAGACGGGTAAATAATATGCTTGATATAACTGTAAAATGATTTTATAGAGTTAAAGTGTAATTAATATGAAAGAGAAACTGTTTTTTCTCATTATATTCGTATTTTCTGCTCAATTGCTTTTGGGGCAAGAGAAATTTACGATTCGGGGTGAATTCCCTGATAATTCTTTAGATGGTAAATATGTGTTATTAATAGATAAATCGTATCTTCTTGAAGAAAGGGAAGGACAAAAACAAGCATACGGCAACAGCATAAAAATAAAGGTGATTGGCAAGGAATTTTTTTACGAAGGAACTGTCACACGAAAGCCTTTTTTTGCACAAATATCCTATGATGGACCACCGTTCCATAAAGGGACTGATATTAATCTTTTTGTGGAACCGGGTAATATCTATATTCGTATGGTTGATTGGGACGATAACGCTAATGTATCGGGCACTTCCATCAATGAAGATTATGATACTTATATTCTTGAGCGAGAAGCCCAATGGAATGCTGTATATTGGAATAGAGAACGTAGAAAAATGGCGAAAGATAGTACTAATATAGAGAATTGTAAGCTATTGGATATATCAGAAACTGAACAGCGTTCAGAAGGTCGGTTTACTTTTCTTGAAAAATATGCAAAATATCCGAATGTCATCCGAGTCATGTTGGCTCGTGATTTAAGGACAAAATACCCGATTAGGGAGCCTGAACTCTCTCAATATTTACGCATTATCGATTTAATGCCCCAAGCGGATCGAGATGCTTTTTTATCATGGTGGGATTATATTATGAAAGAACGAGAATTTAAAAAGAAGAGCCGAATGATATTAGATAGTTTGATCGGTGATCCACCCCGTTTCATCGAGACTATTCCGAGTAGTTCATCATCAACAACTATAAAAAATGAGTAAAATCCTTGGTTTTATTGTTATTCTGCTGATTTGCGTTTCTTGCAATCCAAAAAGGAAGGCAGAGATGTCCCTGTCTTCCTATACACACGATTTCGGAATAATTAGTTCTGATATAATTTGTCGTGATAGCATTACAATCACCAATGTTGGCAATGCCAGGTTGGAAATAGGAGAGATCGAAACTGGATGTGGATGTACACAAGCATCGGTGGAGAAGTATGAATTAAATCCTGATGAATCGTGCTCGCTTCATTTTTCTTTCAATCCGAAAGGAAAGGGATTGGGAGCGAAAGAAGAATTAATTATTATCAATGCAAATACAGACTCCCTCTTTTATATTCTGCAAGTTAAGGCAATTATTCAGTGATAATGTTTTTACGTTTTCTTTTTTACTTATCACCACCTTATACTTATCGGCTGATTGGTTTATGGATAGGTATTTTATGCCTAAAAATATAAGTTTCGTTGTCGGCATCATAGTATGGGGAGGTATTTGCATAGGGAACTGGAAGCGAAAAATTAGCCTGTTTGTTGATTTTCTATTTGTGTCTTTTACTGTTTTTATGGGATATGTTTTCGTTTGCAGTCTCTTTACATCACAATATATACACAGTGTATACATCGTATCTGGATGGATTCTTTTTGTGTTGATGCGTAATGGAAAAAATCCAACAGAAACATTTAATAGCATTTTAGCTGTCGTTGGAGTTTTGTCGGCCTTGTATGGCTTGCTGCAATATGTAGGGTGTATAGAAACTCAATCTTATTTTTCTGTTACTGGTTCTTTTGATAATCCCGCCGGATTTGCAGCAAGCATCGTTCTCTGTTATCCTTTTCTTTTGTGCCAGACTTCTAATGGAAAAAGAAAAACGCTCAAGTTTATGGCGTGTCTTCTCCTCATTATAGTCGTTATCTTATCCGGTTCGAGAACAGGGATACTTACTTTATGCGTAGTAACACTTCTTTTTTACGCTCTCCGCTATCGGAAGTTAATTCATAGAAGGCGCATCTTTTTTATTAGCGGAGGCACTTTGTTGCTAATAGGTTTATTCATTGGACTGATTTATCTGAAATCAGCTTCCGCTTCCGGTCGTGTTCTGATTTGGAAAGTATCTGCCGGATTGTGTAAGGAAAATATGATTCGAGGAAATGGACTTGGCTCTTTTAAGGCGGATTACATGCCGGAACAAGCCAAATATTTGTCTTCTTTTCATGCTGCTGAAAGTGAAAGAATGTTAGCAGGGAATACGAATCATTCATTTAACGAGTATTTGTTGTTGCTGATTGAACAAGGACTTATAGGAATCGCTTTATTCTTATTGTTGTTGGTTGCTGTTTTTCGAAGTAATGTGTCATTTGATACTCCAGCCTTACTAGCAATTGTTTCTATTGCTATATTTTCCTGCTTTTCTTATCCATTCAAATATGCTTTTGTTTGGTTCATGACTATCTACTGCCTCGCTTCACTTAATCAACCGGAGGTTGTTTTACGAACAATACGTTTCAACAAGCCATTTTTATTGATTATTCTTTTTATATTCTGTTTTTTTTCGATTAAGAATATTCTTTTCGAGCGTACATGGAAACGAATTTCGTTGGTTGCAGAAAAGAACAATGGTTTGCTGGATAACGAATTATCTGTATTTACCAAGCTATATGATGAGTGGAATGGCAATCCCTATTTCTTGTACAATTATGCATCAGAATTGAAGAATGTGGAATTGTACAAACAAAGCGTCAACATATTCTTGCATTGCGAATCTTATATCAATACATATGACCTGCAAATGCAATTAGCTGATAATTACTATCAGATGGGGTGTTGGGAAGAGGCTGAAAGACGCTATAAGCTGGCACAATTTATGTGTCCTAGCCGTTTTCTTCCATTACAAGGACTTTTGAGGATCTATGTAAAATCTGATAACTGTATACTTGCCGAACGGGTTGCTTTAGAAATAATCAATAAACGGATAAAGATACCATCTTACACTGTTGCTATCATACAGGAAGAGGCCAGAAACTATTTGCGCAAAAAGAATATTTAATTATAAACTAACAATCATACAAAATGAAAGCTACATTCATCTTTCTTTTTCTTGTTTTGCTTTTCAGTTGTCAAAGCTCTGAAGAAAAACAGTTGGAAAAGGTGCTGACACTGTCAGGCAACAATCGTTCGGAACTCGAAAAAGTGTTGGAGCATTATAAAGAAAATGAAGCCGATAGTTTGAAACTTAGAGCTGCCAAATTTTTGATAATGAATATGCCCGGACACCAGTCGTATATAGGGAAAGATATTGAGGAATATTATGTCGAAGCTGAAAAGATAATCTTTTCCGACAGAAAGATTGATGAACAGGTGAATGAATTAAATAATTTGTTGTTAGAGTTTCCATCAGATGATTTTGAATTTAAGGAAGATTACTCTATCATAAAGGCCAACTATCTGATAAAAAGTATAGACGCGGCTTTTGAGGATTGGCAACAAGGGAGTTGGGCAAGAGGCATTGCATTCGATGAATTTTGTGAATATATGCTTCCTTATAAGTGCGTAGAGTTTCAGTTTTTTGATGATTGGCGCAATGTGTTGAAACCGATAGCTAATGACACGTTATCTGATTATTTTTATAACGATATCTGGAATAAAACACCTTATTATGCGGCAGAAGCTATTAATATCAAATTGCGTGATACCATTATTGTCGATTTGAAAAAGCCTTTGAAGTGGCATGCGTTATATAAGGTTCCGTTTTGGTGCAATATTCCTTCCAACTCTTGCGAGACAAGGACAAATACAGCTTTAGCTATCATGCGTAGTAAAGGTTTTGCGGTTTCGTATGATTTCGTTTTGCAGTGGCCTACAAAAGCGCATGCGCATTCGTGGCTAAGTATTCTGATAGATCACGATCGCCGAATGGTATGTGAAGGAGGACATGAACCTTTCTTAGCTTTCCTACGACCAGGCGAATGCAAAGGAAAAGTATATCGAAGAACGTATTCTCCCAATCAGGGCTTGGTCCGGTTGAATGAGGAAGCTGGCAGTGTTCCGAAAACGTTGCGTAATGTGTTTATGAAAGACGTTACAGATGAATATGGGACGACTATTAACCCTGCTTTTCCTGTACTTTCCGGGGAAAGAGAACGCAGAGAAAAATATGCGTATCTGGCAGTATTTGATAATGAAAAATGGATTCCTATTTGCTTTTCTGAAATAAAAGAAAGTAAGCGGGTTACCTTTGATAAAGTAGAGAAAGGAGCAGTCTATCTGCCGGTATATTATATAAACGGAAGGGTTCGTCCGTTCAATTATCCCGCTTTGTTGAATGAGAAAGGTGAACTGGAGTTCTTGAAACCTGACAGCGCACATAAAAGAAGCATTAGTCTAAAACGGAAATATCCTTTAACACGTAAAGCGTTTACCGCAGCACTCCGTTTAAAGTACAGCATGTTTCAAGCTGCCCAAAAAGAGGATTTTAGCGATGCTGTTACAGTGCATACGTTTAAAGAGTATAGCGTATCGGGTAGCGTGAATATAAGCGATACCACAAAGTATCGTTATTGGCGTTATATCTGTCCTAAACCATATCGCTGTAATATTGCAGAATTAATGTTCTTTGATAAAGGCAATAAGAAATTGACAGGAACAATTATAGGTTCTGAAGAACGAAGCAAAAATCCTCACTATAGCCGTTCTGCAGCTTTTGACTTGAATCCGTTGACTTTTTTTGCATCTAAAACGTTGAGGGATGGCTGGGTTGGATTGGATTTGGGCAGACCGGAATCTGTTGGAAGAATAGGCTATATGACACGTAATGATGACAACAATGTTCGTATTGGTGATACATACGAGTTGTTTTATTGGGATATGGATGGTTGGCATTCAATACAGAAAAAAGTAGCGGATGATTTTGAACTGACATTCCATAATGTCCCGCAAAATGCTTTGCTGTTATTAAAAAATCGAAGTAGAGGAAAAGACGAACGAATTTTCTTATATCGAGATATTAAACAGGTGTGGTATTAATTCATCGGTAAAATACATATGTAGAATTGGAATATGAATCATCTTATGAAATGGAATCGACAGCGATATAATAATACGATTATGCCCCAACACTGTAGTTTCCACATTCTCATTCCCCCTTCACCTTTCATTGCAAAAGCTGATGAATAAAGCGATACAGGGTGAAGAAGCTGCCTTTCACCTATGCTTTCATATTGTAAGCGTCTCCGCGATTCTATCTTGTCGTCCTTTTTTCATTCTTAT